>JAISTU010000056.1 GCA_031272415.1 Bacteroidales bacterium | reverse complement strand
GCAAGTCCTGAAAATTTTCTTTACCAAAGTGGCTATTTAACTCTGCGTGAGGGAACTACGAATGATTACAGTTTGGATTATCCCAATACGGAGGTGCTAAATTCGATGTCAAGCCTTTTGACAAGTAATATTGTGGGCGATGATAATTATGAAAGTTTTAGAAACAATATCTGTAAACATTTGCTCAATAAAAACAAAGACGGTTTTAAGGATGTTCTCAATATGTTATTATCGAAAATCCCCTACGATGACTACGCCAAAGCCGCCCAGCAAGTAATTCAAAATGAGGACTACAAATTTCCTGCTCAAGAATGGCTCTATCGTTCCACAATTCTCTCATTTTTGCAGGGTTGCGGAGTGGTTGTCGAGGCTGAATTGCACACTTTTAAAGGGCGTCCTGATTTGGTAATTTCGTATCGTGGTTCAACTTTTATTCTCGAATTTAAAGTGGCGTTCAAATCCGAAGACGTGCAAGTAAAATTAGCCGAAGCAGCAACACAAATCCGTGAAAAAGAATACATTAAACCCTATCCGAATGCTACCTGTTTGGCAATGGTGATTGATGACACTCAAAGGCAAATTGTTGAATGTGAAAAAGTGGAATAATTGAAAATTGAGAATTGAGAATTGCACAATTTTAGAACGTTTTTATTCCAAAATGCAAAAAAAATCTCTCCACTCTATACTCTACACTCTGAAAAAAAAGGTTTTTAATTTTTTATTGATAAAAAGGTGTATCTTTGCATTTTTAGTAATTAAACATACAGGAACAGTAAAAAAAACATACAGCGGAGTATGAAAATTAGTCAATTATGGGCAAAGAGGAATAAATTGGGGGTTAAAATATTGGCATTTGCGGGCATATTGTTGATATTGAGTGTTATACTTTATAAAGGTTCGTATAATGCATATCCAACAGGAGTACATCAATGGAGTCAGTCCGACCATTATGCCATCGCATTGACGTATGCAGAGCATGGGTTGGATTATTTTTATCCGCGGACATATTTAATTGAACCTTACATGGTTCAAGCAGCAAAACCATTAGATACATTAGAAGGTATTACCGCTGCTGCCTCGCCTTTGAGTGAGTTTTTGGCGGCAATAACAATGAAAATAAGCAATTCAACCGAGCCGCTCACTTATAAATTAACCATGTTGTTGGTTTTTCTTTTTGGATTGATTTTTTTATGGTTGCTGTTGTATAGGGAAACGCAATCTTTTTTCTTGTCGGCGATTTTACCGTTGCTTATTTTTTCCATGCCTGTTATTTTGTATTATACATGCAATTTTTCGCCCTCTCCACCTGCGTTATCGCTTTGTTTTATAGGTTATTATTTTTATTTTTCTTATTTAAAACTGCAAAAATTTGAGCATTTTGTGTTCGCTATTTTGTTCTTTTATATTGCCATGTTGTTTCGATTACCTTTTGCAATAGCATTAATTGCTGTAATGTGTCAGCAAGCATTGTCTTATTTATTCAATAGACGTATTGTGTGGAAAGAAGTGTTGCTCGTTATGATAGTTGTTGTTTTATGTGTTGTCTATCATTTTTATGATGTGTATTTACAACAGCAATATGGCTCAATTTTCCTCTCTAAAATAACATTACCGACAGCGTGGAATGATATTACGGAGATGTTGGCAGTCATGACCGATAATAGATATAATGTATTCTTGCCATTGCATTTTGGAATTTTAGGAATATTGGGAGTAAATATGATTCTCTATTTGATATATGCTAATAAAAAGAAAATCAGTCTATTAACTACATTTCAAAAGCGGATTTTACTGCAAGGTAGTATTTTGCTTTTTGGAGGTATATGTTATTTTCTTGTTATGTTACCCCAATATATGTATCATGATTATTATTTGATTGATACTTTTTTGCTGGCAGATACTTTTTTATTGGCATTTTTAATATCTATGGTCAAATGGAAAAATAAATATTTGTCATGGAGTTTGTCTCTACTGTTATTTTTTGCTTTAATTCCTTGTTTTATAATGTCTTATAATTGTGTTGAATATCATAAACGGACATTTAGAGAGTATGAAATGATTTATCAAAGAGCATTTATTTTGCCTGAAATGAAGATGATAGTGGAGAAAAATCAAATTGCAAAAGATAAAATTATTGCTATTGCAGATACAGACCTTTTTCCTGCCAATATAGCCGAAGTTTGGACAAGAAGGTTGGGAGCATGGGGAGATGACGAACGTGCTGATTATATGTTAATTACAAACGAAAAATTGCGAAACGACTCTATTCTCTTTCAAAATAGACTGCAATTGGTAGATTCAACGAATAAAATTGTCTGATTAAAATATATTAAAAATACAAACTATGATAATGAATAATAATTTACAAAATAAAAATATAACTTGTTCTATTGTGGTATCTGTTTATAATGAAGCAGAAAATATTGTTGATGTATACCAACAATTAACAGAAATTTTGCAAACACAAAATATCACTTACGAAATTATTTTTGTCAATGATGGCAGTAGCGATAAATCGTTGCAGATATTGAAAAAAATTGTTGACGGGAATGATAGAGTAAAAATCATTTCTTTTTCACGTAATTTTGGGCATGAGGCGGCGATGTTGGCAGGAATTGATTACAGTGAGGGCGACTCCATTGTTTGTATGGACGCCGATTTACAACATCCGCCGACAATGTTGCCTTTGATGTTGCAAAAAAGAGCAGAAGGCTTTGAAATTATCAATATGGTACGCACACAAAGACAAGATGCAGGGAGAATACAAAATTTTAATTCCCGCTTATTTTATCGCTTTTTAAATAAAATTTCAAAGGTAGAATTGGCGGAAAATGCCTCTGATTTTTTTCTAATCAGCAGTAGAGTAGGGGAGATACTAAAAAATAACTTCCGCGAAAGGACACGTTTTTTGCGGGGAATAATACAAATGCTTGGTTTTCAAAGAACTACATTAGAATATATAGCCATTCCACGTCAAAGTGGAAAAAGCAAATATTCTACTCGCAAATTGGTCAGTTTGTCTTTGACCGCAATGGCAACATTATCTAAAATTCCATTAGAAATAGGCATTTATTTAGGATTTATATCCGCCTTGTTGAGCATTGCATTGGTAATTTTCAGCCTCATTATGAAAATTATAGAGCAGCCTATTCCCGGTTATACTACATTGGTTGTTTTTATGGGTTTTATGTTTAGCATACAATTTTTTATGCTGGGCATTATGGGCAAATATATCGGTTTTTTATTTGATGAAACCAAGCAAAGACCTATTTATATTATTGATAAAACTATAAATTGTTAAAAATAAATAAAAAAACATGAATAAAATAAAATTAAAAGATGCAAATTTTGATAAAAAACTATTGTTTTGGGGTGCATATATTACATGTATAATTTGTGCATTATATCCATTTTTTCAAATAGGATTTACGACCGCAGATGATCTTGAATATTACATGTGTGCATTGAGTGGTGACTATGCGGTTGAATTTCAGCGCTATGCCCGTAATACAGGGCGGTTCTATTTTTTGATAACGAAAATATTTTATCATTTTCCGTATATTGTTGATAATTTGTATTTTACAAAAATAATACAGTACAGCACATTAAGTCTTGCATTTGTATTGTTTGCAATGATAATCAAAAAAATATTTCATTCAAAAGAGTTGTCATTATTCGTATTGCTTTTATTGTTTGCCTTTTTGCCGATAACGCAAAATTTGCACATTGCTATCATTGCATATCCGTTTTATTTTGCGTTTAGTTACTCGCTCTTTTTGGGGGCAATTTTGTTATTTTTGGTATATACAGAACGTCAAAAAATGCTATATTTAGTTATTTCCGTACTTTTAATGGCAATAAGTTTGCTTTTTTATGAGAATTATTTGTTATATTTATTCTTTTTTGGGATATTTATTTTCATTAGAAATTGGAAAATATATGGCAAAACGCTCTTTTTAAAGTCTACTTTTTATAAAGAAATTGTTCCTTTTGTCGCCATAGGAGTGTTATTTTGTATGGTCTATTTTGGATACAGAATGTATGTAAGTACCGAGAGAGGCTTTTATTCAGGGGTAACATTGGCACAAGATTTCAATTGGAAAAATTTCTTTTCCATTATTTGGGGCTATAATAAAACTGCATTTCCTACATTTATATTTTTTGACAAGCCTAATTATTTGCAAATTTATTCTTTATTACCGGCAGGGCACATTTCTAATTTTTGGTATGTACTTGTAAATGCGTCAATTGCAGTGAAAATGGGAGCAATTTTATTGACTACATTGCTGTTTGTTTTGCTCAAAAATCTACAACTTAATTTTAAATGGAGCAAAATTTGCATTGTTTTTTTATTATTTATGTTTTTTATGTTTTCAGTGCATCTTATTATCGCTACCACAGAAAAATACAATTCGAACGATTGGTGGGCTAACTGTGCAGGTTATGCAACGACTTTCTATTCTTACGGTTTTGTGATAGGAATAATTGCACTGACTTTCATTGCATTACTAAAAGCATTCAGCAAAAAAAAGTGGTTAAAAAATATTGCAATTTGTATTGTTTTAGCCATAAATTTTTGTTGGTTTATCATCATGGGCTATACCAATGAGCATTTGTCAAGGATATGGCAACACGAGCAAAGGAACATAACAATGATGGATAAATTACAGAGTGCTAATATTTTAGATACACTACCTCAAGATGCGGCTATTTATTTGGGCAAAATTCGATATACTAATCCTATGCAGTTGGACTTTTGCAATATTTTTGGTCAAAATAGCAGTTCATGTAGCGACTATTTTTCATTAAAATATCATAAAAAATACAATATTTTTGAAAAATCGGCAATTTTTAAGGAATATTTTGAACAAAACACTCAAAAACCTGTCTATTATTTGGAAAAAATAGACATTTCCAAAAGTTTAGATGTTTTGATGGCTTTTTCAAAAATTAATGCAAATAGTATTTCAATTGATAATACAGAAAATTCCGACAGTGCAGATAGTACTTTTTTGGCAGCAACAACTAATGAATCGGTGATTTGTTTTTATTCTCCTGTAAAAGTATTTTCAATTCTATTTTCACTTTCAGATAGTTTAACGACTGCGGGTTATTTTTATATCAATAACATGGCATTTCCTTTGCAAAATGGTATCAATGCCATTACAATCAGTAATAAAAATATACGCAAAGAAATGACTACATTTACTTTGAAATCAGATATCCCTTTTTATGCTACACAATTTTCTGTCAGCACAATTGGAAAATTAGATATACCCATTTATGAAATAGAGTAAAAAAACACTAAAACACAATAAAACACCCAAAAAACAGTTATATTATCAATTTGAATTATTTATTAAAAAAGAATTAAAATAGTCTGATTATGAAAATGTTAGAGACAGTAGAACAGTTTGTACAGAACGTGTTGGTACACAATGTACCTAATCTATTGATAGGTTTGGTAATATTGTGGGTAGGTTGGAAAGTGATAAAATTTTTATCAAAAACTTTGCATAAATTGATGACACGGCGCAAAGTAGACCCTTCGTTGACAGGTTTTTTGGTGCCGTTGATAGAAATTGCATTAAAAGTGCTTTTGATTATCACGGTTGTCAATCAAATTGGCATACCTGTAACCTCATTTATAGCCATTTTGGGGGCGGCAGGTTTGGCGGTCGGTATGGCGTTGCAAGGTACTTTACAAAATTTTGCAGGAGGAGTTATTATATTGGTGCTTAAGCCCTTTAAAGTTGGAGATTATGTAGAACAAGGCTCTTATGCCGGCACGGTGGAGGCAATTAGGATTTTCAACACAACACTCAAAACGGCAGACAATAAAATTGTGGTCATTCCAAACACACAATTGGCGACCAATTCATTGACCAATTATTCTCGCAAGGAGTTTCGTCGTGTGGATTTGAGTACGGGCATTGCCTACGGTCAGTCAGTGGATAAAGCGCGTCAGGTTTTGCTTGCGTTGGCGTATGCGCAGCCCGAAGTGCTGACAAAAGAGGAAGGTATTGACGCACCTGCTGTTGTAGTTACCTCATTATCAGATAGTTCTGTTGATGTTCAATTGAGAATTTGGGTAAAAAGTGCCGATTATTGGACTGTTTTTTTTAAAATGAATCAATTGATTTATGAAAAATTTACCGAAGAAAATATAGAAATTCCATTTAAACAATTGCAAATACATATTGATAAAAAATAGCAAAAAAATACATGGAAAATCAATTATATTACGGTGATAATTTGGAAGTAATGCAAAATCACATTCAAGAAATTTTGGATGGCAAAAGGGCTAATTTTCCCAACGTTTCGGCACTCACAAATTCAGCACAACGAAAAACAAACAATCATCAAGAAACTCTCAATTTTGATAATTAAAATTTAATAAATGTATACACCTGATAATCAAGCAAATAGCATTTGTATACTAATTCCTTTTTATAATGCGGGTAGCCATTTATTAAAATTATTGGCTGAATTAAAAGAGTGCAATTATCCTGTTTTGTTGGTCAATGACGGCTCAACGGATAATATTTTGCCACAAATAGAGGCTGCAATTGCCAATTGTGATAATATACAATTGATTGGTTATCAGCGCAATCGCGGGAAAGGTTATGCTTTGCAATGCGGATTTAGGGCAGCACATTTTGCACATTTTGCATACGCATTGACAATGGACGCAGACGGACAACATCAGGTAAAAGATATTCCGCTTTTTTTGTCATCAATTGCGCAAAATGCTGATACTCTGATTATTGGAGTGCGTGATTTTTCGCATCCGAATATGCCAAAAAAGAATAAATTTGCCAATAGATTTTCCAATTTTTGGGTTACGGTTCAGACCGGCATTCGTTTGTCGGATACACAAACAGGCTTTCGTTTATATCCATTGCGAAAAATGGGAAAAATGCACCTTTTGAGTCGCCGTTATGAAGCCGAAATTGAATTGTTGGTGAGGTGTGTTTGGAAAGGTATTCCCATCAAAACAGTGTCGATAGAAGTTTTGTATCCTCCTCAAAATGAGAGAGTTTCACATTTTAGACCGTCCATTGACTTTTTGCGTATCAGTTTACTCAATACCATTTTGTGCATTGTCGCCATCATTTACGGCTACCCCGCAATGTTGTTGAGAAAAATGGCAAAAAAAAAATAAATTAAACCTTTTGTAGCATTTGCTCTAACGTTTCTTTTACTTTTTCCATTAAGTGGAGTGGGGTAGAGGTGGCACCGCAAATACCGATACTGTTACAATTGTTAAACCATTGATTATCAATCTGTTCTATATTGCTTATAAAATAAGAACGCTCGTTAACCGATTGGCAAATATTGTACAAAACCATGCCGTTGGAACTTTTGGGGTCTGAAACAAAAATAATCACCTCATGCGACTTCGCAAATGATTTGAGGCTCTCTTCACGGTTGGAAACTTGCCTGCATATTGTGTCAAACCACACATAATCAGGACTTTGAATGCCATTGAGAGAATATTTTTGTTGAATTTTTTGTGCTAATAATTTGTATTGAGATAAACTTTGTGTTGTTTGTGCATATAATCTCAAAGGTCGCTGATAATCAATGAGTTCTATTTCATTTAAATCGGAAATCACCAAAGCCGAGCCATCTGTTTGCCCCACCAAACCTACTACTTCTGCATGTCCTTTTTTTCCAAAAATTGCGACCTGTCCATTTTTTTTTTGCATTTGAGAATAACCTTTACGGACACTTTTTTGCAAATTTAGAACAACAGTACAAGTAGCATCGATAATGGTAATATCGTGATTGTGAGCAATTTGATAAGTTGTTGGCGGTTCTCCATGCGCCCGAATGAGCAATCTTTGATGAGAAATATCTGCAATTTGTTGATGTGCAATAACATCCATCCCTTTTTTTTTCAATCTCAACACTTCTTCGCTGTTGTGAACAATATCGCCCAAACAATACAATTTTCCATACGTATCTAATTCATTTTCAGCCGTTTTTATAGCATGAACAACCCCAAAACAAAACCCCGAATGCGGGTCAATACTGATATGTAATTTTTTTTTATTGTTTGGCAACGTCATCTGAAAAAAGAGTGTCAATAAATTCTCTTCTGTTAAACATCTGTAAATCAGCCATTTGCTCTCCAATCCCAATGTATTTTACAGGAATTTGAAACTCGTCCGAAATGCCAATCACAACACCTCCTTTGGCAGTGCCGTCCAACTTGGTAACGGCTAAAGCGTTAATATCTGTGGCAGCCGAAAACTGTTTGGCTTGCTCGATAGCATTTTGACCGGTAGTGGCATCCAAAACCAACAAAATTTCATGTGGAGCGTCAGGGATTTGCTTTTTGAGTACGTTTTTGATTTTAGAGAGTTCGTTCATTAGATTGATTCTGTTGTGCAAACGTCCTGCTGTATCAATAATTGCAATGTCTGTTTGTTTAGCAATTGCTGATTTGACGGTATCAAAAGCCACTGCTGCGGGGTCAGCCCCCATAGATTGCGTAACTATCGGAACATCAACTCTTTGTGCCCATATTTCTAATTGCTCCACAGCGGCTGCCCGAAATGTGTCTGCTGCCCCCAACAAAACCGAATAGCCATTGGATTTATATTGATGTGCCAATTTACCGATAGTGGTAGTTTTGCCCACTCCATTGACCCCTACAACCAAAATAACATAAGGCTTTGTCGCATTTTGAGGCAATGAAAACGGAGGCAAATCTTCAACATTCGTTTGGGTGAGCATTTCTGTAATTTCATCTCGTAAAATAAGATTTAACTCTTTCGTTCCCAGATATTTATCTTTTGAAATTCGGGTATTGATTCTATCAATAATTTTCAAAGTAGTGCTCACACCGACGTCGGACGTTATCAAAGCCTCTTCCAAAGCGTCCAAAACATCCTCATCTACCGTGCTTTTCCCCAGCACCGCCCGCGACAAACGGGTAAACAAATTTTCTTTCGTTTTTGCAAGTCCTTTGTCTAAATTCTCTTTTTTTTTCTCTTTATTGAAAACTGAAAATATACTCATGTTCCTATATCTACTTAATTTACAGTAACTTAATTAAAAAACAGGCTGTAAAAAAACAGCCTGTTTTGTTGTTGTCAAATTACAATTTTTACAATGAAAAAAATAGGAGCGGAAAACGGGATTCGGACCCGCGACCTTCAGTTTGGGAAACTGATGCTCTACCCCTGAGCTACTTCCGCGTTAACCTTTTTACAAAGATACACTTTTTTTTCAAAAAAAAATAAAAACTTTTTTTTGAACTGAGAATTGAAAATTGAGAATGGAGAATTATTTTTTTCCAATTTTAGAACAAATTTATCCCAAAATGCAAAAAAAAGAAATCACTACAAATCAAAGAGAGATAAAAGTTCCCACGTGTTTATAGGTCTTTTCATCCACATAACTTCCTCATTTACAACACCTACCATTGCATTTCGCAATAAATAACTATCATAACCATTGTGAATTTTTAATGTGGAAGGAACACTGAAAACATACTCCACCAATTCTAAATCATCGCAAAAAGGAGTTAAAATGTTCAAATGTGTTGATACAAAGCGAGTTATAAATGCTGTATAAGTGTTGCGTAAATGTAGACAATCGGCAAATCGCAAATATAAATAGTCATTAAGTACCTCAATTGAATTGTTTTTTAGTATTTTTGCAAAGTCAGACTTTATTTGTTTTAATTTTGCAGAACTAATGCCTGACCGTCTTGCTTTTATGCGTTCTTTGCACCAATTTGACCACATCCATTGGTTTCGCAACGAACGTAAAAAAGGCACAAAACATTCGCTATCGCCTGCAAATAATTTCGCACAACCATATTCCGAAATAAAAGTTGTAATTCCATCATTTACAATGCTTTTGAATAATTCTTTTTCTATCTTATTGTCATCATTTTCGCAATCAACCTCCACCCATTTGACACCCGCAGAGCGAATATTTTGTTCCGGTGGCGAGTTTTTGGACAAACGTCCTGAAAATGCAAAAACAGTGATTTCTGTTTGCGGAGAAACCTTTTTTGCCGCACAAATCAACATCGCATTTTCCATACTTCCCGTGTAAATGGCTGCCACGTGGCTGCAATTGGTTAATGATTTTTGTAATGCTTTGAAAATCAAACTCCTAACATCGTCAAAACGCAATTGTTCTTCATATCGATTGTAGCCTGCCTTGCAATTTTTATAGGGAATGGTATAATATGTAACTATTTGATAATCAATTTCTTTTGATAAATCAAGAACAAAGTAGGAACTACAAGGAATAATTTTTATTTTTTTATATTTTAAATCAGATTCATTATTTATTCTCCAAATTTGTTCCTCCTTTTTTTTATCATTTAATTCAATTTCTGTATCTAAAATGGAGGATGTAAAATATTGATTTTCTTCGCTATAATATAAAGCCAAACAGCCCAAAATGTCTCTTACGGCATACATTTTTTGCGATTGTGGTATAAAAATATACGCATTCCACCGCCCGCGTAATTTCTTAAAACAGTCTACCCCTTGCTGTGTAAAAAGTTCAAGTAAAATTTGTGCATCATTTTCGGCAACAAAACTTTTGTTAGTATTCTCAATATCAGATAATAAATCTTTTTGATTGGATAAATTTCCTTCCAAAAAAACTTGCATTTCATTGCTTTGGGCGCAACAATATGGATAATGGAACAATAAACGCACATTAAATGGTTTATTGATTAAAACATTGCTACTCAAGCATTTACTGCTTTTGGTTTGAGTATTCATGTTTTTAATTGAGCATCAATTCCACTTTTGTTGTTTCGCCTTTAACGAGTTTCAAAAAACCGCTGCCTTGTTTGAGTATTGTGCCGACCATTGCTTGTCCTGTGAATGGCAAATAGGCTTCATTTTTCCACACTCCTTCGTATTCGCCATTGCCGTCTGTTATGACAATTCGCCTCACTTCGTCCGAATACAAAGGGTCTGAAAAATCACCAAAAGTTAATTGACAATTGCTAACAGGTATTTTTATTCCATTATCAATGTAATAAACATACACAATTCCAACACAATCCGTACTTCTGCAACCTCCTAAAAGGCTCACGCCTCCAAGCAACATCACCGCTGCAATTACTACAAAAAACCTGTTCTTATTCAACATATTTCTCTTATTTTTTGTTAAATTGTAAAAAAAAAAATCACTTTATATAAAATGCTATTTACAAAGATACACAATTTTATCAATTAAAAATTAAAAACCGTTTTTTTCAGAGTGGAGAGTGAAGAGTGTAGAGTGTAGATTTGCACCACCCTTGTCTGAACTATGATTTTGAATGATTAACATGATTACTATGACTTCACACAAATCAAAAAAATCTTACGAAAATCTGTGGTTCAGACAATTTTTTAGTCCTGCTAATCATATAACTCTTGTGAAAATCGTGGTTCAGACATTTAGAACGTTTTTATCCCAAAATGCAAAAAAAAAATAGAAAAATCTAAAATCGTAAATCCCCAATCGTAAATCTACACTCTGAAAAAACTTTCAATACACGTTTTTACAAACTGAAAAGACATTGTCTGAAACGCCGTAAGTATAGATATGTAATGATGGTACTTTGTTGGCTTTGAGGTCTTTACATTGTTGAATACACCATTGAGTACCTACTTGTTTAGCGGCTTTGTCGGTAGTGCATTTTTGCAATTCTTTGAGCAATGGTTCCGGTAAATGTATGTTGAACAATTTTGGCAATTGTTCCATTTGATTTTTTAATGAAATTGGTTTTAACCCCGGTACAATAGGCACATCAATTCCTATTTTGCGACATGATTTAACAAAATTGTAATAATATTGATTATCGAAAAACATTTGAGTAACAATATATTCTGCACCTTTATCAATTTTTTCTTTCAAAAATAAGAGGTCTTTTTCAAAACTATTTTCTTCATAACCTTCGGGGTATCCTGCCACTCCGCACGAAAAAGCGGTGGGCATATTGGTGGTGAGGTCAAGATAAATACCATTGTTCATATTTTGGATTTGCGAGAGCAATTCTACTGCATGAGTATAGCCCCCAGGCTCGGTGATAAAATATGGTTCTGATTTGGATTTATCGCCCCGAATAACAAATAAGTTGTTCAATCCCAGATAGTTATAATCAATTAAAGCATCTTCTGTTTCATCTTTTGTAAAACCTGCACAAATCAAATGTGGCACTACTTCTATATTGAATTTGTGTTTAATTGCGGCTGCCACGCCAACACTGCCGGGACGTTTTTTGGTTTTATAACGTTCCATGTTGCCAAATTCTGTTTTACGAAATGCAACTTCATTACGGTGAGAAGTGATGTTGATATACGCCGGATTGAACTCCAAAAGTGGCTTAATTGTATTTTCTACCTCTTCAAAACTGCCTCCTTTGAGAGGGGGTAAAATTTCAAAGGTAAAAAGCGTTTCTTTGGTTTCTCTCAATAGTTTTGCTACGTTCATAAATGTTTATAAATTATAAGTATCGATATTTGCCAAATACAGTCCGCAGACGCTTGCTTGTGGTAACATTGCATAATTTTCTGTCAAAGAGACGCCAATTTTTTCCGCCGAAAGGAGTTTAAATATTTTTTCTTTCTCATTATGAGACGGATAAACAGGATAGCCGACCGCCGGACGTATGCCTTTGGTTTCAAATTGCCACCATTCACTTTTTAGTCTTTTAAACAAATATCTCGATAAACCCTCCGCCAAACAGTTGCCCAAACATTGAGCAAGTATTGAGTGGTAAACATCCGATTTTTTATCAAATTTTTCCTTCTCTTTTTCAATGCCTTTAATAGTTGCGACAAAACAGCCCACATAATCCTCAATACCTTCATCTTTTGGAGCAATTAAATGGGCTAAAAGACGCTCACTTTTTGCACGACAAGTATCTAATCTTATCCATTCCTCATTCGTTTGAGGATGATAAACAATGATTTCTTTTTCTTCACTATGGGCAGAAAATAAACCTACACTGTAAGCGGGGCGGATATTTTTTTGCGTAATCCATTGATTAAGAAGTTTTTTTGCCTCCGCTTTAAAATTGTCATATTCTACCATGCGATAATTTTCTCCCCACAATGGCAACAGCATTTTCCAATCCATAAAAGCAGGTACTAACTCCTCTAAATCAATGGTTTCCATTTTTACACCAAAAAAATTGGGTTTTTTGATTTTTGAAAAATCTATTCTCCGTTTGGGGCGGTCTGTTTGGGTAGATTCTACAAAATTGACTTGAATTTCTTTGTATTTATTGTATTGATTTTCAATATATTGTGTTGGATTTTCCAATAATTCTTTGACCACCTGGGCGCAAGTTGAGGCATCTTTTACATAAATCACTCCCCAAGGATAAATATCCGCCAAATGGAGAGCCGTATAAGCCTCGCTAACTGTTGCACCGCCTACTAAAAACGGTATTTTTAAACCCTTTTCGGCTGCAAGTTGAAGTACCTTTTTTATCTCCTCCAATGAAGGCGAAATTAAGCCCGATAAACCCACAAGAACAGCCTTCTTTTGCAATGCGGTATTGACAATTTTTTGAGCCTCCACCATAACCCCCAAATCTATTATTTGGTAGCCGTTGCTTGCCAATATTACCGACACCATATTTTTACCTATATCGTGTACATCTCCTTTGACGGTCGCAAGTATAATATTCTGATTATCAATCTTTTTTGAAGCATCTAATTGAGTTTCTTCTTCCAAATAAGGCTTCAATAAGGCAATAGATTTGCTCAAAACAGAAGCACTTTTTAGCACTTGCGGCAAAAACATTTTTCCTTTGCCAAATCGCGTACCAACCTCATACATCGCAGGCATTAAAAGATTATCAACAATTGCAAGTGCAGAATTTTCAATTTGGAGCAAATTATTTATAATTTCAGATAAATTTTCTGTTTCTCCTTGATAGAGAGATTGTTGCAATTTTTCAGATGGAGATAGATTTTTTTCTTCTTTTGCTGCAAATTCAAATTGATGTGTGGCAGCATAAGCCAATAAATCATTCAAGGCAGTCTCGGTTTGAATATTAAAAATCAAATTTTCCATTATATTCCTTAATTCTTTCTTCAAACTTGCACGCTGTTTTTGGTCTGCAAGCATAATAGGATTTACTATTGCCATATCCATGCCTTTTGTCCCTGATGCTCGGTTCAAAAAAACTTCGTGCATTACTGCTCTTATGTAATCATTGCCTCTAAATGCAACCGATAAATTACTTACACCGCCACTGATAAGGCAATGAGGCAAATTTTCTTTTATCCAACTGCACGCACTAATGTACGCAAGTGCATAAGTATTATGTTCCTCAATGCCGGTGGCAATGGCTAAAATATTGGGGTCAAAAATAATGTTTTTAGCAGGAAATCCATTGGAAATCAACAAATTATATGCTCTTTGGGCAATTTCTATTTTGCGTTGATATTGAACCGCTTGTCCTTTTTCATCAAAAAGCATTACCACTACGGCAGCCCCAAATTTTTGAATGTATTTTGCCTTTCTTATAAATATTTTTTCACCATCTTTGAGCGAAATAGAATTAACAATCGGCTTTCCCTGAATGCACTTTAAAGCAACTTTAATCACATCCCATTCGGAAGAATCAATCATAACAGGCACTTTCGCAATGGCGGGTTCTGTTGAAATGAGTTTAAGAAAATGCTCCATTTCTTTGACATTGTTCAACAAACCATCATCCATGCAAATATCAATTGCGTCAGCACCTTGCTGAATTTGCTCTTTGGCAACGCTCACGGCTTGTTCATATTTTTTTTCTCTAATTAAACGAGCAAATTTTTTCGAACCTGCCACATTGGTTCGCTCACCAATGTACAAAAAATGCAAGCATTTGCAAGTCTCTAATCCCGTGAAAACCTGCTCATTAGGGTCAATATTGTAATCTTCCAACATGCGTGGATAAAAAGTATCTATCCTTGTCGCCAATTCTTGAATATGTTCAGGTGTAGTGCCACAGCAGCCCCCTATAATATTAACTTTCCCTTGTCTGAAATATCTTGCCGTTTCTTTGGCAAATTCTGAGGGCGGTTGATTGTATTTTCCTTCGCCGTCCGGCAAACCTGCATTAGGATATAAACATATAGGAAAACGCGAAATACGCTCTAAAATGTTTATATGTGGCAACATTTGGCGGGGACCTAAACCACAATTTAAGCCTATCGCCAACAAATCATAATCTGCAAATGTATAATAGAATGAGTCTATCGTTTGACCCGAAAGTATTCTGCCCGATAAATCGCTAATAGTACAAGAAAGTATTATCGGTATGGAAAATGTACGTTCTTTACAAATATCTTCAATGGCTAATAAAGCCGCTTTTGCATTGAGAGCATCAAATACCGTTTCTACCAAAAAAATATCTACACCGCCGTCAATTAAACCGTTAATTTGCGGAACAAAAGCATCATAAAGTTCATCAAAACTGCACTCAAAAGGCGATAAAGAGAGTGATTTTGAAGTAATTCCAATCGCACCGGCTACAAATCGCGGTTTTTCTTCCGTAGAATATTTTTGTGCAACCTGTTTTGCCAATTTTGCTCCCTCATAATTGATTTGATAACACATCTCTTCACTATGATAATCAGCGAGCGATATTTTATTGGAATTCATTGTATTTGTTTCAATTATATCTGCCCCTGCCTCCAAATAATCGGTATGTATCTTTTGAATAATTTTAGGATGCGTAATATTAAGTATATCATTCAGCCGTTTGCCATTAAAATATTTATCCGACAAATTGAGTTGTGAAATACATGTTCCCATTGCTCCGTCAAGCAGCAATACTCTGTTTTTCAGTATATTACAGTCAAACATTGTTTAAAAATTTGTTTAATTTTTAGGACGTTCTTTTATTTTTTTGATGACATTTTTAGTGTCCAAAGGAAAGTCTGCCTTGCTCATCCAATCATAAAAAGAGGGGTCTTTGCGAATAGTATCTGCCACCGATAGCCCTTTGTATTTACCAAAATTAAAGACTTCTATTTTGCCTTTCGATGGAATTTCTTTATAAATCACAAAACCTGCTCTGTCTACTTTTCTTTCGGCATCACCGGCGGAAAATTTAGCCAAATAATCTACGTCGTTTTGCAGATAGAGTTCATTTCCTTGGTCATCTTTGCGTGTTTTTCCCTCATAATAAGATAATTGAGATTCCAATACTTTATAAGTGGCTTGTGTATCTGCATCTGCCGAGTGAGCGTCGGTCAGATTTCCTTTGCAATAAAAACGGTAAGCAGCCTCTAATGTACGTGGCTCCATTTTGTGGAAAATATTTTGCACATCTACTACCCTTACATTGCGAAGATTCCATTCCATTTGAAGTTTAAAAAACTCCTCCATAAGAAACGGTATATCAAACTTTTGCACATTATAACCCGCAATATCACAGCCTTCCAAAAAACTGCGAATACTGCCTGCCAATTGTTGAAAAGTAGGCTCATTTGCCACATCAATATCACTAATGCCGTGCAATGCAGTCATCTCCGCAGGAATAGGCATTTGCGGATTGATACGGTAAGTTTTTAATACCGAACTGCCATCAGGCTGCATCTTTAACATACTGATTTCCACTATCTTATCTGTACCAATTTTTACTCCGGTGGTCGCTAAACTTATAAATGTTACCGGCTTTGTCAATCGTAATTTCATTGATTTTTTTTACCAAAAAATATAACTAAAATACAAAGTTACATATTTTTTTGAATTTTCCGAAAAAAAATCAAAAAAATTACTTTTTTTATTGCGAAAATATTTTGTATAATTTGTTTCAATTAAAATAAAAATTTTGAGGGGAGTGGAGATTTTTTTGCATTTTTGCACCAAAACGTTCTAAAATTTGTATGAACTTTGATTTTCATAAGATTTATTTGATTGGCATGATTTCAAATAATCACACAAATCATTAAAATCATTCCAAATCACAGTTCAGACAAGGGGGTGCAAATCTACACTCTACACTCTACACTCTACACTCTACACTCTACACTCTACACTCTGAAAAAAAAGTTTTTTAATTTTTAATTGACGAATTTGTGTATCTTTGCATTTTATTATAAATTTATGAGCGAACAAAAATATAATCAAAGGGGTGTTTCAGCCTCAAAAGAAGATGTTCATAATGCGATAACGAATATATATAAAGGATTGTATAACAAGTCATTCTGTAAAATTATACCGGATTGGCAAACAGGAGATAAAAATTATTGTTGCATTATGCACGCAGACGGTGCAGGTACAAAATCTTCGCTGGCATATATGTATTGGCGGCAAACAGGTGATTTGTCCGTCTGGAAAGGTATTGCACAGGATGCCATTGTGATGAATACGGATGATTTGTTGTGCGTGGGGGCGATTGATAATATTTTTATTTCCTCCACTATTGGACGCAATAAAAGGCTGATTTCGGGCGATGTTATTAAAGCCTTGATTGAAGGGACGGAAGAATTTTTGGAAAAAATGCGTAATTTAGGCATCAATATTTATTCTACCGGTGGCGAAACGGCTGATGTGGGAGATTTGGTGCGGACAATTATTGTGGACTCTACCGTTTTCGCTCGCTTGCAACGAAAGGATGTTATTGATAATGCGTACATTAAAGCAGGAAATGTTATTGTTGGTTTGGCGTCTTATGGGCAAACTACTTATGAAAATCGATACAATAGTGGCATTGGGAGTAATGGTTTGACTTCGGCAAGGCACGATATTTTCACCAAAAAATTGAGAGAAATTTACCCGGAAAGTTATGATGATTCTTTGCCTGATGAGTTGGTGTATTGCGGTCAGTATCAACTTACTGACCCCACTGCTGTTGAGGGTATAGATGCAGGAAAAATGGTTTTGTCGCCCACTCGCACGTATGCACCGGTTATCAATCAAATTTTTCGCTCATGTCGCAGGTATATCAATGGGATGGTGCATTGTACGGGCGGTGGTCAAACAAAAATTTTGCATTTTGTTGATAATCTGCATGTTATAAAAGATAATTTGTTGCCAACACCTCCTGTTTTTCAAATGATTCAAGCCTCATCCCAAACAAAATGGGCAGAAATGTATCAGGTTTTTAATATGGGACACCGAATGGAAATTTATACAGACAAATCTGTGGCAACGGAAATTATAGAAATTGCAAAATCGTACCAATTAGATGCTCAAATTATCGGTTACACAGAACCTGCAACCCATAAAAAATTGACTATCAAAAGTGAACATGGAACATTTATTTATCAGTAAATCAATAAATTATGAACTCGACCATTGAAATATTACAAAATCATAGAACCATAAGAAGTTATACTCAGCAGCCGATTAGTGAACAAATGTTGGAACAAATTTTACGTTCTGCCATACAAGGCTCAACGACCGGCAATATGCAATTGTACAGCATTATTGTCAACCGTGATGAGGCGATAAAAAAACAAATTGCACCTCTGCATTTCAATCAAAAACCGGTTTTGGAGGCACCGCTTATACTTACTTTTTGTGCTGATTTTAACCGCTTTATACAGTGGTGTAATTATCGCAATGCGCCTCATGGCTACGACAATATGCAATGTTTTTCGTGGGCAGTTGTGGATGCTGTTATTGCGGCTCAAAATGCTTGTATAGCCGCCGAAGCAATGGGGCTGGGCATTTGTTATATAGGAACGGTAACTTACAATGTCAAACCGCTGAAAGAAATTTATCATTTGCCGAAATATGTAGTCCCAATTGCTTGTATTACAGTCGGTTATCCTGCCGAAAATCCACCTCTTACCGATAGATTGCCCCCAGAGGCGGTTATTCACCATGAAACCTATCAAAATTATTCAGAAACATCTATCAATCAATTTTACAAAGAAAAAGAAAATTCGGATTTAACCAAAAGGTTATTGCTTGAAAATCAAGTAGATAATTTAGCACAAGTATTCACACAAAAAAGATATACCAAAAAAGATAACGAATATTTTGCCAAAGAATTTACAGATTTTTTGAAAGAACAAGGGTTCTTGTGAAATAGAAATGATGTATCTGTCTGAAAAACAGCAAATTATACAATTTGTCGAGGATGTTTTTTTATACCTTTCAATAAATAATGCAAAATATTTTTTTCTCTTGATTATCAATGTTTTATGTAGAAAAATTAACTTTTTTTGAATTATTTTTTGCAAAATGGTAGTAGCATGTTTTTTTTATGTTATTACTTGACGTTGAAAAAGCGTTCAGCGGATTCTTGCTAATTGAAATGTGAGAAACTTCAAAGCATCAAGAATAATAAGTGGACGCCTGCGATATGCGGGCTTTCTTATTTGATGCAAAGGCACTTCTCACAGCCTCAATTAGCGAATATGAAAGTTCTTTTTTTTAATTGTCTGATTATTAAGTGAATTATTTTATTATTAATTTAAAGTTTTTATAATTATGTCAGATATTAATTTGAAGATGAGGCCCGGAGCGACTGGGCAGCCAAAAGATGCGAAAAGTGCCATGGAGCAGAGACCATGTAAAAACGGGAAAACCGAAGTGCCTAAGAGTAGGAGAAACAATTTGTTAGCAATATTCTTGTTAACCGTATTTTCTGTTGCAGGTAGTGCCACAAGTGCACTTGCACAAAAGAAAACGGTGTATGTAGTACCCGAAACTGCCAAAATTTATTATAATGGACATGAGGTTGCTACAGGTTCTTACGAAATTAAATTTGGTAAGAAAGAAGATTTTGTGATGCTCAAATTTGAAGCACCGGGGTATATTACAAGAAGTGTGAAACTGTTCAAAAATAACCCCAAAAACACTATTGCTTACGAACTTTTTGTGGACGAAGCGATGTTAAATTCTGTTGGTGCCAGCGAAGGACGAGATTTAGCCAATAAGTATTTTCCTGTTACTTGCAAAAAAGGTATGACGGAAGATGTTGTTTGGAAACGTTTGATGAACATTGCTGTTACCAACTTTGAAAATGTAGAAGTTCGAGACAAATCTGCAGGCTGGATTAAAACTGCGTGGGTAAATACTTCTTTCATGTATCAGATTGTGAGAACAAGGTTGGAAATTCAACTCCAATTTACAGGTGAAGACGAACTGTCGTATCGTGTGAGAATAACTTCCGAAATCGCCGACAAAGATTGTGGTATCAATGACCAATGCTTTATTAAGTATGACCGGATTTTGAAAAAATATGATGAGGTGATTTCAGAATTGCAAACATCTTTGGGTAGTAACTTTTAATTTATTGATTATGAAAAAGATAGGAATTTTCGCACTAATTATTTTGTGTTGTATTTCTTTAAAAGCACAAGAGAAAAGAACAGTTAGAGAGACTTTTGATAATAACAAATTCCGCTGGGATGAATTTTATGAAAAGACCGGTTCGGCAAGCATTCAAGATGGATATTTTATCATATCAAATACTGAAAAAGGTACGTGTAGATGGAGCGTTGCAGAATTGCCAATTGATATTGACCAAAATTTTAAATTAACTTTTAAAGTTTTGGTTCCTAAATTGACAGATGAATTTTATTTTGGTATCGTTTTCAATTACGAAGATGAGAATAATTACAGTAGTTTTCTCGTAACCGAAAAGAAATTCAAAATTTTGAACAAAGTAAATGGCGTATCTGCACAGAGTCGGGCAAGTGGTATTATTCTTAAAGCAGGAAAGAATAAAGAAGTCGTTATTGAGATAGAGAAAAAAGGTACAAAACTAATTTTTACTGTTGATAATATGGAAGCAATAGCAATCAGTAAAGAGTTGAAAACCAATACGTTTGGATTTTTGGTTGAAGATGCGAACACTATCAAAATTGACGAGGTCATTATCGAACAAATAAGTAGATAATGGAATGGCAGTGTGTTTTTTTGTAAGAACATTTACGGCGGGAGAGCATTTTTCCCGCCGTTTTTCCTCGCTGACGTTGCTTTGCAAGCCGATTTAATTGATATAAGGCATGACTTATAATGTCCCTGTAAATATCAATCCTAATCGTTTGGCTTCTTTACGTGCTTTTAGAACATTAAGTATTAGCAGAACGTTCTGTAATTCAAGTGATAACGCAATAGCCGAAGCCTCTCCTTTGTCCAAAGACAGTTCCAATATTTGTTGATATTTTTTATTAGTAACTTCCTTAATAACAATCCATTCAGGCAAAAGTTCGCCAAATTCCTCTGACATCTCTTTTGTACAATAACTTGCTTGTATAAATGCTCTAACACAAACAGTCCATTTATTTTGCTCAATGCAATTAAGCAACTTTTGTCTGTAATTACGGCTATTTCACGCATTTTTAATATCTTCCAATAAATCTTCTTTTTTAGTACTGAAAGGCGAAACGCCATATTTTCCCATAATTTCCAAAAAACTTCTTTTGGAAAGTTGGGCTATTTTAGCCGCCTGTCCTGCCGACAAAATTTCATCCTCATATAATTTTGTAGCCAAATACACAGACAAATCGAATGTGCTTAAAATGCTTGACTCATTGGGTATATTCAACACTACTGTCTTCATAATTTAAAAAAATAATATTTAAAAATTTTTATTCATTTTATCAGATAAATACAAGGATACACCTTTTTATCAATTAAAAATTAAGCCCCCTTTTTTTGTTAAAAATTAAGAATTAAGAATTAAATGAGATAATGAAGTAAAAAGAATACATAACTCTCTGCTACTGAGGCTATTTTGTTGTTAAAATTAAGTAAAAAATGAGATTTTTCAAATTTCAATAAAAAAAAACTCTACACTCTACACTCTCAATTAACCCCGTTTTTCCATGCCTCTAAAATCTCTCTTCCGGCGGCATAGACGCTCATTGTTTGTTGTTGGATTTGTTTTTCTAATGAATGAATTTTTGCTTGTATGTCTGGGGCGGAGAGTATTTTTTCGTAAAGGGTATCCCTAATATATTGATGAAAACGCTCTTTGGATTGTTCGATGCGATTTTTTGCAAAATAATTGCTTTTTTTTGTGAAATTTACATAATCATCAATCATCAGCCATACCTCTTGAATACCTTTGTTTTGTTGAGCGGATACGGTCATTGTTTTGGGAGTCCATTGAGAAGGCAAAGGTGGGAATAGATGTAAAGCATTGTTAATCTGAGTTTTAGCCAATTCAGCACGGGCAATATTGTCGCCATCTGCTTTGTTGATAAGAATGGCGTCTGCCATTTCCATTATACCGCGTTTAATGCCTTGCAACTCATCGCCTGCACCTGCGAGTGTGAGCAAAAGAAAAAAATCGACCATATTTTTGACTTCCGTTTCGGATTGTCCTACGCCGACCGTTTCTATGATAATGGTATCAAAACCGGCGGCTTCGCAAACTATCAGTGTTTCAGCGGTTTTACGTGCTACACCGCCCAAAGTACCTGCCGAAGGGGAAGGTCTTATGAACGCATTTTGGTCGGCAGCCAATTCTTCCATTCGCGTTTTATCGCCTAAAATGCTGCCTTTTGAGCGTCCGCTGCTGGGGTCTATGGCTAATACTGCCAATTTTCTGCCCATTTTGGTCAAATATTTACCAAAAATCTCAATAAATGTGCTTTTTCCTGCCCCAGGCATACCTGTAATGCCAATTCTGATAGATTTACCTGCAAATGGAATACATGCCTCTATTAATTGTTGAGATAGAGTAGAATGTTCTTGTAAGTTGCTCTCTATCAATGTAATAGCCTGACTTAATCCTACTCTGTCGCCTGTCCTGATATGTCGCATGTAATCCTCAACACTTTGCAAGGGCTGTTGTCGCAGTTGAGAAAAATCAATGTAAGGATTAACAATGTCGGGCTTTTGAACACCTTGCACTATATTTAAGGCTGAAATATTGTCAAATTTTTTATTCTTTTTCATAATTTTTAAGCGGTGGATGAGTAATATATAAGTGGCAATTGCCGTCTTTCATTTGCACATAACTATCGTGGAATTGCCAATCTCCCAAATTGATATAAATACTTTCATTATTTAAACGAATTTCCAAAGGGTAATGCCGATGTGCAAACAAAAAGTAGTCAAAGTGTTCATTTTCAAGTATTTGCTTGCAATAAGTAATAATGGGTTCATTTTCCTCGCCATGAAAATATCTATCGGCTTCCAAATGTGCTTTTCGGCTTTTCAAAGAAACCGCACGCGCAATGGCAAAACTCCAACGCGGATGCAATGCGCCAAACAATTTTTGGTTAATTTTGCGACCGTAAATCCATTTTATGAGCAAATATCCTTTGTCTGTGGGGTCTAACGCATCGCCATGCCCCATTCTAACTTTCTTCCCGTTTATCATAAAGTCCTCAATACCTGATAGTTGTGTCCAACCGATTTCTTTTTGCAAATAATCAAAATGCCACATATCATGATTGCCAAGGAAATAATACAACTTAATGCCTTTGTCTGCCATTTGTGCCAACTTTCCCAAAAAACGAATTTGATTGCGTGGTACAACGTCCTTGTATTCAAACCAAAAATCAAAAATATCACCCATTAAAAACAAGTGAGTTACCTCATTTTCAATCTGTTCCAAAAAAGTTACAATTCTTTTTTCTCGCAAATCACTTTCTTTTTTATTCGGCAATCCAAAATGAGCATCCGAAATAAAATAGACATTTCCGTTGATTGTTTGCATTTTATTTTGTATCAGAAAATAGGTATAATATGTTGATTTTTAATTATTTATATCTGCAACATCTTTGTTTGTCAAAGTTGTTTCCCATTGTTGAAAATCTATGCTTTGCGATAATTTGGGATATGCCTGTTTATAGCGTATAATATCCGCATTATCAGTTGAATACAAAGCATCCGATTGCATTATTGCCTCCATACATTTGGCATAATTTTCTGCCGAATATGCAACATCTAACTTGCTCATATAAAGACTGTAATTGGGCATTTGGGCTATTGCGCTGTCCAAATATTGCAACGCATAATCAAATTCATTTGCCGATTGGTACGAAAATGCCAAATAAGTATTCCAAAGTGGCGTCTCGCCCAACAATTCCCGTAAAGTATTGATATGCTCAATGCTTTCGTCAACCAAACCGTGCCGAATAGAACTTTGCAACAAATAAAATGTAGCCGTTCGCTTTTGTGCCGGAAAATCTTTGATAAACTGCTCTGCAAGGGCATGAGTCTGTTCATACGTTTTAGAATTGCTCATCAAATTGAGTTCTATTGTTCTGGCATACAGATTGTTAGGCTCTTTTTTCAAAATAGGTTGCAAAATGCTGTCTGCTTTTTTGTATTTTGCCTCCGAAATCAATAAACCTGCATTTATTAAATTGTTGTTTTTCAAGAAGTTATCTGTAAAAAGTCCCAAAGAACTACAAATTTGATAACGACTTTCATCACTCCAAAATATACCCGAAATAAGGTCAAAAATATCGCAAATTTTAACCTGACCTTTTTCTGCTTTCAAATACCAATCTTCAAGTGCGATACTGCCATCACTGCCATAAGTTTGAAAAATGGCATGTGGTTTTTTTTCTGCATCCCTGTAAAACCGCAAAAACCTAAAATCTGCTCCATTTTCAATACTATTGGATATTTTGGAAAAATAAATCGGCGGATTTTGCAAAATTTTATCCAATTTAGGATTTTTTTGCTCATTTTCGTCCACACCTGCTAAAATTCGCTCTTTGAAAGTGTTCGTATCAAAACTGTTTTTTAACAAACTGTCATTGCCTTGATTCAAATCTTGCTCAATCTGCTGTGCAAACGCAATGTATTGATCATCAGACAAATCCTTTTTACAACAGGAAACAAAAACAAATCCTATCGTAAAAATCACAACCATATATTTCAAAAAATATTTCATAACTTTATGATATTTTAATTACAAATTTAATGTTAAATAACTCAAATGCAAAGATACAGTTTTTCTTCAATAAAAATTAAAAAACCTTTTTAATTGAGAATTGAAAATTGAGAATTGAGAATTAAAAAAAACTCATTTGTACCTAATTTTAACAACAAAACAACATCAATATCAATAAACTACAATAAGTTTTACCTCATTTTTTTGCATTTTGGAATAAAAACGTTCTAAAATTAGATAAAAATTCATTGTCAATTCTCAATTTTCAATTTTCAATTCTCAACTGTCAATCAAAAAAAACAATGTTAATTTTATGTTAAATTTACGTTAATTTTGCAAAAAAGGAGGTATATATTGTTCTTATTTCAAAAAAAAGTGTTATTTTGTAAAATTGTTGTCAATTAAAAGGATTAAATAATTAAAAAGAGAAAATAAAAGGGAAAATATAGATGAGTAATTGGGAAATTATTTGGTTTATAATCAGGCTATTAGGCGCATTAGCATTATTTTTATTCGGCATGAAATACATGAGCGAAGCAATGCAGCGACTGGCGGGAGAAAAATTACGCAATACGCTGGCGACTTTTACCTCCAATCGTTTCAAAGCCATTCTGACGGGGGCGTTAATTACGGCTACTGTGCAGTCGTCTTCGGCAACGACCGTGATGGTGGTCAGTTTTGTTAATGCGGGTGTTTTAAATTTGTCCAATGCTATCGGCGTCATTATGGGGGCAAATATCGGCACAACAATTACCGCATGGCTGATTTCGCTGTTGAGCATTAAGTATAATATTGCTGCGTTGGCAATTCCTGTCATCGGAGCAGGTTTTATCGGCATTATGTTGCGAAATAAAAAAATCAAAAATTTGGGAGAATTTGCGATTGGATTTGGACTGCTTTTTTTGGGGCTTACTTTCATGCAAGATTATGTAAAAAGTCTGAATTTAGAACAAAATGAGTCATTTTTGCAATTTATAGCCTCCTTTGCGGCGGACGGACACACGGGGCTTGGTAGCCTTTTGTTGTTTGTAGGCATAGGGACATTGCTGACAATGGCGTTGCAGGCTTCGGCGGCGACAATGGCACTGACAATTGTGCTTTGCAGTCAAGGGGCAATTCCGTTTGAAATCGCTGTCGCTTTGGTAATGGGAGAAAATATAGGGACAACAATTACCGCCAATTTAGCGGCAACGGTGGGCAATTCGGCTGCTAAACAAGCCGCACGTTCTCACTTAATATTCAATCTATTAGGTGTAATATGGGTGTTAGCAATTTTTAATTTTTTTATCAAAGGAATAGATGAATTAACGATTACGTTGGACGGTCAATCACCCTACACAAGTATTGCAGCCATCCCGATTGCATTATCATTGTTCCATTCATGCTTTAACATTCTTAATACCAGCGTTTTAGTGTGGTTTGTGCCAAAAATTGAATATTTGAGCAAATACATGGTTAGACGCAAAAAAGATGATGATGATGTGTTCAAATTGGAATATATAAATGCAGGTTTTGTGAGGGTAGATGAGTTGGCGGTAGAATCGGCAAAAAAAGAAATACAAGTATTTGCCAAACGGGCAGTAAGAATGTATGAATTTATTCCACAACTGCTTGATTTAAAGGACACTAAGGATTACAACAATTTACTCAAAAGGATAGAGCATTACGAAGAGATTTCGGATAAAATGGAGTATGAAATTGCCAATTATTTGACCAAATTGGCAGCCGAAGGGGGGCTTTCTGCTCCAACCGCAACACGAATACGCGGAATGCTCCGAATTGTGGATAATTTAGAAAGTATTGCCGACCAAAATTACCAACTTGCCAAAATGATTGACCTCAAAAATGATAAAAAAATATGGTTTACACCGGAAATTCGCACCCATTTGAGCGAAATGTTTGAGGTGGTTAGGCAAGGTTTGGAAATTATGGTCAAAAATTTGAACATGGATTACAAAATAGTCGAAATTAAAGAGGCTTTAGATAAAGAAAATCAAATTAACGATACACGTAATAGATTGAGAGACAATCATTTAGAAGATTTAAAAAATAATATTTACACCTATCAAACAGGTATTTTTTATAGCGGAATGTATGCTTTACTCGAAAAAATTGGAGACCATATTATCAATATTTCCGAAGCGATTGTCAATGCAAAATATACCAAAGATGAGAGCCTTTTGAGCAACAACCGCACGGAATTAGACGAAATTGAAGATGAAAAAAATTAGATATATAGCCGTTTTTTGTGGCTCAAGAGTGGGCAAAGAGCCTCTTTATGAGGCACATGCAAAAGAATTAGGTACATTGCTCGCACAATCGGGCATCAGTTTGGTGTATGGTGCAGGCGGAATAGGCTTAATGAACGCAGTTGCAGAGGGATGCCTGCAAAATGGAGGTCATGCAATCGGAGTTTTGCCTACATTTTTTGACACCGATGCTGTTGCACGTAATGACCTATCAGAGTTGATTTTAACTGCTACCATGAGTGAGCGGAAAAACAAAATTATGGAACTTTCGGACGCATTTATTGCCCTGCCGGGAGGATATGGCACCTTGGATGAATTGTTTGAAGTGCTTACTTTTTCGCAACTTTCTCTACATCAGAAACCTGTGGCTATACTTAATACACTTGATTTTTATGCACCTATGTTGTCGCAATTGCAAATAATGGAAAATGAAGATTTCCTTTTTGATGTCCATCACAAAATGTTGATAGTAGAAAACAGCCCACAAAAAGTATTAGAAAAAATACAATCATTTGATTATCAACAAAATACTCAATGGGTGGAAAAAGTAAAAATGAAAAGAATGGAGAATTGAGAGTGATTTTTTTGTAGGGGAAAGACAATTAGTGTGTAGAGTGTAGAGTGTAGAGTGTAGAGTGTAGAGTGTAGTGTGTAGAGTGTAGATTTTTTTTGTATTTTGGGATAAAAATGTTCTAAAATTTGCCTCCCGTCTCCACCGTCATTGCAGGCTTGCCCCGCAATTTCCTTGTCTGAACTTTGATTTTGAATGATTTATATGAAAATCGTGGTTCAGACAATTTTAAAATCATAATAATCACAAAAATCATACGAAAATCGTGGTTCAGACAATAAAAAAAGACGGTGCACGCATCGTCTCTACACTCTACACTCTACACTTTATGCTGCTCTGTTTTTATAAAAAATAATTGTAATTGCGTTGACAACAAAAGCAAAGCCTGTAATGCCGAGAAAATAGCCTAAAAGATTGTTTAAAGTGCTGCCTTTGAGAATAATACATTTTAATACATTCATAAAATGTGCAATCGGATTGATAACATTGATTGCTTTTATCGCTTGGGGCATACTGTCCAATGGACTGAAAAGACCACTCAAAAGAATAAAAACAATAAAAAAGAATATAATGGCAAACATGGATTGCACCTGATTTTCGGCAAAAATAGAAACCATAAAGCCCAACCCTAACATCGCTAACAAAAAAATGGCGGTAAATAAAAGCAAAACAGCCAACGAACCTTGTATGGGAATACCAAATAAATAAACCATTATCACCAATCCTAAACCAAACTCCAACATCCCTATCAACCAAAACGGCAACATTTTTCCCAGAAAAAATTGTCCCTTAGTGATAGGAGTGATATTGATTTGTTCAATAGTGCCTAACTCTTTCTCTCTGACAATGTTAAGTGTTGAAAGCATGGCGCCGACCATACTCACCAATACGGCTAAAATACCCGGTACAAAGATATTTTTATAATCCATTTTTTCGTTAAACCAATGGCTGACTTTTGGTTCTATTTTAGTGATTGAGTTGTTATTTATTGTATTCATTTTCAATAGATTATAAAAATATTTTTCAAAAAAATCTTGCAAATAGACCATTCCCACAGAGGCTTTGGTGCTATTGACGGCATTGGCAGTAATTCCAATTTGCGGCTTTTGATGACTAAACAACTTCTCTTCGGTATGTGCCGGCACTTCAATCAAAATATCTATCTGATTTCTTTCAAATGCTTTGTTGGCATCTTGTTTAGTTTTAACTTTCTGATTGACAATGAAATAAGTGTTATTTTCTAAACTATTTTTAATTTGCCGAGAAACGGTTGAATGGTCGTTATCCAAAAAAGCGACTTGCAACTTTTTGATTTCCAAATCCGCCGCAAATGGGAATACCAATAATTGTGCAATTGGTAAAAATGTAACCAATTTCCACAAAACAGGATTGCGAAATATCTGCAAAAATTCTTTTTTTATCAATATTAGTACAATCCGCATGATTTTTTATTTTAATATTTTAAGGGGCAAAAAATTGCCAATTATTGATAAACTTGGCAGTCAATTTCGCCTCTCAACATCAGCCAAACATTGGAAGCCAAAGCGTTCATTTCGTCTTCACCCGGAAAAACAGCCACTTTTGCCAAAAATTGAACTCTTTCCTTAATTTGTTCAACAAATGGTTTGCCGTAAGCCATGCCGCCGGTGAGTAAAATGGCGTCAATTTGTCCGCACAAAACGGTCGCCGCTGCCCCTATTTCTTTGGCAATTTGATAAACCATCGCCGACTCAAAAAATCGTGCAGTCTCATCACCTGCTTTGACCCGATTTTCTACCTCCAAAGCATCATTTGTCCCCAAATAAGCAACAAAACCTCCTTTGCCGACCACCATTTTATTCAATTCTTCCTCGGTGTATTTTCCACTAAAACAAGCAGTTATCAATGAATTAACAGGTAAAGTGCCACTGCGTTCAGGTGAAAAAGGTCCCTCTCCATTGAGTGCCTGATTGACATCAATTACACGTCCTTTTTTATGTACTCCAACGCTAATGCCTCCGCCCATGTGGACAACAATTAAGTTTAAATCTTCATATTTTTTCTGCACCTGCTCTGCATAAGTGCGTGCAATTGCTTTTTGATTGAGTGCATGAAAAATTGACGTACGTACAAAATCAGGATGCCCCGTAATGCGTGCAATTGCCTCCATTTCATCCACCACCACAGGGTCGGCAATGTAGGCTTTTACACCTATTTTATCCGCAATTTGCTTGGCAATCAATCCCCCCAAATTGCTGGCATGTTGTCCTGCTACACCAATTTTTAAATCGTTTACCATAGCCTCATTGACTTCGTAAATCCCTGATAGAATAGGTTTTATCAAACCGCCTCTACCGATAATGCAACTCATATCATCAATGTTGATATTTTGTTCTTGCAACTCATTAAGAACAGCCTGTTTGCGAAAGTCATACTGGTCGGCTATCTTTTTAAATGCAGAAATCGCCTCTGCACTATGCTTAATATTTTTTGACATTAAACACACAATTGCCTCTTTTTGATTGCCTTTTGCAGGGTCTACTTCCATTACTGCAACTTTTGTAGAGGTCGAGCCGGGATTGATGGCTAACAATTTTATTTTATCTTTTGTCATTTACTTAATCTTTATTTTATCTGATTTACAAAGATACACCTTTTTGTCAATTAAAAATTAAAAAACCGTTTTTTAGAGTGTAGAGTGTAGAGTGTAGAGTGTAGAGTGTAGATTTTTTTTGCATTGTCTGAACTTTGATTTGGAATGATTTTAATGATTTTAATGATTTTCAAGATTTTTATAAAACTATAAAATCCCTTATTTATTAAAGCACCCTTAGTAGCCAATACCCCTCCCATTACCCTTATTTTTTTGTTAATAAGGGAA
>JAISTU010000049.1 GCA_031272415.1 Bacteroidales bacterium | reverse complement strand
ATCTGTGAGGTAGGGGGTTACACGGATGCGGAATTGTTTCTATACGAGCGTAATTCAGACGCCATTTCAACCGAAAAAACCCTCCAAAATGAAACCCGAAGAGAGGCTTTAGAAGAAGGCAGAGCAGAAGGACGAATAGAAGGCGAGGCAAAAGGACGAATAGAAGGGAGAGCAGAAGGTTTGGTTGAGGGTGAAAAGAAAGGTGAGGCAAAAGGAAGAGTAGAAGAGCGAAAAGAATTTATCATAAAAATGTGGCAAAAGTTGCAATCAGTTGAAGAAATTCATGTATTGACGGATATTCCGCTGGCTACAATTGAGGAAATTCTAAAACAACACGGGATAAATACATAACAATGGAAAATTGCAAATTCTCACTGTGCCTATCATATTCCCGACTTCGACGGTTTCGATTTGTAAACAAAAGAGTATCAAGACATTAGGATTTCGCGGGGGGGACACTACATTTCAAAAATCCGTTTCTGAAAAATATAAAATACTGATAATTAAGTAGTTAAAATTTTCTCAAAATGTCAAGACCGTCGAAGTCGGGACTTGAGAATTATTTTTCACCTTTCCCCTCCACTCTCCGCTCTAAAAACTTCTTTATGGTGTTGGTTTTTGTCTTGCGGTAGGTTCGTAGCCTAATGTTTTGAGCATAGATTTATAACTTTGTTCTTTGGCGAATAATTTGGTAATAATTTCACCTACTTCATCGTCTGCATTGGCAAATTCACGTTGAATGGTAACATGTTTTGGTGCCGGTGTTAAGCAATGTTGAATACCCCCGTAACCGCCAATGGATTCTTGATATGCACCTGTATGAAATAGTCCGATATACTGCGGAGAATGCAAAGTTTCTTCCATAAATTTGGGCAAAAATATTGCATTAAGATTTGATTCAGAATTGTAATAATCCTGACTGTCACAAGTCAAACCGCCCAAAAAAACCCTTTCATATTCATTGTCCCAATTATTGATAGCCAAAGGGATAAATATTTGATTGATAGCCCATGCGTCCGGCAAAGTGGTCATAAAAGAGCTGTCAATCATGTTCCATTTTTCGCGGTCATTTTGTCTTTTTTGCTCTAAAATTGAGAATAAAACTGCGCCGGATTCGCCCACAGTGAACGATCCAAATTCAGTAAATATGTGTGGTTCTTCCACTCCGTTGCGATTACACATGGCTTTAATTTGAGCAATTATCTCTTCCGCCATATATTCATAATCATAAGAAAATGAAAGCGTTCTTTTAATCGGAAAGCCACCTCCTATATTAAAAGAGTCCAATTCGGGAGCCACTTTTTTGAGTTCACAATAAACATTTACACATTTTGAAAGTTCGTTCCAATAATAGGCTGTATCTTCAATGCCTGTATTGATGAACATGTGCAACATTTTCATCTCAAATTTTGGATTATTTTTAATTTTTTCCAAATAAAAAGGAACAATATCATCATATCGAATACCCAAACGGGAGGTGTAAAATTCAAACCTTGGCTCCTCTTCCGATGCAATCCGAATCCCCAATTTACACTTACTTTGTAACAGTTCGTCTATCTGGTCAAGTTCTCTTTTGTTGTCCAAAATGGGAATTGTATTGATAAATCCATTGTGTATTGCATTGACAATGTTTTCAATATAAGTAGATTTTTTAAACCCGTTACATATTATATAATTATCTTTTTCAAATAGCCCTTGTTCGTGCAGAGCGTCAATAATATTGAGGTCAAATGCAGAGGATGTCTCCACATGTACATCATTTTTGAGCACCTCTTCCAAAACAAAAGAGAAGTGCGAACTTTTGGTACAATAACAATAATGATAATCGCCATTATAGTCTGCCTTTGCCATCGCCACATTAAACCAACGCTTTGCCCGCTGTATATTTTGACTTATTTTGGGCAAATAAGTAATCTTCAATGGCGTTCCATATTGTTTAATAATGTCCATTAAATCTATGCCATTAAATAGCAATTCTCCCTCCCGCACCTCAAATTCTTCTTGCGGAAACTCATACGTTTGTTGTATTAAATCAATGTATTTGTTCTTCATTTTAGTATAAAATTTTATCTGTTTTACAAAGATACACTTTATTTTAATACAAAACTATTTTTTAACAAAATGTTTAAATAAAAAAAATCTAATTTTGTTAAATTCACTTTTTTTGTGCAAAGTAAATTAGTTAGATTGACAAAAAAAATTGAAATCTAAAAAACTTAAATGCCTTTTTTGTGTTTTATGTAAAAAGAAAGATTTATTTTTTGCATTTTCTTAATTTTTTTATTTTCTAAAATGTTCTTTTTTAGTAAAAAAATAGTTTTTTCAAAAAAAAGTGTATCTTTGTATAAAGGTAACGGATAAAATTTTGTAATAATTTGCATTATAAGGAACAACGTAAACTTTAATTAGTCATTTTTTTTGCATAAATTACCTAATTTTTGAAAAAGAATTATAATTTTTCAAAAATATCATTTTTTAGAAAAATATTATTTTTTTAATAAAAAAAATTTTGTATCAAAAAAAATGTTATCTTTGCATTTTACAAATTCTTGTCCGAAAACATAAACATTAAAAAATCTAAGTATGAAAGTAGAAAAAGTTAAAGACAGCAAGAAGAAAACGGAAGGACGTTTTTTAGAGAATGTAAGGAATCATCCTCTTGTAGAGTGTACAAAATTGGAGGCAGGGGAGACGGTAGCCTCTTATTCGCAGTCTGTGAAGATAATTTTTATCTTATCAGGCGAGGTAGAGGTGAGCGTAGGAACCAGTGAAAGGAACAGAAAAAAACTTGTGGCATGGGATTTTTTCCTACTTCCGCAAGAAGAAAAATTTCTCATTACTGCTCAACAAGAGTCTGAGGTAATGAAGTTTTTGATTTCTGCACCAAAGTACAGTGTGCTCGAATATTTCCCGTTTGATTATTTTCGCAAACTCAAACAGGAGGCGACAGCAGAAGAGGAAGAAAAAGCAGAAGGCGAAAAAATGGAAGTCAATAAGAAAAAAAAGCACCTCTTTACGGACAAATATCCTCCAAAAGGTATGCAAATCCTTCGTGCCGACAAGCGTTTAAAGGACTTTTTGAAATTCCTTAACGCGACTACAAAAGACGGTTTAACACATTTCTTTTATCAGGATATTAAAGTCAAAGAGTTGTATTATTTATTGACCACTTATTTCCCTGAAAAGCAATTAACATTGTTTTTTTACCCCATGTTCAACAATGATTTAGTGTTTGCAAAGATGGTTTTTGACAATATAGAACACATTCATTCGGCGAATGACTTGGCAAAAATTGCATGTTATACAGTTTCAGGTGTAAAAACACGTTTCAAATCTGTTTTTAATATGTCCGTGAGCCGCTGGCTTGACCAACAAAAGGCAAAAAAGATTTATTATGACATTTGCAATACCAAAAGGTCGTTCAAAGCATTAGCCTTAAAATACGGATTTTATTCTAACGCACATCTAAATCATTTTTGTTTGAGAATGTTTGGGGAGAATCCGAGTGCTATTAGAAAAGGAATCGGAAAAACAGGGCAATATCCGCAATAGAACGATTTTTTTAGGCAGACAATTGTCTGTGTAAGTCGGAAATGAAAAAGAACTGCTGCCATTGGGCGTGCTTAATGGTGGGGAAAATTTGGTGCAAAGAGTGAGATTTTTTTATAAGGGAAAGGGATGCTTTGTTCAAAAACGGACAAAGGGGAAAGCAACAAGGGTGAAGGGATATTGAAAATTGATTTTTTTGCATTTTGGGGGAAATTTGTTCTAAAAAATTACAATAATATCGGCGATTTGACGTTAATAAAAAAGAAAGCAAATAAAATGACAAAATTTACTAAACATTATTACGCTGAAAATCAAAGGATTGCGAGTAAGGTGGGGAGTGGCTATGGCAATAAGGACAGTATCGACAGAAACGACAGTATTGACAGAAATGATACAAAACTCAATATTCTGCTCTCGGCTTTGCTGGGTGTTACTATTCCTGCGGAGGATAGTTTGCAGGTTGCTTTTTCGAGGAATAAAATTGACCATTTAAACGGTGGTGGCGGTAGAGAAGATTTGGTGTATTATTACACAGGTAATCACCTGAGTAGCACGCAGTTAGTAACAGATGGGACAGGTGATGCTGTGCAGCAAGTAGAATACGCACCTTTTGGGGAAGTGGTGAATGAGTATAACATCGATTGGAGCAACGGACAAGTGCCTGATTTTAAGTTTAATGGAAAAGAGTTGGACGAAGAAAGTGGTATGTATTATTTTGAGGCAAGGTATCAGCGTCCGCAGGTGTTTATAAGTAGGGATGTGATGTTTGAAAAGTATCCTATGTTTAGCCCGTATGCGTATTGTGGGAATAATCCTGTGAACTTTATTGACCCTGATGGGAGATATAAATTACCGACAACGGAAGCCAATAAATCAAAGACTTTTGCCAAATACTTGACGTCAGGACAAATGAAAAAAGATGTTTTAAATAGTCCAACAATAATGAATGCTTTGAAAACCTATGGACAGATGAGCGAAGAGCAAATAATAACCGCTTTAAGCAATGGAAAAGGTCCTACTATTAGATTTATAAAAATGACAGAGGCAGGTGGCGAATATGTAAAACAGAATAATACTATTTATATACCCCAAAGTGTTATAGATTTATTAGAAAATTCAGAAACTACAGAACAAAGACAGGGCGCATTCTTGTGGTTAATCAGCACCGTGTTGCATGAAACTGTACATTATGGGGATTGGTTAGATGGGACAAATTTGGATAATGAAAAATGTGCTATCATGGATTATTATATCGGCGAAAGTGGGAAAAAGTATCCAATGTATAAAGCAGGAAATCAAAAACCAGAAAAAGGAGAATTATTTGAATCAGAAGTATATTATAATAGTGATTGGTTAAAGAGCATAGATACACTAAACGATGCAATAGAAGTTACGAAATCACAAGACGCAAAGAATAAAAAAGTAATTCCGACTATACCTGAATAATTATATCTTATGAAAAAAAAGATAATTGTAATATGTTGTTTTTTATTACTAACTTTTGTGTCTGCTATTTGTCAGGTACAAAAACCACTAATACTAGATTGTGATTTGTTAAGTACAATACTAAAAGAGCCAGCAGTACAGGGAACTTTTTGTTTTTGCTATATAGACACTGTTTATATTATTGAAAATCAGACAATTGCATTTGGGAACTGTTTGATAAATGATGTAGAAGGGTGTAAAGTTCTAATAATTAGGGATACATCTGTGAGTAATATAAAGAGAGAATGTGATAGAGTCTGTTTTATTGAAGTTTTTAACTGTGCCCCACATCCTGACTATAGACTTCAGAGGAAAATTAAAAGGCATAAATATATAACTCTCTGCATGGGGCATAGTATAAGTAAACCATATATTCGGCTGATATACAAGAAAAATAGTAATAAAACTTATACGTTAAAAATACTTGGTATATTTTGAGGTATAGCAAAAAGCGTTTTTGAGGAAAAAACACAATAATATCGAAGATTTGCCGTTATTAAAAGAAAGCAAATAAAATGACAAAATTTACTAAACATTATTACTCTGAAAATCAAAGAATTGCAAGTAATTTGGGGAGTGGGTATGAGAGCAAGGACAGTATTGACAGAAACGATTTTTTTCAAATTATTTTGTATATTCTTGATTATCAATAATTTATCTTTTTTCTTGATTATCAATGAGATATGAAAAAATGAAAAAATATTTTAGAACAAATTTATGCGAAAATGTAAAAAAAATCTCTACACTCTACACTCTACACTCTTCACTCTACACTCTGAAAAAAAAGTTTTCAATTCTCAATTCAAAAAAAAGTGTATTTTTGTAATTCAGTAAAAAAACAAAATAATGTAACATTATGAGCAGATATTTAGACCCGCGTGTGGATTTGGTTTTTAAGAAGATATTTGGAGAACATCCTGATTTGTTGATAAGTTTTCTCAATGCGTTGATTCCGTTGCCGAAGGGGAAGGAAATC
>JAISTU010000048.1 GCA_031272415.1 Bacteroidales bacterium | reverse complement strand
TTTTTCAGATAAGTAGCCAAAAGAATGTGTAAATCTCGCTCGTGATAAGAGTTGACAACAGTTTTCTTTTTCTTATCTGTATTAATGTCCTTAACAATAACTACTTGTTTTATATCTTGTTCGTTCTTTGCAAGATAATAGAAATAGACGCCGTTCTCTTTGATGCGCTTTACACGGTTATCACCTTCTCGAATAAAATCTCCTAATCTTGCTTGAATGGTAGCAAGAGGCGTTAATCCTTTTGTATCCCATAAATGATTATCAAGAATATATTTCCCAATATCATTTGCTGCTGTTGGCTTTGCAAACGACTCCAAACTTTTTATTATTGCTTCTGCAAGTTTCATATATTATTATAGTTTTATATTTTTTTACTTATTTTGCAAAAGTACACAATTTTTCGATTAAAAATTAAAAAAGGGAAAAAATGAGATATTGTTTAGAGTGCAGAGTTTTTTTGCATTTTTGCATAAAAATATTCTAAAAATGGGAAAAAACACTCCTATCCATGCTTATTTTTGTCTATTTTTTTTTTACAATTTTATCCCTTTTTAAGTCATCATTTCTCCAATTGTTTCATTTAATACGCTCAAAATCAATTGTTTATCTGGTTGTTGAAGAAAATGTTTTTCTTCCATTGTTTTAATCAATTGTTGTGCATATTGAATGTCGTGTTTGGCATGGGTATAAATTTCTTCTTTGGACATAGAAATGCGTGCAAGTCCTTCTTTTACAGCCTGATAACCTACTTCGCTTGCCGTGAGTGGAAAAAGTTCGGTATCTGTCATTTTAGGAACAATATTATCAGGTCGTAAGCCTTTTTTACAGGCAAAATCGGCAATTGCATGAGCGGCTGCAAGCGTCATTGTGTCGGTTATTTTCCGAGACCGTACCAACAAAGTACCTTTCAAAACGGAAGGAAAACAGATAGAATTGTTTGCCTGATTGGGAAAATCACCCCGACCGGTGGCAACAATAAATGCACCCGCATCCATCGCATCGCAGGGGTAAATTTCAGGCACAGGATTGGAGCAAACAAAAACTATCGCCTTTTGTGCCATCAACGAAATCCATTCTTTGGCAATGGTATCAGGTCCCGGTTTGGAGAGTGCTATCAACACATCCGCATCTTTAAATCCTTCTTCTATTGATGTGATTTTCAATGGATTAGTGCTTTTGCATAAATCCCATTGACGGTAATAAAGCGGATTATTTTTGTAATCGGTTCTGCCGTCATGCAAACTGCCGTCAACGTCATACATAATAATATTTTTTCCCTGTGCCCCGTCAGCCATGAGCAAAGTAGCAATGCTTGTATTGGCAGCACCGGCTCCGAAAAGAACAATTTTTGCATTTTCGAGTTTTTTATTTGCCAATTTGAGTGCATTCAGTAGGGCTGCCAAAATGACACAGGCTGTTCCTTGCGCATCGTCATGCCAAACTGGAATGGACGCTCTTTGCCTTAATACGTCTAATACTTTGAAACAATTGGGCTGCGAAATATCTTCCAAATTTATTGCTCCAAAACTGTGCTGAAGCATCAACACACAATCAATTATCTTATCTGCTTGATTTTCACCTTTTTCATCTTTGCTGTCAATACATAAAGCAAAAGCGTCAATTCCTCCTAAATATTTCATTAACAATGCTTTACCCTCCATTACGCCCAAGCCGCCGGGAGGTGTGCAATCGCCGTCCCCTAATACGCGGGTGCTGTCGCTCAAAACAGCCACCAAATTAGACCGATTGCTCAAAGTATAGGATAAATCATTGTTGTCCCTAATGGCTGTCGAAATGGCAGACACTCCCGGCGTGTACCACACATTAAACCAATTCAAACCTCCTATTGGCACTTTGGGCAACATTTGCATTTTTCCTGCATATTGTCGGTGCATTAAAGATGCTAATTTCTTATAAAACAATGTTTTACAACTTGCTTTCTGTGATTGAGAAAAATCGGCAGGCAAAAAATCTTCTATATTGCTCAAATCTATGGATAAATCTATGTTTTGTTTACTTATATAATTCATTGATTTTCAACTATATCTATTAAATTTATATCTTTTGTTTTGAAAAAAATATCAACTTTGCAAAAATACACCTTTTCTTCAATAAAAAATTAAAAACGTTTTTTTTCAGAGTGTAGAGTGTAGATTTTTTTTTTGCATTTTGGGAGAAAAACGTTCTAAAAAATGAATAACACACAATAATATCAGAGATTTGACGTTAATAAAAGAAAAAAAATATTGATAAAATGAAAGATAGAATAGAAGAATACACAAAGCATTATCATACCGGTAATCACTTGAGTAGCACGCAGTTAGTAACAGATGGGACAGGTGTTGCAATACAGCAAGTTGAGTATGCACCTTTTGGGGAAGTGGTGAATGAATATAACATTGATTGGAACAGCGGACAAGTGCCTGATTTTAAGTTTAATGGGAAGGAATTGGATGAAGAAAATGGGATGTATTATTTTGAGGCGAGGTATCAGAGTACGCCGGTGTTTATAAGTAGGGATATACTTTTTGAAGAAAAGCCATTTATGAGTCCGTATTCTTATTGTCGGAATAATCCACTGAACATGGTAGACCCAAGTGGAAATGATGAATATGAATTTAACAAAAAAGGTAAATTATTACGAACAAAAGAAAATGATAAAGCGGATGTTGTTCGTATTGTTGAAACGGATAGAAAAGGGAATATTAAGCAAGACAAAAATGGCAATACAAAGATTGTAGCACAAAAGTCATATGAGTTTGGGACTATTGACAATGTTAGAAATACTGAAGTTACCGTTAATCCCTATGAGGGAAAGGAAGGCACGCTACCTGCAACGATAATTGATTTAAAAAATGATGCACAAAGAGAAGATATGTTTAAGTTTTTGGCAAAAAACACAAGAGTTGAATGGGGGACAGTAAATGGAAATGATAATCATGGAAACGACATAAACACAATCTTTACAGGAGGGCAAACTGCATCTTTAAAAATAGCAGTAGGATTGATAGAATATTATTACAATGGTTATACATTAAATGATTTTTCACATAATCATCCCGCATCATGGTTAGATGATTATGCACCTTGGCCTTCTGGATACAGTAGCAAAGATGGACAACATAAAGGTGATAGAGGATTTACAGAAAGATATTATTCAAAAATAAAACAAATTAGAGTCTATGACCCATACGGAAATGTTTGGTATATGTTGCATCCTGATAAATATGATAAAAACTATGAAAAAGAATGAAATAATATGGCAAGAATAAAAACAATAATAATCCTATTATTTATTTTTGTAGAAAATTCATTTTCGCAACAAAACAATGTAGATACTGATAAAATAAGTCCGTGGATAGGAGGTTATACCAGTATATCGAAGGAAAATATCTATATTTATGTCTATGTAACAAAAGATTTCAACATAAGTCATTCAAAAAAAAGAAAAAAAATGACTTCAACATGGAATACACAAATAACAGATATAGTCAACTTGCCAAGCATTATTGATAGTTTTTCAAGAGGTTATCCTTATGCTATCCCTACATTGGCAATTATTGTAACAGAATCAGAATTTATTGTAAACGAAATAATTCCTAAATGTAAAAATAATGAGGAGTTAACAAAAAAACTTATATATTCGTATTCTTATGATAGGGATACTTTACTAAACAAAGAAATAGAGTTATTGAATAAAGTAAGTATAGATTCTACCGTATTTTATTATCCGATAAAATCAGTAGGGGAACGATTTTGTATATTTCGTGTTAAAGATGTTGCTTGGTTTTTGTCAGTTTTCCCTAAGAATAAATGGTATCCTACATTAGAACGTAATATAGATCTTTTTAAAACAAATTTATTACTATATGTTCCTTTTATAGATTCAACAAAAGGCACACACACACAATAATATCGGCGATTTGACGTTAATAAAAGAAAGCAAATAAAAATGAAACAATACACAAAACACTATTATGCTGAAAATCAGAGGATTGCGAGTAAGGTGGGGAGTGGGTATGAGAGCAAGGACAGTATTGACACAAACGACAGGAACGATTTTTTTCAAATTATTTTGTATATTCTTGAATTTACAATAATTTATTTTTTTTCTGATTATCAATGAGATATGAAAAAGTGGAGAAAATATTTTAGAACAAATTTATTCAAAAATGCAAAAAAATCTACACTCTACACTCTTCACTCTACACTCTGAAAAAAAAATTTCAATTTTCCATTCAAAAAAAAGTGTATTTTTGTAATTTAGTAAAAAACAAAATAATGTAACATTATGAGCAGATATTTAGACCCGCGTGTGGATTTGGTTTTTAAGAAGATATTTGGAGAACATCCTGATTTGTTGATAAGTTTTCTCAATGCGCTGATTCCATTGCCAAAGGGGAAGGAAATCTGTCGTATTGACTATTTGCCGGCGGAATTAGTGCCTAATACGCCACTGGGAAAAGATTCAAT
>JAISTU010000223.1 GCA_031272415.1 Bacteroidales bacterium | reverse complement strand
CAAAAAATGGTAACCTTTTTTTCCAGAGTGTAATGTGTAGAGTGTAGATTTTTTTTTGCATTTTAGGAGAAATTTGTTCTAAAAATGGATAAAATGAGATATTTACCCCTATTTTTCTTCTATAAAAGACATTTCTTTTTCTACAAACAATTCACAAGCAATTCTGTCGGCTAAAAGGAAACCTTTTTCAGTGAGCGACAATGTATTAGCATCCATAAGATAGAGGTCAGGGTGCAATTTTTTTACGTTTTTTTGCAAATAATCAACTGCACCTGTAAATCGCGTTTCAATAAAATTCAAATCGCACCCCCATTGCGTTCGCAGGGAAGTCATAATGTATTCATTGAATTGCATTTGCGGTGTCAATTGTTCGCTATCAAATAAAATACCTTTTTGATTTTCCCATTGAGAAGGGTATTTTATTTTATTTAATTCATTGATATACAATGCAATATCACAAAGATTCCATTGTCGGCTGTACAAATTGAACGAATGTGCAGCTGTGCCTAATCCCAAATAAGGTTCATTTTGCCAATAGGAAAGGTTGTGTTTTGAAAAGCAATTATTTTGGCAAAAATTGGAAATTTCGTAATGAGAAAAATTGTATTTTTGCATAAATTTTTTTAAAATTTGATATTGTTCTAAAATTTCCGACTCGTCTGGAAGAGTATATTTTCCCGACTTAATGGATTGATACATAGGAGAATATGGTTCTAAATGCAAACAATAACAGGAAAGATGCGGGATATACTTCACTTTTTCTAAATTGGCACTCCATTGTTGTTTATTCAAAAGAGGATAGCCGTACATTAAATCAATAGAAATATTTTTAAATCCGTGTTTATCAGATAGTTGTAAGGCTTCTTCTGCTTGTCGGGCGGTATGTATTCTGCCTAAAATTTGTAAATTTTCATCAAAAAAAGACTCAATTCCTATGCTCAATCGATTGATAGATGTGTGGGAAAGGTCATATAAATAATTGTTAGTCAAGCAATTAGGATTAGCCTCTAATGTTATTTCCGCATCAGAAGAAAAATTAAAACAGGATTGTGCGGAGGTAATTATGTTTTCAATTTGTTGAGCAGAAAGCAAAGAGGGCGTACCGCCTCCAAAATACAAAGTGCTGATTTTGTTGCTATTAAGATAATCTTTACGCAATAACATCTCTTTACATAAGGCTTGACAATAGAGATCTTTGAGCGACAAATCCGGTACCGAAAAAAAATTGCAATAATTGCACTTTTGTAAACAAAAAGGGATATGAATGTAAATTCCTGCCATTGGAAAAATTATTTATCAGTTCCTTTTTTAATGGCTATATTTCCTTGCATGACTATCACTATTTCACCTTTGATAGTTTTTTGCGAAAAAAAGTCAATCACTTCCGACAAAGTTCCACGCACAATTTCTTCATATATTTTTGTAAGTTCCCGACAGACAACAAATTGTCGTTCTCCTGCTACCTGTCGCAGTTGTTCCAGCGTTTTTACAAGGCGAAACGGAGACTCGTACAAAATCACCGTTTCAGGCAAAGTACAAAGGTGTTCGATGGTTGTTTGTCTGCCTTTTTTGTGCGGTAAAAAGCCATAAAAATAGAACCTATCGCACGGCAAACCGGAGCCTACCAATGCAGGAACAAATGCAGTTGCTCCCGGCAAACACTCTACCTCAATTCCATTTTTTAAGCAAGCACGGATGAGCAAAAATCCGGGGTCGGAAATACCCGGTGTCCCGGCATCGCTTATCAATGCAATTTGTTGATAACGAGTAAAATAAGAAATAAAACTCTCCAATTGTTGATGCTCATTGTGCTGATGATAGGCAATCAAAGGCTTATTTATCTGATAATGAGAGAGTAACTTTTTGCTTACGCGGGTGTCCTCTGCCAAAATCAAATCTACCTCATTGAGTATCCTTACCGCTCGAAAAGTTATATCTTCCAAATTGCCAATCGGAGTCGGAACTATAAAAAGTTTGCCCATATTGCTTTCATTTTTTGTAACTATCGCCATATTTTTTTCAAAATTTAATACATAAAAACGTAAAAATAAACCTTTTATTGCGGACAATTAGAGTGGAGAGATTTTAGATTTACGATTGTAGATTTTAGATTTTTCTATTTTTTTTTTGCATTTTGGAATAAAAATGTTATAAAATTAGACAAAAAAAGAATTGTCAATTACCCTGTCCTAAAAGTTTTTTTTTATGGATTTATCGTTGTAGCATCTTCTTTTTTCTCCAATTTAGTGAGTTTTATTCTCAAAGAAATTTTTGCTCCCAATGACAGCAAATAAATATTATCTGTAACAAAAGAATTGAAAAAACCTTGATATTTAAGTCCGTCTCCTACTTTTTCTGCTTTGTCTAATGCGAATGGGTCTGTATTATCGGGCATAATCAGTGCGTCATTTTCTACAACATTCTTTTTTTGAAAAACTCTACCGAAACTCCAATAATCGCCGCTAATAGATAAATCTACGCGTCGAGACAAAGAAAATAATAATCCTATTTCACCGGTTGCTGATATACCAAATTGTAAGCCGTTATTTTCACCAGCAAATGAAGTATCACCTTGTCCAAATCCGTGCAGATTGCCTACCCCGGGTAGGGGCGTATCTCCGTGAAAATAAGTATCATAGCGGGGATAATATGCCCATACACGTAGCAATCCGTTAGTAGAATAAGATTGTGCCAACGGAATTTGGAACTTTACACCCACTGAGAAATGTAACCCTACACATTGTTTTCTCCCCCATTTTACTTGATACTACATCATCACAGGTATCTGCACAATATATCCCTGTTGTTGTTCTTCCCAATCGGACAGTCCGAGCATGAGATAATAGTTATCACCTTGATAATCTTGCATTTCTTTATAAATAAATCTATCGGAGAGGTGAATATGTTTATTGAGGATGATTTCTAAGTCGTCCATATCATGTGTACCCGGTTTCCAGTTCAGTTTGTCCCAGTCATATTGGAAAGTTGCTTTTCCTTGATAATCAAACCATTCAAAACCGAAACTGATTCCCCAATTTTTGGTGAAAAAATATTGCAATGAAAGCCCTGTTCCCCATTGCAATGATATTCCAGGTGCCCACAAAAAATCTTTTTCTTTTAAAATAGGGAATTCGCTGTGAGAAGGAGTGTATCTGTTATCTGTCATGTTTAAGTCTTTGAGTTGATAATGAAATGTATTAACCCCACAATTACCTGATAAACTTAAGAATAATCCCTTTTCCTGTGCTTGAATATTTGCTAAAAGTAGAATCAAAAATAGAATTATTCCACCTTTTGCCAAATGTTTTTTCTCTGCTTTTTTGCTAATCTTAATTTCTGTCATTTGCTTAATTATCAATTATTTATATATTTTTTAATAAAAACTTATTCGACATAATAAAAAAACGGACTTTAAATCCGCCTTTGAGGTTCTCGACTACCCGTGAAACAAGAAGAAAGCCCGCAAAACGCGAGTGTTGACTCTATTCTTGTTTCACGCTATTGAAAGTGTCGAGATTTCAATGAGCAAGAATTTGTTCTAACGCTTTTTTAACGCCATGCAATTACATAAAAAATTATGTAATTACTCAAGTGCAAAGATTAAAAATAAAAATGAAAAAAATATTTTTGTCTGAACCACTGATTTTCGTATGATTTATATGATTATTATGATTTTAAAATTGTCTGAACCACGATTTTCATAAGATTTGCAGGATTCGCAAGATTAAAATAATCATATAAATCATTAAA
>JAISTU010000209.1 GCA_031272415.1 Bacteroidales bacterium | reverse complement strand
ATCGGTCTCGGCACAAGCGGACTTCACATCATAGAAGAATGTCAGCAATTTCATTACCAATTTACGGGCAAAAACAAGCCCGACTCTGTTCGGTATCTGTATTTGGAAACCGATGTAAATCAAAAGCCACAGGCAACAGCAATGGGAAAAACGGATATTCAACCCGTTTATATTTCGTTGCAGAATATAGGGGCGCAAGTCAATCAACTGCGTTCCGACACGCGGCTCGACCATTCGTGGATTCCACCTGTGGACGCTGCGCTGGCGGCAGGCAACGGCGCCGGTGGCAACTCCTCCTATGGTCGTTTGGCTTTTTGGCTGAATTATCAGGCAGTTCGCTCTGCAATTTTGCAAAATTGGCAGCAAATTCACGGCGACAATTACACATACATCTTTATCGTTGGCACGCTCACAGGCGGCACCGGCTCAGGCGCTTGCGTTGATATGGCATATTTGGTGCGCGATATTACCAAATCGGACAATGTTTTTGGATTGTTTCTCACTCCGAGCCGTCAACAGTTGGCACAAAACGGTGCCGATGCGCTGTTTTACAACTATTTTTCGGCAATAACAGCCATTCAATATTATTCTGACAGCAACCATCCTTACGATGTCGTTTGGGCGGACGGCAGCAACTATCGCAACAACGCCGACCCTTTCAAACAGTGTTATTTCCTTTCGCAGGACTATACCAATATGTTTGCGCCGATTTCAAATGTGCCTGAACTGTACAAAGTTGCGGGCTTGCACATTTTTTCGCGTATTCATTCTTTTGGCGAAGTAGATATGCAAAACGGACTGCCGATTCCCAATTTTGCGGAAACTGTTGACCGCCGACTGCTTGATATGCAGGCAAATGTGAACGGTTACAAATTTTCGACTTTCGGCACCAAACTGATTTATTTTCCAAAAGAACTGCTAAAAGAACTTTTTGGGCTGAAACTTTCAAAGCAGATTTTGGAACAATGGACTGATACAGAGAATTTTATAGATAGAAATTCCGATAAAACTTCTATCACTTCGCGCACGACACAAATAAAAGGCGCTACAAAACAGGAGTTTGGAAAACTGATTGCCGAATGCCTCAACATTGTGGACGGACAAAACACGGCAAACGGCACAAATCTTTTGAAAGAGATTGAAAATGACGATGTTAATGCTATTGTTAAGAAAAATTATCAGGCGCCAAGCGCCAATGCGTACATTTATCGCCTTTTTACAGCCGATAACGACGCCAATCATTTTGCCTTGGTCAATAACAATCGCCTTACCATACGCGACCAGTTTATTGATAAAATATACGAACTGCTTAAAACACACTTGGATAAATATCAAAATCTTTCGGTAGGGAAACTGATACTCGAAGCCGTTGCCGAAAGCATTGATGAAGTGTTGAAATTTTGGCTATCGGAATACAAACTGGACGGTCAGCAGGCAAACTGGAATCGCATTTTACAGGCGCAAATCACAAAAATAATGTCTGCAAAATCGCTACCTGTGGCGCTTTTACAGCGTAAAGCGTATTTTCGCGAGCAACTTGCCAATATATTGATGCTCAACAAAATGCAAGTTTCGGTTGATGTGTTGAAAAATATAAGCGATACCATTCGTGCTGCTCAAACGCAACTGCGAAGTCAGACCAAAGAATTGCCCACAATTCCGAAAATCACCGGACTTCTCTCGATGATTACAGGCGTTATCAATTACAATGGCAACGATGATTCGGTGGTTACTTTGCAACGGCGTGAAAACGAAATTCGCGCCAATCTGACAACCAACACTCCCAATTTTTCGGCAATTTTTTCAAACGGTTCGTTGGACAACGATATTCAGCATTTGGAAACCGGCTACAAAAACAACAAGCAGAACAATAAATTTTCGATGGCACACATCACAGACAACCTTTCGCTGTGGACTTATCTCGAAAATATTGGACGTCAGCAGTTATTTGCCGATTGCATTGTTCGCAGTATGAGTTATGTAAATGTGAATATTACCGATTTGCAGAATGAAAACATTATCAATCTGATACAGAGATTGAAAGCCACGCCCGCCGACAGACAATGGCAGGCAATCAAGCCATTTATTGCGGAAAATGAAACCAATATCCGTCAATCCATTCCGGGTTTGGAAGAAATTCGTGCCAATACGGATGTGTTCCAATCGCATAATTGCTTGAAACTGATTTATTTGAATGGCGATATTGCTGCCTTGCAACCATTGATGCCAAACTACAATATCAATGGCGCCGACTGCAACTGCGAACTGCCCGGCTTGAACGATGCTGTGATTGTTTTCCAGGAATACGGTTATATGGGCGGAAATGTGCCGACTTTCGACCCCACTGTCAATATTGGTATCAATCCGACTGTTCGTCAGCGAATTGCGCAAAACATCGACTACAACAACGATGATGCTACCAATCCGAATGTCTTTGTTTTCAAACGCCGCGTGCCTTATTTGACACAAAAACAGTTTGAACAATATCTTAACAACTAAAAAATCAAAGAAAGAATTATGATACAATACGTTGTAAATCAATCGGATAAAACGCAATTATCCAATAAAGTACGAAAAATGTCTCGCATTTACGGCATCGCATTTTGGCTTGCGTTGGCATTGGCTTTTTGCATCGCCGTTTTGCCGTTCAAAATGCACTGGATAAGTTCGGCAAATACAGAGCCACGCGAAGCAGTTGTGCGTATTGAAACTGCCGACGGAATGGGTACGGGATTTCTTATTTCGCCCAATTATATTCTCACAGCAAGGCACGTTGTGGAAGAATTGGAAATCGGCGACAAAGTAGATGTTTCGTTTGCGCAGGCAAAAATTCCTGTTGAAACGCAGGCGGAAGTAGTTTATTACAAAGAATTTAACTACAATAAATTCAACGCCAAAGTGCAACCGGCATTAGCCGATTATTTGGAATATTTCGGCACCGATGTCGCCATTTTGCGACTTGAGGAGGAAATAAAACAGATTTCACCATTGCCACTCGGTAATTCCGATGAATTTAAGGCGGGCAACGTGCTGATAATGGGCTACGGACTTAACGACTGGAGCGAGCCGGACGGAAAAATTACCAGCGATGCATTTCACGAAAACAAATCGCTCTTTAAGTTGGATGGCTCTGTCAATCACGGACATAGCGGCGGTCCTGTGATGATTATGGACGGCGACAAACCGACAAAAGTTATCGGCATTGTTGTAGGCGATTTTTCTACCATTTTTACCGAATTTACGGGAAGTTTGGTAAAAGGTGAAAGCGTAGTTCTGAAAATCAATCAGGCAGATAAAGTGCTGTCGGCAGGAGGGTATAATGTAAGGAGTTTTGAACAATGAAAAAGTTCCTGATTTTTTTCGCGTTTATTGCTTGCAGTTTATTGGCAGCCAATACTTCAAAAGTTGCTCTGCCAAAAGACAATGATATGGTTTTGGTTTGTTGCAGCGAAAAGGCATACGCATATCACGACCATTATTGTACGGGGTTAAATAAGTGTGAGGCAGAAGTTAAAAAAGTTTCCGCAAAAGTTGCGGTTAATACTTATAAGCGCAAGCCCTGCAAATTTTGTTATAAAATTCAAAAATAGATAATAACAATGAAAATCAAGAGATTGGTATTATTTTTTTGCGGAATGTTGTTTTTGCACATTGCCAATGCGCAGCAAAATATTTCCGTTTGTTACAATGGTAGCACCGCAGTATCATTGTCTACTGCAATGGGGACTGACCAATATTTATGGCAAACAAAACCATCAGTGGGTAGCACTTGGACAACTGTTAAAACATGGAGTACAGATACATTTGTTAATCTCAATAATTTAACTAATTCATTGATTGTCAGATATTTATTAGATACAAATTCAGACGCGATTGCGGATGATAGCAATATTATTGCTAATATTACAGTTTATCCGCAAATTGTTGCTGCCACTATTGGAAACACTCAAACCATTTGTTACAATAGCGTACCTGCGAATTTAAATATTCAAACAGCAGCAACAGGAGGCAACGGTATTTTTTCCAATCAATGGCAAATTTATAATGCCGGTAATTGGACAGATATTACAGGACAAACGGGCAATACTTATCAGCCTCCTACTTTGACTGTAACTACACAGTATAGGTTGAAAAATGTGTCTGCTTTTGGCTGCGGAACTGTTTATTCCAACTCCATTACAATCAATGTGCATTCTCCGCTCAATGTGGGGACAATTACAGGAACGCAAGCAATTTGCTACAATACTGCTCCAAGTTTATTTTCATTTTCTACCAATCCAAGTGGAGCAGGCAATTCATATACATATCAATGGCAAAATTCCAACAATGGTGTTTCTTTTACTAATATTTTAAGTGCCACAAACACGACTTATCAAGCAACAAATCTGACAGATACAACTTATTATCGCCTCGTTGTTTGGTCATCCATTTGTGGCAATGCCGACACAAGCAATATAGTTTCAGTAGCAGTTCGTCCGCAATTTATGACAGGACAAATTGCAGGCAATGATACAATTTGCTATAATACAGTCCCTAATTTATTGACAAATATACAAAATTGTTCGGGCGGCGATGGTGTCTATTCTTATCAATGGCAAAATTCAACAGATAGCGTTACATTTAATAATATTTCAGGCGCAACAAATCAAAACTATCAACCGCCAACATTGACTCAAACCACTTTTTATCGATTATGTTATACGTCCGGAAACAATTGTGGTACAGTCTATTCTAATATAATTAAAGTAAAAGTATTTCCTGACGTAGCCCCAGCCACTATTGGCAGTAATCAAACCATTTGCCATAGCAGTATTCCTACTTTGCTTTCTATTCAGACAGTCGCAAATGGTGGAGATGGTAGTTTTTCCAATCAGTGGCAAATTTACAGTGGCAGTAGTTGGACAGACATCATAGGTCAAACGACTAATACATATCAGCCTGCAACACTCACAGATACAACACAATACCGCTTAAAAAGCATCTCTGATTTCGGCTGTGGAACTGTCTATTCCAATAGCGTAACAATTAATGTTTATGCACCGCTCAATGCAGGAATAATAGCAGGCTCGCAAACAATTTGTTATAGTACAATTCCTACTCAATTTTCATTTTCTACTTCTCCGAGCGGAGCAAATAATTTATATACCTATCAATGGCAAAATTCGATAGATAATAATAATTTTACAAATATTTCAGGTGCAACAAGCACAACATACCAAGCCATAACATTAACAGATACATCCTATTATCGTGTTGTAGTGTATTCTACCACTTGTGGCTCTGTTGATACAAGTAATCGCATTACAGTTACTGTCCGTCCGCAATTGATAGCAGGACAAATTGCAGGTAATGATACAATTTGCTATAATACAGCACCAAATTTATTGACAAATATACAAAATTGTTCAGGTGGCGATGCTGTTTATTCTTATCAATGGCAAAATTCAACAGATAGTGTTACATTTAATAATATTTCAAGCGCAACAAATCAAAACTATCAACCGCCAACATTGACTCAAACCACTTTTTATCGTTTGTGTTATACATCCGGCAACAATTGTGGTACAGTCTATTCCAATATAATTAAAGTAAAAGTGTATCCTCAAATTATATCGCCTATAATTGATAGTTCGCAAACAATATGCCACAATACAATTCCAAATGCTGTTTTTATCCAAACGACAGCAGTAGGAGGCAATGGTATTTTTGCTAATCAATGGCAATATTTAAACGGCAATATTTGGACCAATATTGTAGGTCAAACGGGCAATATATACCAGCCTTCCAAATTGACAACAACAACTCAATATAGATTAAGAAGTTCTTCTGACGCTGTTTGCGGAACAGTTTTTTCTAATACTATTACAATCAATGTTTATCCGCCGTTGGAGGCAGGAATAATTACAGGAACACAGTCTATCTGTTATAACACAATTCCTACCCAATTTTTATTTTCTACTTCTTCGAGCGGAGCAGGGAATATATATACTTATCAATGGCAAAATTCAATTGATAACAGCAATTTTACCAATATTTCAGGCGCAACCAATACTACTTATCAAGCAGGAAATTTGACGGATACAAACTATTATCGCATTATAGTACATTCATCTATTTGTGGTACTTTCGACACAAGCAATATTATCACAGTTACAGTCTTTCCACAATTTGTAGCAGGAAAAATTGCAGATATTGACACAATTTGCTACAATACAGCACCAAATTTATTAACAAATATACAAAATTGTTCGGGGGGAGATGGTAATTATGCCTATCAATGGCAAAAGTCAACAGATAGCATCCTTTTCAATGATATTTCTGTAGCAACAAACCAAAATTATCAACCGCCGCCATTAACACAGACAACCTATTACAGATTGCAATACACATCCGAGAGCAATTGTGGCATTTTATACTCCAATAATGTAGAAATATTTGTTCACCCTTTGCCCCTTAAAAAAACATTAATTGGAGACACGCACGTTTGTAAAAATCAAAGCGATGTACCTTATCATTTAGCGGAAACAGAAAATAACATTGACTATTTTTGGACAATATTAGGCGGTACAATTGTAAACTCTCCAAATTCTCCTCAAATCATTGTCAATTGGAACAATCAAGCAGGAACAGGTATTTTAACCTTATTACAAACCAATTTTCTTACAGGTTGTCAGTTGACAACATCGTATTCAATTGAGAAATCACTAAATGAAGCACCTGACAAAACAATTATCATAAAAAAGAACAATTCTAATATCCTAATATGCGAAGAAAATTCATCAAATATAATCTATCAATGGGGATTTATAGATTTGCAAACAAATATTGCGGAATATATACCTGAATCAAATGCAAGATATATTCAAATTCCTCATCCAATTGATACTACAAAATACGATTATTTCGTTATAACAACATTTTTGTACGAAAACAATATAAGTTGTTCAACTACAACATTTTATAAGGATAATACAACTGATATTTCTCAACAAAACTTTCCAAAAAATGGTTTAATAATTTATCCTAATCCAAACAATGGAAATTTTTGGGTAAAAATAGAAGAAGAAAAAATGACAAATTTTACAATTTCAATTGTTTCATTGCTTGGAGAACAAATTTTTACTCAACAATATGACTGTTATAATAAAGCAGAAATACTTTTTGACTTAAATTTAACAGCCGGAATATATATGATTAGCATTCAAACAGAAAAAGGAATAACAACTCAAAAAATAGTAATAAAATGATACAAAAAATAAATTTATGTTTGGCAATGTTCTTTTTGAGCAACATGCTTGTATTTAGTCAATCTGTTACAGAAGTACGTATTATTAAAACTACGGCATTAGACGTTTATGAACAATATGTAGGCATAATCAATAAACTCAATGACGGGAGTGTATATAATGAAGATAATTTTTTACATCTTTTTGATGAAAATGCCACAATTTACAGCGATATTTTGCCCGATAAAGACCGTAAAACACAACCCAAATTATCACCACAAGAATATTTTGATAAATTTACAAAAAATATTGAAATGATTTATTGTAAAGATACAAATTTTGATTTACAGTTTCCCTCTCTCGAACAAAATCAATGGACGATCAAATGTGAATTTGTAAGACAAATTCGGTTCAAAGCAAAAAAACATAAACTGCAATATAGAAATGAATGCAAATGTGAGTATCCAGAATGGCAATTTAATTACATCATTACCATAACAATGGATACTGTCTATGACTCTCAAAATAAAAAATTCAAAAATGCCAAAATTCAAAAAATTGAAGTAAAAGACCCTTTATCAGATTTCTTTATCATTGAGAATATGGACAAATACAACTTGGTATATGAAAATAAAAAAATTGATAAGTGGGATAAAGAATATAACAGTCGCATGTTTTCTGCAACAGATTATAATATCAACAGATTCACAATATTAAGTAAAAACAATGAAAATCCTTATTTTCAACCACTTAACCTTTCGCAAGACAAAGATGATACACGTTTTTATGAAATCAACAAATCCAAAAAAAATCTCTTCGGCATTGGTATAGATTACGCTCCTATCAGCATTGAAAAGAAAATCAATAGTACTGTTTTCCCAAATATTACACAAAAAAATCAGGCATTTTCTTTTTCCATTTATGGAGGCATACAATTGGGTCAAAAAAGCAAAACAACAACTTTTTTCAACATAAAACCACATTTCAATTTCTATCAAAGCAAATTTAATGGCGATTATATTACGCAATACAATGCCATTGATAGCGATAACGACCCTTATTTGAGAAAAATCAATATATCCTCTTTGTTTGAAAAAGTAAATATTTTAACTATCTCTATTCCGGTAAGTTTTGAGTTCTTTTTTCAACTTACTAAAAGTCAAAAAAATCCTGTTTTCTTTTCGCTTGAACTGGGAGGCTATGCAGAATATAGATTTTTTATACAAAATAAATTCAATATAAATGCCTATTATTCAGCAATTTATGATTATTTTGGAGGCATAGAATTTGATAAATATTATGATTACGGATATTTTGATTTGAACCAAAATGATATTTCACAATCTTTGAAAAACAAAATCAATTCATTAGATTATGGTGCATTTGGTGCTTTAGGGTTATGGTTTGCCCTTAATAAAAATAATTTATTGAAGTTCAGCATCACTTATAAACATGGTTTTCAAGCGCCTATGAAATTCAAAACAGATTATGTACCGTCAGAAAATTACTACACCTATGAAACGCTTTTGCAAAATGTCAATTCGGGCTTACAAAATATATCCTTTGGACTTGTATGGAGCAGGGCTATCAGCGTGAAAAAGTAATAAATCTCTCTCCCCTCTCCACTTTTATTTTTTTTGTTTTTTTAGTTTCCATTTTTTCATTTCCTCCAAAAGTTCATAATTTGTATGGTCAATTTGGAGTGGTTGAATGGATATATAATTATGTTTAACTGCCCACATATCGGTATCTTTTGCTTTGTCTTTTTCAACCATATCGCCTCCCATCCAAAAGTAAGGTCTTCCGACCATATCTTTGCGTTCGTCAAATATTTCGCTCCAATAATTGATCGCTTGTCGGGTGTATTTAAACCCTTTAATTTCGTCAATTTTCACGTTAGGAATATTAACATTGAGGCACATATTTGGGGGAATACCGTCTGTAAAAATTTTTTCTAAAATGCAAAAAGCAGCCATTTTAGCGGCTTCAAAATCGCAAGTTTTGTCATAATTAACAATTGAAAAAGCGATAGAAGGGATGCCGTTGATGCGTGCCTCCACTGCACCGGCAACGGTAGAGGAGTAAATTACACTCACAGATGTATTTGCACCTTGATTTATGCCGGAGAGTAAAAGGGTGATTTCTTGGTCTTTCAACAAATTTCGCACGGCTAATTTGACACTATCTACTGTCGTTCCGCTGGTACGATAAATAGATAATTTGTCTTTTTGGTAAGTTTTGTACATTCTCAACGGATTTGCAAGCGTAATGGCATGTCCCATTCCGGAGCGTCCTTTTGAAGGGGCGACTACTACTACTTGTCCAAATTGCAGGGCGACTTCTGTAAGAGCTTTAATGCCGTGAGAATCAACGCCATCATCATTTACTACTACTATTAGGGGTTGTTGTTTCTTTTTACGCATGAGATAAATTTGTGTTCCAGCTGGGATTCGAACCCAGGACCCCATCCTTAAAAGGGATGTGCTCTACCTGCTGAGCTACTGAAACTACATTTTTAATTAATAAGACATGATAACAATTTTACAAAGATACACTTTTTTTCGATACAAAACCACTTTTTGCAAAAAAAACTTTTCCCATTTTGACCCAAAAATAACGCTTTTATATTGATTATCAATTTATAACATTATTGAAAAAAATTTACAAGAAATTGCACTCCCCAAAAGAAGACAGGCAAAAAATGATATTTTTTTGGGAAAAATTAAACCCCATTAGTGCCTATAATCACCTATTTTTTCAACTGATACACTTTTTCCCTAATTTGTTGTGCTAATTGCTTGTCATTGTGGTTATTAAGCAAACTTTGATAGGGAATGACATCTCCGATGTAAATTTGATAGGTTTTATTTTTTTGTTTAAAAAATTCATCCACCAAAAAGAGCATTTCAAGGTTCACTTTTATGCCCAAATTTTTCCTTAATTTAGCAAAATTATAGAAAAAATTGGTATTTTTGCCTGAAAAATAGATGGGTAAGATATCTCTTTGAGTAGATTTGGCTTTGCTGACAAAGGTTTTTTTCCATTCCAAATCCTGAATTTTTCCATTTATTTTCCTTGAACAAATGCCCGCCGGAAAATACAAAATAGCACTTTGAGAGCGAAAAACTTCATCAAATTCACGCGCCAATGCGATAGAGTTTTTGCCGGTTTTGTTAATCGGGACAAATATTGTCCTCAAATTTGCAACATTCATCAGTAAATCATTGACAGGAAACTTAATATCCGTCCGAAAATGAGAAATTAACTCTATCAATGCCAAGCCGTCAAAACCACCCAAAGGATGATTGCTCACTATCAAAAGACGCCCGGTAGTGGGAATTTTTTCACTCCCAAAGACCTCAAATTTGATGTGAAATTCGTCTTCTATCAACGCTTTCACAAAACTGATGGCATCCAAATCTTTGTGCCTCTCCAACAGTATATTCAATTCGTCCTGATGAATAATTTTTTTCAAAAATTTGACAACAAATCGTGGCAACCAACGATACAAAACCGCACTTTTGGCTTTGATAATGCCGTCAATATCAACTCTTAATGGTATATTTTCATTTATATTGCTCATAATCAATTTATTACTTATATTTCTAAAAAATTAAAAATTTCGGGGGTTAATTTTGTAAAATTCATACATTGTTTATCTATTTTCTTGATATACAACATTTTAATATCTAAAATTTCTTGACAATATTCCATCCAAGCCCAAATCAATTGTTGCGTTTGGGAGTGTGAAAATGCGTACAAAACCATATTTTGCATGATTCCGGTGTTGAGCGCTGGTGCAACCCAAAAAGTAGTATTTCCTGTAAACCGCTGACGTATAGCAATTTCCGCTGCCACAAGATTGGGCAAAGTATAAACAAAAATGGCAGGAGAAGGAAAAAAATCGTCATTTTTTGCAATCGTTTGAGCAAATTTTTTGTCCGTATCCAAAGAAGAAACGCTATTTGCCATCATAATACTACCATCGGGATGCATTTGTTCTTTTGTAATCAACTCATTATCAAGTAAATACTCTGATGCCAAAAATCCTGTTTTTGATAGATTATCCATTTTGTAAAATTTGGGATAATCAATCTCTAATTCTTTGTAAAGTACATTTAACCAATCCGTTAAAGTCAGATTTTTATCTCGCTTCATTTGGCGAAAATTTTCTCCTTTTTTTACCACCAAATGTTGGGAATTTAAAACACAAGCAGATATAATTTGTAAGTTATTCATAATCAGTTAATTTTAAAGGGTTAACCATCAATATCGCAGCATTGCTACCTCCAAAGCCGGACATAAGTTTAAGACAATATTTCCCGTCTGTATTTACCTCATTTACAGGTATATACAAATCTACATGCTCGTCCGTTTGCTCAAAAGTCGGATTTTTGAACACAATGCCGTCTCTAAGTGCGCGATAAGAGAGAATTGTTTCCAAAACTCCTGCCGCCCCCAATGTATGCCCGAAATAAGGCTTTAAACTGTTGATAGGCAAATGGTTAAGCCTTAATTTATTAAGTGCAAAAGCCTCCATAGCATCGTTGTAAATTGTTGCTGTTCCGTGTGCGGATATAAATGCAATGTCTTGTTTATCAATATTTTGTAAAACAACTTCAATAGATTGTATCAAACCGTCCGCCGTTCTTGATGGGGCTGAAATGTGTGTAGCATCGTTGCAGACAGCACCTTTGAGATAGACGGCTTTGGCGTTATTTTTTGTAAATAATTGATTTTCAAGTGTATATATAATACACGCCGCCGCCTCGCCCAAATTTAACCCATTCCTTTGTCGGTCAAACGGACGACAAATTTGCTTTGACAAAGCCTTAAACGACTCAAAACCGGAAATAATGAATTTTGACAACACATCCGCACCCACCACAATTGCATATTTACAGCGATGCGTACGCAGGTAAAATTCAGCCAAATGTTGAGCAGAAAGTCCTGATATACAAGCATTTGAAACCACAATCGGCTCTTGTTTGCTACCAATTGCATAAGCGAGCAATTGTGCTGATTTCCAAAGAAATATACTTTGTGAAGAAAATGATTGCTCTTTTTCCAACAATTCTACATTGCCTTTGGTGGTAGATAAAATTAAGAGTGTATCTTCCTCATTGATAGATATTTGTGCATTTTTTGTCGCCGAATAAATAGATAAAAGGGCTATTTTTTCAAAAAATGTATATTCTTGATTATCAACATTTTGCAATTCATTAAAAAGCGTATCTATTCTGTTTCTGTCCAAAATTGCTCCAAAAAACTCGAAGGGCAAATCAAACATTTGAGAATGCAATTTTGATGCTGTAAGTGCTTGTCTTACAGATAAATAGTTCTCGTCAGTAGTGTATCCCAAAGAAGACACAATGCTATCTCCTGCGACGAGCATAAGGTTCGTATCCCATTGCCAATCACAGAAATTGTGAAAATTATTTGCAAAATTGCATCTATTTTTTACCGTTTTATCTTCTGCCATTGCTGTGTTTAACAAAATTGCAAAGATACATTTTTATATCAAATTTACAAAAAAAGTGTAATTTTGCATTTTAGTAGTAGAATAAATTTTTTTTGAGAGAAAATGGCAAACGAGAGAAAAACAGAGGACATTGTCCGCAAGCATTTTGAGAAAGACAGCGCAATCATCAGGATTGAAGAGCAGAAATCTGACATCCTGAAAATTGACAAGTTGCTCAAAACGGCATCTAAAAAGGGCGAGGGGCAAGGTCGTCCGGAGTTTATAGTTACGTTCAACACTAACAACGACTTCCTGATTGTTGTTGAATGTAAGGCGGATATTGCCAAACACGAAAGCGAAACTCGCGATAAATTCGCCGACTTTGCCGTTGACGGCGCGTTGCTGTATGCCTCGTTTTTGTCGAAAGAATACGATGTGCTGGCAATAGCCGTAAGCGGCGAAACGCAGCAACAACTCAAAGTTTCGCATTTCCTGCAACTCAAAGGCGAGCGCAAAGCCACGCCCATTTTTGGCGACAAACTTTTGCCCGCGCAGGATTATTTGAACGGCTATTTGAAAAGCCCTGAAAAATTTCGGCAGGATTACAATACGTTGCTTACTTACACAAAAACGCTGAATGAAAAATTCCACAAATACAAAATAGAAGCGGAAAAACGCAGTTTGATTTTGAGCGGAATATTGATTGCACTGGAAGACGAGGCGTTTAAAACTTCGTATGCAATGAAAACAACGCCCAAAAGTTTAGCAGAATTTTTGACTAAAACCGTTTCCGAAAAATTAGAGGCGGCAAATTTGGACGGCAAGAAACTTGAAAATCTGAATATAGAATTTGGCTTTATCAAAACCGATACCTCGCTATCTACAAAAGACAATTTATTGAAAGAATTGATTACCGAAGTTGATGATAATATCAATCAGTTTATCAAAACGCACGAATATTTTGATGTGCTGGGGCAACTCTACATTGAATTTTTGCGTTATGCAAACAGCGACAAAGGTTTGGGCATTGTGCTTACACCGCCACATATCACGGAACTTTTTGCAGAATTGGCGCAGGTCAATAAAAATTCGATTGTTTATGATAATTGCGCTGGGACAGGTGGTTTTCTGATTTCTGCAATGAAAAAGATGATAGAAGACGCCAAAGATGAAACGGCAAAAATTAAAGAGATAAAAAATAACCAATTAATTGGTGTAGAATATCAATCAAAAATTTATGCTTTGGCGGTGTCGAATATGTACATACACCAAGATGGAAAAACAAATATTATTGGCGGCAAGAGTTGTTTTGAACCTGAAATCATAGAACAAATAAAAGCAAAAAAACCAACTGTTGGGCTTTTGAATCCGCCATATACAAAGGAAAAAGAGGAATTAAAATTTATCTTAAATAATTTAGAATGTTTGGTTGACGGCGGAACTTGCGTAGCCATTGTGCCTATGCGGTGCGCATTGGCAACAAGTGGAAAAGAATATGAATTAAAAAAGAAACTTTTGGAAAAGCATACTCTAAAAGCCGTTTTATCTGTTCCGGACGAATTATTTATAAACTCAAAAGTAAATGTGATTACCTGCATAATGGTTTTTACCGCCCACAAACCGCACGACAGCGAGGTTGAAACCTATTTTGGCTATTACAAAGACGATGGATTTGTGAAAAGAAAAAATTTAGGTAGAAATGATGTTTGGGGAAAATGGGATAATATCAAAGATAAATGGATAAATTATTATAAAAGAGGCAAAGAAGAGGCAGGTTTTAGCATTACGCGCAAAGTTACGGCAAAAGATGAATGGTGCGCCGAAGTATATATGGAAACCTATTACGAGCAGTTGAACAAAGACGTTTTCACTAACGAAGTACTGAAATATGTAACTTTTTTGTTATTTACAAAAAAGAAGTTTCAAATAACAGATGCCGCTTGTAACAATGTAGAGTTAAATATTAAGCCTGCTGAATGGCAATATTTTAAGTTGAAAGATTTATTTAAAATAGAAAAAGGACGCGAACAATCAGGCAATAATGAAAAAGGCGATTATCCATTAGTGAGCGCTACCAGAGATAACAACGGACTAAATTCGTTAATTTTAGAAGGCAGTAAATTATTCAAGGGCAATACAATCTCTGTACCTTCAAATGGCGCTTCAACGGGCGAGGCATTTTATCAGCCTGTTGATTATTATTCCACAGGCGATGTAAATATTTTAACAGCCAAATTTCCGCTAAATCCATACATCGCTCTATTTTTATCTACTGTTATACGACTTGAAAAATATCGTTTCAACTACGGCAGAAAGTGGGGTAAAGACAGAATGGAACAATCAGAGATAAAACTTCCTGCCAAAAATGGACAACCCGATTGGCAATTTATGGAAGAATTTATTAAATCATTACCTTACTCAAAAACAATATAATTATGGCATACCCGATTAAACGAAAAGATTTGGAATATCTGTTAGAAAAGATTTTTGGAAAAATAAGATTAACTTTAAAACATTAAACAATTCACCATGCACAATTTCATAAATTCAAAAATAACAAACATTTCTCTGCACAGTGTGGGGAACAAATCAGCGGAAGAATTATTGTTGCTGTCAAAACAAAATTTAAATTTGGCGGACAATGTTAAGGAAATTCTGAATTTTTATTTTACTAACGCCTTTAAAACGGAAGAGTATTTTCAATTCTTCCACGATACGGATTTATCTCTAAATGAGGTATATACATATATCTCGGAGATTTTCACCAATCCAGAAACCTTGTTGGAGCAGTCGGTAAACCTTGCCAAACACTTGTACGAGCAATCCACCCACCCCAAAATAAAAGGCGGCGAGTTCTACACGGTTTATTTTACGGATTGCGTGATTGACGGCAAAACGGTGGATGCGGTCGGGCTGTTCAAGTCGGAAAACAAGGATACGTTCCTCAAAGTTTTCCCCAAAGGCGACGGCTTTGAAATTGAGAGCGAAAAAGGCATCAATATCAACAAGTTAGACAAAGGTTGCCTGATTTTCAACACCGAAAAGGAAAACGGCTATATCGTGGCTGTGGTGGACAATACCAATCGTGGCATTGATGCACAGTATTGGATTGATGACTTTTTGCATGTTCGGCAACGGCAGGATGAGTATTATAATACGCAGAATATCATGTCTTTATGCAAAAATTTTGTAGCCAAAGAATTGCCACAACAATTTGAAGTTTCCAAAGCCGACCAGATTGATTTGCTTAATAAATCGGTGCAATTTTTCAAAGAAAAAGACACTTTTAACTTGGAAGATTTTACCAACGAAGTGATTGTGCAGCCGGAAATTATCCAAAGTTTTAATGCGTATAAGACTGATTATCAGCAAGAATACGAAATTGAATTTTCGGACAATTTCCCCATTTCCGATAGTGCGGTCAAAAAGCAAGCCCGTGTTTTCAAAAGTGTAATTAAGTTGGACAAAAATTTTCACATTTACGTACATGGCAATCGGCAATTGATTGAGCAGGGCGAGGATTCAAAAGGTAAATTCTATAAAATTTATTACAACGAGGAAAATTAGTGATTTTCAATCAATTGACAAAAATAAACACCGTTTTGGTCTAATTCTGTCAGTTGAATTTTTACTATTTGATTGATAATCAGTTTATTATATGGAATTTGAAAGCGAATATAATTGTCTGTCAGACCTGTCAAATATCCGTTTTTGTTTTTATTTTCAATCAATCCGTTTAGAATTTTCCCTTGATGTTGGTCATAAAAAAATTTCTTTTTTTGTCCGGATAATTCGAGCAGTTTTTGTGCCCTTTTTTGCTTGACTGTGTTCGGAATATGCCCCTCCATTTCGGCGGCAGGTGTATCGGGACGCAATGAATAAGGAAAAACATGTAACATGCTGATAGGCAGACTGTTAATGAAATTATATGTTTCTTTAAATTGTTCTTCTGTTTCGGTAGGAAATCCGCAAATTACGTCTGCAGCAATGCAAGCATTCGGCATTTTCTCCTTGATATACAACACTTTATCTGCAAAAAGTTGTACATTATAACGCCGTTTCATCTTTTGTAAAATGGCATCACAACCCGACTGCAAAGGAATGTGAAAATGAGGTAAAATTTGCTCCGAATTTGCCACCAAATCAATAATCTCATTTGTCAGTAAATTCGGCTCTATAGACGAAATTCTCAACCGTTTCAATAAGGAAATTTTGCCCAACGCAACCAACAAATCATAAAAATTTTCACCTTTTTTTGTGCGAAAATCACCAATATTTACACCTGTCAAAATTATTTCTGCAATTGATTGATTTACAATTATTTGTGCGTTTTTAACAACGTTTTCAATTTCGTCGCTGCGACTTTCGCCTCTTGCCTTTGCCACCGTGCAATAAGTGCAATGGTAATCACAGCCATCCTGTATTTTCAAAAACGAGCGAGTGCGTTCTTTTAATGAATAAGAACTAAAAAAAGTTGCATTTCTGGATAAATTTGTTCTAATTTTGGACTTTTTTTGCTCATCAAAAATCGTGTCAATTTGTTCCACAATAGAAAGTTTATCTTTGTTTACAAATATTATATCTACCTCATTTTCAATCTTTTGTACACTTTCCAAGGTGGCATAGCACCCCATGAGCAAAATTTTTGCATTTGGATTTTGATTTTTGATTTTATGCACCAAATATTTGCTCTTTTTTTCTGCAACTTCCGTTACGGCACAAGTGTTAATAATGTGAATATGAGCATTTTGTGTTGTAATAGTATGTCCTTTTTCTTTTAACAAACGTCCAAGTGTTGCACTCTCACTAAAATTGAGTTTGCAACCTAATGTATGAATACAGATGTTTTTATTATCCATTTAATTGATTTTCAATATGTTATCCCCATTTTTTTTGCGTCTTTTATCCTCACGTTTTTCATAACGTTTTTGGGCTTTTTGAATGCTTTCTTTGTCAAATTTCACTTTTCCGATTTTGTGAGAAACAGCCAAAATTTGCCCTGCTCTACTGCTCATATATGCAGACGGACGTGCAGGATTGCGATGCAAAGGAGACGGCAATGCCGCCGTCAACAGTGCCGATTGATAAGGGGTGATTTTTTTGGCAGTTTTATGAAAATAAACCTCCGAAGCCGCCGCCACTCCATAAATGCCTCCACCCATTTCAATAACATTCAAATAAACCTCCATAATCCTTTTTTTGCTCCAAAATCGCTCTATCCAAAACGTGAAATAAACCTCTAAACCCTTGCGTAACCAAGACGATGTCTCCCACAGGAAAACATTTTTTGCCGTCTGTTGTGAAATCGTGCTGGCACCTCTGAAACGCCCTTTTTTTCGCTCATCAATCGCTTTTTGAATTGCCCCAAAATCAAAACCGTTATGCCCTAAAAAGTTATTATCCTCCGCCGCCACAACACAACTGACCAACGAAGGCGAAATGTCCTCAATATCAACCCATTGTTTCCTGATTTCATAGCCATCTATTTTGCGACTAATCATCAAAATCGTAATAGGCGGATTAACCCAACGGTATAGCAACGGTAACAATATACTCATTACAAGCAATCCTAATACGCTTATAATCAATATTTTAACAATTTTTCTAAATCGTGTTTTTTTGTTTTTTTTCCTTTTCATCTGCACTTTGTCAATAAAAACTTTGTCCCAAACATCCTACTGCTTTTTTTACCATTTTGCAAAAATACACCTTTTCTTCAATTAAAAATTAAAAATTAAAAATTAACAGAGATTGTAGGGGTAATGGCATGCCTTGCCCAAAGAGAGGCGAAAGGTACAAGGAACAGGGGGATGAAAGGCAAAAAAAATAATTTTCAATTAAAAAATTTTGTATTTTCGTATAAAACAGTTCTAAATTTGAACAAAAAGGCACGGCACACCATGTCTCTACATTCCACTTTTTTTTATAGAATTTATGGAGCGAAATACAATAATATAAATATTCTGCCGTTAATAATTGATAAAAAAGTGCATTTTTTTGCATTTTTGGAACTAATAAAAAGATATACAAGTAAATAAATAACAAATTAAGAATAAATAAGTTATGAAAACAAAGCGCATTTTTGTAGGTATTTTTGGGAGAAGTAACAAAGGAAAAAGTTCGCTGATAAATGCAATTGCAAATCAAGACGTTGCTATTGTTTCACAAAATGCAGGCACGACTACCGACCCGGTCAAAAAATCTATTGAAATTTTTGGCATAGGTCCGGTGGTCTTTGTAGATACTGCCGGCATTGACGACACTACTGATTTGGGCGAAAAACGAATTGCAAAAACAAAGCAAATTTTGCAGGGCGTTGATGTGGCAATTATTTTGATAGCAGATAATCAATTTGGTGATTATGAACAAAATATAATTGACAAAACCCGTGAATATGACATCCCTTTTTTGATAGTTCACAATAAATCGGACATTATGCCACTTGACCATGAATTGAGGGCTGAATTGTCCACTTTTCAAATTCCAATTATTGAAACTGACAGTATTAACAGAACAGGTATTGACTTGTTAATCAATGCATTAGTGCAAATTACACCTCCTACTGTTTATGCTGCCAGCACTTTGATTGGAGATATTATTTCAGAGGGTGATTTTGTAGCCTTGGTGATGCCGCAAGACAGCGAAGCACCGGAAGGTAGATTGATATTGCCTGAGGTTCAACTCATTAGAGATGTGTTGGATAATTATGCTTTTGCTATTGGAATGCAACCCCAACAGTTGAGCAACTATCTGAAATATCAGACACCAAAGTTGGTTATTACTGATAGTCAAGTATTTAAGCATGTTGCTGAAATTGTTCCCCGCCAAATTCCGATTACAAGTTTTAGCATTATTTTGGCACGCTCAAAAGGGAATTTTGAAAATTATCTCAAAGGGACACCCTTTATCAGCCAACTCAAAGACGGTGATAAGGTTTTGACGCTTGAATCTTGCACGCATCCCACTTCTTGCGAAGATATTGGACGCCACAAATTACCTGATTTAATTCGTCAATTTACAGGCAAACAAATTGATTTTGAGATGGTTTCATCCCTTTCGCCTTTGCCTGACAATTTGCAGGATTACGCAATGGCGATACAATGTGGTGCTTGTATGGTAACCGCCAAGCAAGTTTCGTTGCGTATCCGTGAATTGACCCGCAAAAATATACCTGTATCCAATTACGGCATGTCTTTGGCATACTTAAACGGTATTTTTGAAAGAGCAGTAGAGATTTTTCGATAAATAATTGATTTTCAGAATATTAGAACACGGCAACGTAGCCAAAAGTAAGTCTTCCGGAGCCGATTTTGAACGGATTTTGAGGATGTTTCCCTAATGCATAACTGAATGCAAATGCTCCCGCTTTGGTACTAAATGAAATACCTGCCCCAAAACCAAAGGGAAATCCGCTCACGTAAGTGCTTGATAATCTTTGCTCAAACCAACCCGCATCAAAAAAAAGTTGCAAATATGAGTCTCTTAAAAACAAAAAACGAATTTCATTGGTGAGCGTTAAATACAAATTGGCATAAATAGACTGCTCATCAAAACCGCGTAAAGTAGCAAATCCTCCAATCCTAAACAATTCATTATGAAGCAATTGCGGAGAATATAAATAGCCCATTTTGCTGCCCAAATACCACACCCATCGCTGTTTGATAGGAAAATAAAAACTCACCCCCGCCTTTACACAACTCTGAATTGCCGACAATGCCAAAGAGTTGTACAAAGAGTCGGGTAAATGCAAATTTTTACGAATTTGACGCTTGCCCAACGAGGCACTCACACTGAAAACATAACCTTTACGAGGATTAAAAATATTGTCCAAATTTTGCATAAAAAATTCCAAACCATAAATATTGGCATCAAAGTCCCTGTCTTCCACGGACAATGATATAACATCTTGATAATCAGTGCTTAATAGCCTTGAATGTTTATATTCATAAAATCCTCGCAAATAGTTTGTTTTTTGCAAATAATATCTCACCGCCGCTGTTGCATTCAAATCCAGTGCCGAACTATCCCTTTTATCCAACAAAAAAGCCCCATCCACCCCAAAAGAAGAATAAAAAAGACAAGGAAATGAAGTAAAAATATCCAAAGTTTGAGACGCCCGCTGAATACTTTGCCAATTTAGTCTAATATTTTCTCCAATTGTGCAAATATTGTGCAAATCCAACAACAAACTGCCTGTTATCAACACTTTTGAGGTAGTATTATCGCTGGGAACAATGCCGATAAAAGCATCAAACTTATTGATTTTCTGTTTATTAGCATAAATATAAAGAGCCGCTTTATCTTCTGAAAAAGCCACCGCAGGCGACTGTGTAAGTGTCAAAAAAGGCAAATGAGAAAACGCCGAACTCACATTTTGCACCTTCGCCTCGCTGTATGCTCCCTTGCGTTTAAAGCCCAAATAGCCTGTCAGAAAACTTTTGTGCAATTTGGCTGTCCCTATCAGCAATATGGAATCCAATGTAACATAGTGATTACCAGTGGTTTCTATTATTGCACAACTGCCACTGCTATCTGTTTGCAATGCTTTGATAGCA
>JAISTU010000105.1 GCA_031272415.1 Bacteroidales bacterium | reverse complement strand
TTACAAAAATACACAAATTTTTGAATTGAGAGTTGAAAACTTTTTTTTTTCAGAGTGTAGAGTGAATTTTTTAGAGTGGAGAGTGTAGAGTGCAGATTTACAATTTTAGATTTTTTTTTGCATTTTGGGATAAAAACGTTCTAAAATATGTACATCCTCCTGCACCGTCATTGCGGGCGTGCCCCGCAATCCCCTTGTCTGAACTTTGATTTTGAATGATTTTTTTTGATTTGTGTGATTATTTTAATCAGGCTAATCTTGAAAATCATACGAAAATCACAGTTCAGACAATGCAAAAAAAATAATTCTCAATTCTCCATTCTCAATTAAAAAAACGTTTTTAATTTTTAATTGAAGAAAAAGTGTATTTTTGTAGTTTAGTAAAATTTTAGCATAAGATTAAGATAAAGTTTATGGAAGCATTAATAGTTATTATTGTTTTGACGGTATTTGTGAATAATATCGTGTTTTCGCAGTTTTTGGGAATTTGTCCTTTTTTGGGGGTTTCCAATAAGATTTCGACAGCAGTAGGCATGTCGGCGGCAGTTGTTTTTGTGATGACATTGGCAACGCTGGCTACTTATTGTGTTTATTATTATTTGTTGGAACCGTTGCAGTTGACCTTTTTACAGACAATTTCTTACATTTTGATTATTGCTGCTTTGGTGCAGATGTTGGAAATTATTCTCAAAAAAGCAATGCCGCCGTTGTATCAGGCATTAGGGATATTTTTACCGCTAATTACTACCAATTGTGCCGTATTAGGTGTTGCAATTTTGGTTGTTCAACAAAAATACACTTTGGCAGGGTCTTTAATTTTTTCATTTTTTACTGCGATTGGTTTTGGGTTAGCGCTCATTATTTTTGCAGGAATACGCGAACAATTAGACCTAACCGGATTGCCAAAATATGTCAAAGGAACACCAGCCGCATTGATAACTGCAGGCATTTTAGCATTAGCATTTATGGGATTTGCAGGTTTGGTAAAATAAAAAGAACATTTTAGATTATTATTGAATAGACCGTTCTGTTTTTTTAATTTTCTATAGTTCCAAAAAAATATATTCATTTTGCAAAATAGAAAATTGAGATGTTTTTTAACTTAAAAAAAGGAATTTTCGTATACTTTTGCAGTGTTGGGTGTCCTATTTTTGCGACATCAAATGTAAATTCTGCTGAAAAACAAGCCAATGAGAGCACATTTTTTGCTCAATTTTCTACTGTTGAAAAAAACCAAACGGATTCAAACTCATATTCCTCTGAAGATATAAAAGTAATTGATTATCAATTGATTATAGATAGTTTGCAAAATTTATGCTCACAATTACAATTTCAAATCGGGCAAAAAGAACAAAGTCTGGTTGAGCAGAAAAAACGCGAACATACTATCAACAGAGGCATTATTATTATTTTGGTATTGGATATTTTGGGGCTTTTTGCGTTTTTTTATTTGGAACAAAAAAGAACATACGTCAAATTGGCACGCAAAAACATGGAATGGGCAACTCGCTCCGAAAGTCGTGCCAAATTGATTGAAAATACTTATGCAGAATCTACACAATTGCTTGATAATCAATCGGTTGAAACAAAAAAAAATACATATACCCACCAAGAACGCCATTTATTATTAGAACTCATTAAACTGCTCAATACCAATAAATTATATCTTAAACCTGAAATATCTATTCAATCATTAGCAAAACAATTGAAAGTCAATAGAATAACTGTTTCGCGACTGATTCATTTGCATTTTCATAAGTCATTTCCTGCTTTGCTCAACGAGTATCGCGTTAATGAGGCAATATTATTGCTCACCGACCCCAACAGCAACACTTATACATTAGAGGCTATCGGAGAAATGTGTGGATTTCGTAATCGGCAAGTTTTTCACACTACCTTTAAAAAAATCACAGGTCTAACCCCCAATGGTTTTAGAACAATGTCTTCAAATAAAGATTTTAATGATGTATAATACATTGATAATCAAATGTTTATACATCAACTCTCAACTTTCAACTAATAAGGCATGCTTTGCCAAAACAAAACAGGTACAGGGTAGAGGGTGAAATGCATAAAATCTACACTCTACACTCTGAAAAAAAAAGTTTTTATTTGAGTCATATTCCCCATTTTTTTTGCCATTGCAGGTAGTAGGGAGGCGGATTGAGCAATAATTCACCTTTGCTGTCGGTGAACATTTGTGTTGTAAAACCTTTGGCTACCAATAGATTATCCGTTTTTCGGTAAATAAAATAATCAAAACAAATTTTGGCGGCTAATGATTTGATATAATGTATTTCTACAATTGCTATATCATTCATTTTCAATGGATTACAAAAATTAATATGTAGTTCTACCACAGGGGTAAAAATTCCACTTTTTTCAATATCATCATAGCCTAATCCGTTGTATTTTCTACCAAAATCCTCTCTCGCATCTTCAAAATACCGTGTATATTCGCCATGCCAAACCACTTGCATTGCATCCGTTTCGCTAAACCGCACTCTGATTTCGGTTTTATGCACGAGTGCGGCTTCTCTTTGCTTTGATTGCCGCTTTGCGATACTCATTATTTATCTGTTTCTTGAAAATCTACAAAACGGTCGATAGATTCTATAAATTTTAGTGTAACTATTTCAGGTTGTTGCAGTTTCGGGTGTTTCCCAATCACAATTTTAGCCGTATGATTGTCCGCCGAACGGTAAATTAAGAACAAAGAATCTGCAATTTGAGGCACAAAACTTTGCACATTTTCAAACGGAGCAGGCAAAGTTTCATCTGTTAATCGATTGGTATTCAACAAATGAGAAAAAACAACAATGGGAATGTTCAACTCTTTTGAAATTTCGTTTATATCCGCCAAAACGCGTCTTTGCTCATCTTCATTATTATCAACATCTGTGAGCGTATCGCAGGCAAGCAATTCAAACCCATCTACAAAAATAATATCGGCATTGTGCTTATATTTGAACTGTTTACAACGTCTATAAAAATAATCTTTGTTAATATATTGCGCATCATCGGCAAGAATATTTGCCTGCGAAAGGTTAAACAAAATGCTGTAAATCTGTTCTTTTTCCGAGTCTGTAAGCGAACCTGATGTAATTTTTTTTACAGATTGTCGGGTTTGACTTTCTATCAATCGATAAAACATCTTTGCAGCCGAGCGTTCAGGTGAAAAAACGCCCACCGTTTTGCCCGATTTTGAGGCAATATTGAACAGCAATGACAACAAAAATGCCGTTTTTCCACTACCCGGTTTAGACGCAACAACGCACAACTCATTGGTTTGAAATCCACTCGTAAGTGCATCAATTTTGTCAAATCCTGTCGCGATTCCCGTCGCATTGGCATCTACCAAATAACCGCTACTGAACAGCAATTGCCATACAATCTCTTTCAAACTTGTAAACTCAACTGACTCCGGCACTGCCGGAAAATTATTCTCCATCTTTTAAATCTCCTATATTTTCTATTTTTACAATACGACCACTGTCGTACATATATACTTTATTAACTATCTGATTATCAACTTTATATACATATTCTTTTTCGATATTTCCACTTTTATAATAGATTTCTCGCAAAAGATTTCCCTTTATATCATAGCCAGACAACATCCCTGTGCCGGTTTCAAAAAATCCTTCTCCCACAGGGTAGCCTTCTTCTGAAAAATACTCCCATTTGCCGTCAAATAAATCATTTTTATAAAATCCTTTTATTTTCAAAGTACCGTCTTCATAATATTGCGAAAAAGTGCCTTCTTTTTTGCCGTTTTTATAATTTACTTCACTGAAAATCAATTTATTATCATAAAATTGTTGAGCAATACCGTCCAAACTATCGCCGTGATATTGCGATACTTCAACACAAATTCCGTCAGTATTGTAACGTTTCATAGTACCTTCTTTTTTGCCGTTTTTATATGATATTTCCAAAGAAGGGGTACCATTGGGGAAATACCATATCGCCTGACCGTTTTTTTGCTGATTTTTATACAACAAAATAGATTCTACACTCCCGTCAGGAAAATAAGTCCGCACTTCTTTTGTGCAACAAATCAGCAACATACATGCCAAATAAACTAAAAATGTTATTCTCATCTGAAACCTTTTCAATAAAAGAAACTGTAAAATGCAAAGATACACTTTTTTCTCAATAAAAATTAAAAAACTTTTTTTTTCAGAGTGGAGAGTGGAGAGTGAAGAATGTAATTTTTTTTTTTTTTTGCATTTTTGAATAAAAACGTTCTGGCTTTATATTTTTTTGCAGCGATAAAAGGAAAAAAAGTGTATCTTTGTAAGAGTGTTAATTTAAATAAGATTAAATAAATAATAAAAAATAATAAAGTAAATAAAAAAAAAAAAAAAATGTATAACAATCAAGACAAAATGTTATGAAGAATATAGGTAGAATTGTCCAAGAGACACGGAATAAATTAACAATTATGGCAGGTTTGGCATTCGCATTCTTTTTTGCAC
>JAISTU010000100.1 GCA_031272415.1 Bacteroidales bacterium | reverse complement strand
TTACAAAAATACACAAATTTTTGAATTGAGAGTTGAAAACTTTTTTTTTTCAGAGTGTAGAGTGAATTTTTTAGAGTGGAGAGTGTAGAGTGCAGATTTACAATTTTAGATTTTTTTTTTGCATTTTGGGATAAAAATTTGGATAAGGTATGCCTTCCCCCTACATGTCAAAATATTGATAATCAAAAATCTACACTCTACACTCTACACTCTGAAAAAAAGGTTTTTAATTTTTAATTGAAATATTTGTGTATCTTTGTAATTAAGTTAAATATTTAAATAGATATAGATATGGACACAATAATAGAAAGTACAGTAAAATACAAAGAAAATGACAGAATAGTAAAATTCTTCTTAAAATGCATAAATTATTTTTCAAAGGCTGAGGTACAAAATAATGAAACAGATGATGATATTCACGAATTAACTCCCGCTGAAAAAAAAATAACAAGGAAAGCATTAGCGGAAAGAGGGACAGGGAAAAAATATACTCTCGAAGAATTTAAAAATTCATGGCATATATAATAGAGTTATCCAAAAGAGCGGAAAAAGATAAACGCATTTGGGAAAAGAGCGGAAATGTGCAAATTAAAAATGAAATAAATCGCTTACTGACGGAGATTATAGAACATCCTAAAATAGGTAGTGGAGACCCAAAGGAATTAACAGGAGAATTTGCAGGATGTTGGAGCAGAAAAATTAGTAAAAAAGATAGAATGATTTATCAAATATTTCCTAATTACATCTATATCATAGCATTACGAAAGCATTATAAAGACCATTAACATTGTCTAAAAACAAGCGAAAGGAAAAAGGGTACAAGGCAAAAATAATTCTCAATTCTTATTTTTTTTTGCACTTTGGGATAAAAATGTTCTAAAATCGGACAAATTTAACCTTTCACCTTGTACCCTACACCTTTCAGCCATTTTTTTGCAAAGCATGTATTTCCCCTATAAAATACATGTAAATGTTTGATAATCAAAAATCTACACTCTGCACTCTGCACTCTACACTCTGCACTCTACACTCTGAAAAAAAGGTTTTTAATTTTTAATTGAAATATTTGTGTATCTTTGTAAAATGTATATACATATTTTAATATAAGATAATTTTTTTTGAACATGTTAAGAAAACAATTAAGTATAGTATGGTTTATAGGATTATTTTTTGTGTCGGTGGCGCAGAATGTAGATAGTACAACGGCAGCAAAAATTGCAGTTAGTTTTTTTAAACAACAGCAAAACAGTGAAAATTCACCGACAATTTCGGAGCAATTTACCAAATATGGTGAAAATGGTTCGCCTCTGTATTACGTTTATAATTTTGTTGGGGGAGGTTTTGTAATTGTGGCAGCAGATAAGCGTTCAGAGCCTATTGTTGCCTATTCGGTTAAAAATTATTTTTCCATTGATGACAAACATCCTGCTAAAAATTATTTTTTGGATGGTTTTGCAGAAGGATTACAAAAAGCAATACAATCGCAGGTCGCAATTGACCCTCAATTGGAACTCAAATGGAACAAATTGATTTCGCCTCAATTGTATCCTGTTGAAAAGGTAGCCAATCATCGTGTAGAGCCTTTAATTACAAGCATTTGGAATCAAAATAAATACTACAATTGGTATTGTCCTTTGGATGAGGCATCGCCTTCGGGTTATGATGACAGAGTCCCCAATGGCTGTGTAGCCGTGGCTTTGGCACAAATTATGTACTATCATCGCTACCCCAGACAAGGCGACAGTAGCAATAGTTATTATTGTTTAAATGACGGCTATGATTACGGAACTTTGAGTGCAAATTTCAGCACAGCAACTTATGATTATGAGGCAATGGCAGATGAGGCAACAGGCTACAGCGATGCCATTGCTCAATTGATATATCATATCGGAGTAGCAGTAAAAATGATGTATAAACCTACAGGTTCAGGCAGTTATGACCAAAGAGCAGTAGCAGCATTGGGCAACTTTTTTAGATACAAATCTACCGGCTCGCCAAAAGTGGAGTCTCAATATAGATACAATTATACAGATGCACAATGGATGACGCTCATAGAGAATGATATTGATAGAGGTTTACCGCTCTATTACAGTGCTTGTACCAACAATCCCGATGGCAGAGACGGCTGTCATGCGTGGGTTTGTGATGGTTATGATAATACGAATGGCAATTTTTTGAGTTTTAAGTGGGGCTGGGGCGGTCATAGTGATGGTTATTACAGCATTACGGATATGAATGCTTATACGGCGTCAAATGCTATTATTCGCAATATTGAGCCTCGCACAGATACCACTAATTATTTCACAGGACAAAAGGTATTGACGGCATTGTACGGCTCTTTTGATGATGGCAGCGGGTACAAAGATTATCGTAATAACACCAATTGTTCGTGGTTAATTTCGCCTTCTGCGGGCAATGATGTGAGCAAAATAACGCTTTCTGTGGCAGCATTTTCAGTGGCGGCAAATGATTGGGTTAAAATTTATGCAGGCAATTCCACTGCTGACCCATTGGTACTTACGCTCAACGGAGGGACGTTGTATTCGGGGACAACAATTGATGTCAATGCAAAAGAGGCTTTGATAGTTTTCAATAGCAATGCTTCTGTTACAGATGCGGGATTTCGATTTAATTATACCGTAACAACCACAACATCAAGCAATTGTGGCAGTTGTACTTCTCCTGTTATCAGCACTTCTCTTTGGGACAGTGTTTGGGTAGAAAATTATGGCGATTTACAGAATTGCAATTGGATTGTCGCCCCTACAAAGGCAACTGATATTCCATTGGTATTCAGTGAGTTTGCGATGAGCAAAGGTGATTATTTAGAAATTTATCCTGCCGGCAAAGCGACCATTACTTGCGGATTTAAGTATCATACACTGGGATTGTACAGATTTTCAGCCGATAATCCACCTGTTTTGGGACAAGTTTACAATGTACAATCAGCAAGTGCGCTGATAAGATTGGCAAGCGACAATAATGAAAGCAATGGCAATTTTAAAATCAGTTGGCTACTTATGGACACCACTAAAAAAGATACAAATGATATAATAGACATTTCAGATGCCGATTTATCTTGTAATATTTATCCCAATCCTACGCACGGAAAGGTAAATGTGGAATTTTTGAGCAATGAAATTCAAAATGCAGATATAAGCGTTTTGGATATAACAGGCAAAGAAATTTATCATCAATCAATACAAAACGGCAACAATTCCGTTGAAATTGACTTAAAACATTCCCCCAAGGGGATTTATATATTTAAAATGATAACACAAAAAGGCGTTTATGTGCGAAAAATTATTTATCAATAAAAAAAAATATTACTTTTGAGACAACTTTTTTGGCAAAAGTAGCGTCATATAAAATATAAGAAATAAATTATAAGTAACAAAATATAAATTAAATACATATTATTAAAGTTTAATACATTAAAGAATCATGAAAAAGATATTTATAGTAATGATGCTGACAACAGCAAGTATTTTAACAGCCTTTGGGCAAATGGGAATTAGTTGGTCTGTCCTGATAGATGCCTGTACACCGGCGACTATCAACTTTACGATAGAGCGAGGGCAATTGAACAATGCCGATAGTTGTATTTGGGTATGGGGAGATGGCAATTCCAACAAACAATTGTCGCCTCTTTTGACTACTTATTCGCATTTGTATTCAAGCGACGGGAAATTTCCTGTAATGTTGACTGTTTATTACAACAACAACACTTCGGCAGTTGCCTACGACACGGTAACGATATATCCGATGCCACAGTTATCACTATCCCATGCCACGCTGGGGTCAGGGATAGATACCATCTGTCCGGGTGGGAGTGTTTCATTTACATCTTCGGTAACAGTGCCTGCCAATCCCGATATTCCACTCAAATACAGATGGGACTTTGGAGACGGAGGTATTGATACTACCTCAGGTGCGAGTGCGAGTCATACCTTTGCCAATCCGCAAAATATCCCACTTGATAGGGATATTACATTGGTGGTGAATTATCATGGCTGTGAAGGGATGGCAACAAGGAATAAATTTGTGCATATAAGGCAGCGTCCTGCGGCAGGTTTTACAGTGGATAATATAAGTGGTTGTTATCGAGTAGGAGAAACGCCGAGCCATACTTTCTATTTTACAGACACTTCCTTTTCGCCGACAGCGACAGGAAATACCTATCTATGGACACTGAGCGACGGACAAACTTCTACCTCGCGTAATCCTTCTTTTACCATGACCGTAACCTCCGGTACAGAGCAATATTGGGCAGTAACTTTGCAAGTAACAGACGCCAACGGTTGTGTGCATAGCGTAACAAAAAACAATTATATCAGTGTAAAAGAAGTTTCTGCTGCTCCTGCGTTTTCAGATACAATTATTTGTAAATTAAATACATCTGTGGAATTTAGTTCTCCCAATAAAAACCCTGCGTTGTGGAATTTTAGGTGGGTAGTGTACAATCCGGCAGGAGGCTTGCAAGCAGATTTGCCTGAAAGCAGAACATCTACCCGACTTTATGTCGCCGGCGATTATGAGGTAATGTATATCCTATCTACTCGCGATGGTATGTGTTCAGATACTGCATGGCAAACCATACACGTATATGATACCGTTAAGGCGCAAGTTAGCATTCTTGATACCAACTGGTGTGAATATGACAAACCTATCTATTTCAATGATACTACACCTTACAAAACTACAGATGACTTTGGATTTCATCAAATCATTTGGCAATGGAACGATAACGCCAATCAAAGAGATACAACCACAGGAGCGACTTCTTTTGCGTATGGGGTAGAAGGAGAATATTATCCAAGCATACGAATACGTACTCCTTATGGCTGTTTGTTAGAGCCCATAACAAGGGGAGTACACTTATTTGCCCTGCGGGCAGTAGGGGTAGTAATAGACCCCGCACCGCCGGCTCCGGCGTCAGGATGCCTTCCTTTCCAGATTACAGTAGGAAACAATCCTGACTCTTTGATAACAACTTCTCCTATTGTAGATTTTACATGGTATTGGGATATTACAGGTGATACTGCTCACCATACCTCAACAGGTACAACAGATATGGCTACACATGTGTACAGAGATACAGGTCATTTTTGGATTTATATGCAATTGACTAATGCACAAGGCTGTGTAGATACATTTCCTATCAAAGATGTTTGGGTAGGATATAAGCCATATTATGATTTCAGTTGGAGAGATGTAGAAGAACTTTGCAAATCACAATCAAGCATACAGACTTACGCTTATTCTCTTATCAAAGACACCAATATTTTAGACCCAACAACGGGCAGGCATAGAGTGCTTTGGCGACAAGACTCCATAAAATATTATGGCGATACAATTTATCCGGCGGGTAGCACTGTATATCTTCTTGGCGACACGGTGGTTGCCTACCCGACTTTTTCGCCCAACAATTGGGATAGAGCCATCCCTGTAACGCAGGATACACTTGTGCGTGTTCCTTTGATGGTAGAAAAGTGCGACGCTACACACGAACTTACACCCAGACGTAAAGGTTCTTTGTATAGCGACACCAATTCATTTGTGCCTCGCGATACTGCCATTCGGTATTATGATTATACCAATAAAGACCCTCTTAGAACAGTTCCTGATTATGAACGGGGAGGCTATACATACGTGCCATCCCTTTCCTATGCAGATGATTGTCCTTACTGTAAAGCCAGACATGGCTATAATAATGATACATTATGGTGGTCAAAAGCAAGTGATATTGCTTGGTTAAATCCTTTGGCAATGTATAATCCCTTTGGAGGCGCAGGCAGTAGCGATACGGCGACCATATCGCCCTCTGACCCGGGAAAAATACCGATTGCCATGCAGCCCTCTCATAATGGCTGTGCAGGAGATATGGTTGAATATCAATGGACAATGTCAGTGTGTCCGCCTGTGGCAGGAATTAAAAGTCCGGCACCAATTCCACCCTATCCTGTCATCTATGCTTGTGGTATGCCTGTAATAGGGAAAGATACAGGTACATATTATCCACATTGGCCCGAGCCCTATACTGCGATAGGAGCCGCTACATCAGGCGGTAAAATGGAAACAAAACATGTTTGGATTTGGGATGATTCAGCAAAAGTAGTGCTAAACCCGCTCAATCCTACAGACACTATTTGGGATAACCATATCAGCGATACTATATTGAATTATATTACTATCAATGATACAATTTATAATTTATCGGATACATCTCATATCAATTATGAAATAGGAAAATATGCCTCTCATTTGAAAGACTATCCGGGTGTTATTTATCTGCAAATTAAGTCAATCAATGACGACACCAATGTATGTGCATACGTGTTAAACGATGCCGGTGAGTATGAATTTACAGAAAATCCCAATTACAATCCTTGCGGTTATTGTGAGGATGATGCGAATCAGCCCATAGCCGTATCGGTGCATATACCTAATTTTATGACATTCCCAACATTAGACAGTACGGTTTTACCTGAGAAAGTTGTTGAGGTCTGCGAAAATGATACAATATTTTTTGTAGATTCTTCGTGGTGTAATTTTGGGATAGCAGATTGGATTATGGTACCTTCTCCGACCGTCAATACGGTAATGAGTGTTTGGAACGATGACATAGTACCTCTTTTAGATGAAAATGGCTATTTTGATTTCCAACCCGATATACGTTTCCCGCGTATAAAACCACAGCAGGGCTATACTGTTCATTTTTCAAAGACCAATGAGTATAAATTTTACTTTGTAGATATAAACGTATTCCCTATTCCTTGTCAGTATATAGATTCTATAATCGTAAAAGTACGTCCGCGTAGTGTACCTGCATATACAACTTATATGCATAGTAGCCCATCTTATGAATTTAATACAAAGAGAGATACATTGTGCGCCAATACACCTGATTCGCTTTGGATAAGAGAACAAGGTTCTTTTACACCCGCACCTTATACCTCTACACAAATAGTAAAATGGTATTTTGAATTGATAGATGCACAAGATTATCTGCGTGATACGGCAACTATTTACAATAAGTTAGGAATGAAAGCCATGTATACTCCTTATGGAAATATGTATGATATTAAAGTAATGTGTACCAATGAATTTGGGTGTGACTCAACTGTCACAGACTATGAAAGAGTGCTTGTCGATCAAATTCAGGCGGTATATGAACAAATTGAGGCGTCCTTTGTGGGAACCGCCAAAACTTATTGTAGCGGAGCGGATGTTGGATTTATCAATAAATCGAAGATACTGCCTGCCAGTTACTATTCAACAGGCTGGGTGAAAACAACATGGATGTGGGGAGACGGAACACCTAATACAGTTCCTGCTGTTTTAGCCAATAACCGCACTCCTAATGTAGCCAATAGTGGGATTTCACATCAGTTTCATTGTCGTGCGGGCAAAGAAAGAGATACATTTTATGTTACCATTAGGGTAGAAGGTCTTAACGGACTGGGGCAATCTATTAACTGTATGGAGGAATATACAGATACTGTAATAGTACAGCGTCCTGTGGCACAGTTTTTGGCGGATGCACATAATTTCCCTTGCGCCGGCAAAGGCGGTCAGTCGGTAAGATTTAGCGATATATCATCCGGCGATATAGATTTACGTGTATGGCAATTTGGAGATTCATTGAGCAATGCACCTGCATACGACAGTGTAGTTTATCATAACTATAAATCCGCAGGTAGTTATGATGTTATTTTATCTGTAACCGACAGATTGGGTTGTTCAGACCATGACACTGTAAAGGGTTATGTCTTTATCGGTGGTCCATTAGGGACATGGACATCCGACACGCTTTCGGGCTGTATTCCATTGCAGGTTACGTTCACCCCACAAGGTGTTTCCAATATTGACTCTGTTATATTCCAAAGAGGCGATGGAACTTCTATATCGTTAGGACCATTGGCAGGTAAGTATAATCCTCAAAAATGGACATACAGAACAGGACAGGTTTATTATCCTTATTTCCAATTGTACAAAATGGAAAAAGATACAGCAGGGAACTATTATTCATGTATTATTGACTATATGGCGGATACTATTTATGCGATAGATTTGCAGCCTAATTTTACCTTCGATTCGCTCTATTGTCCTGATATGCCGATAGATTTTGTCAACACGACAGTCCTTATACCTGCATTTGATACCATTTACAAGCCTTACTATATAGATTCCATTCGTTGGGATTATGGTAACGGCGAGATAGATAGTACGGAAGTTGATTCTGCTTTGCGTGTTTTCCCTGATGGGCGAACAATGTACACCATCCCCGGTAAGTATGCCATTACTTTGTACGAAAAAGTGATGTCTTGCTATGCCTCTACTACTCATGAAATGGAAGTAATAGAAATACCACAATTAGGCTTTTTGCCGGACTCGGCAGCCGCCTGTGATGGTTTAGATATTATTTTCTATCCCGATAGTGCAACACTGACCGCCAAAGACCGCGACCATATACTTTCTTATCTGTGGTTCTTTGAAGATATATCAGATACGTTGATGGGTGAAGAAGTATTGAGACAATTTGATAAAACGGCTGATTATCCGTTCAAAGTAAGTGTTTATTTTGTTCCAACAGGCTGTGTAATAGATTATTATGATACTGTTATTGTCAATGCGTATACTTCCCCAACGGCTGATTTTGAACCCGATAAAACAGAGGCAGTAGTAGGAGAATCTATTCAATTTACAGATAAATCCACAATTGTAGATGGTCAATTGGTCAAATGGAATTGGACTTTTGGAGATGGGGACTCGGTTTCTACACAAAATCCAACTCATGCATACAATACTACTTCGGGGTATGTTACTGTAATTTTGGAAATTATAGACGAGTATGGTTGTAAAAATTCGGTTGAAAAACAGATTTTGATAACAGAAATGCTTGGTTTCCCTAATGTATTTACACCACAAGCCACCAATCCTGCTACCGGTTTGCCTTATACATTTAAACCGTCAGAGGAAAAAGGCTTTTTCAAAGAGTTTAAATTTGAAGTTTATGACCGCTGGGGGATGTTGGTTTGGAAACAAAATTGTACCGACCCCAATTGTCCTGAATATCAAAATCCTAACTTCTGGTGGGACGGTAAAAACAGACAAGGTAACTACGTTTCAGACGGTGTTTATTTCTGGGTAATTTATGCAATTCCGATGTCAGAAAGCAATACTGTCATCCAAAACGGCTCTGTTACCGTTACAAGTAAAAAGTAAAAAATAAACTAAAAATTTTGCATAATAAAGGGATGTTCATGGCGAATGTCCCTTTTTTTTGTAGTGTGTGTGTAGTGTGTTTTTTCGTAGGGGCAAGGCATGCCTTGCCCAAAATGGGCGAAAGGAGCAGGGTAAAAGATGAAAGGTAAAAAAACATTTTTCAAATTTTAGAACAATTTTATTCCAAAATGCAAAAAAAATCTACACTCTACACTCTACACTCTACACTCTAATTTTCAATTCTCAATTAAAAAAAGTAATCTCCAATAATATAAAGAGGCACATTTGTCATCCAATTCTCTTGTCTAAAATCGGAAAGCGAGGTACGAATGGCAGTTTTTGGTTGGTATTTTTGGCAAAAAAACTTAAAACTTTTTGCTTGTAAATTTTCCTCAGATTTGACTTCTATTGGCACAATTTCGCCCTTGTTTTGTATTACAAAATCTACTTCGTTGGTACTTTTCCCGTTAGTCCAATAGCCGATATAATCCATTTCTGCTGCTGTAAGTTGCTGTATAACAAACTGTTCCGTAAAAGCACCTTTGTATTCTTCAAAAACAGCATTTTTGTTAATAATTGTTTTAATATCTAAATGTGATTTTGCCGAAAGTAAGCCTATGTCATTGAAAAACAGTTTAAAAGCCGATAAATCTTGATACGCAACCAGTGGCATAGACGGTTTTGAGATGCGAAAAGTTTTCAATAAAATCCCCGAATCTACCATCCACTGAATGGCTAATTCAAAATCTTTTGCTCTTGCACCTTCTTTTGCCAAACCGTATACAAATTTTTTATTTTCTTTTGCTAATTGAGCAGGAATGCTATTGAAAACCATGTTCAAACGCGGTACAATTTCGTAAGGAGCATGCTTTGAGAAATCATTCTCGTAAGTGGTAAGAATGTCGTTTTGCAGTGTCCGAACTTGCTGCCAGTCTCTATTTTCCGCAAAATTTGCAACCACTTCAGGCATGCCTCCAATATAAGAGTAATATTTTAAATTTTCTTTAAATTTTTCTTTAAAAACAGGCAATAAATCCCATTTTTTCTCATCTAAAACCTGTGCCAAACCATTTTCTCCCATGGCTAACAAAAATTCATAAAAAGACATCGGATGCAGGTACAAAAAACTAACTTTTCCAACAGGAAAAGAAATTTTATTGTGTAAATTCATGCCCAACAGCGAATCGGATGCAACAATATAATATTGCGGTGCATCTTCACAAAAATATTTTAAAGACGTAAGTCCTTTGGGCGCTGATTGAATTTCGTCAAAAACAATCAATGTCTTTTCAGGCACAATTTTTACCTCAAAAAAAGCCTCAAGAGTAGTGATTATTCTTTGAGGATTTAAATCCATTTGAAACAAATTTTGCAATTGAAATTCATGTTCAAAATTGATATAAACCATTTGTTCAAATTCTGTTTTCCCAAATTCTTTAATGAGCCATGTTTTTCCAACTTGTCTTGCGCCCTGTATAATAAGTGGTTTTCGATTTTTGCTTAACTTCCACTCTATCAATTGTTTATCCTTTTTTCTATACATTTTATCCACGACTTTTTGTTAAATATTACATTTTTATCCACGACTTTTTGTGTTTCTTCACATTTTTATCCACGATAACGCATTTACAAAGATACACAAATTCTTCAATTAAAAATTAAAAGTTAAAAGTGTTTGGAAATGTAGAGACGGTGCACGCACCGTCTATTTTTTGATTTGTGTGAAATCATAGTAATCATGTTAATCATTCAAAATCACAGTTCAGACAGGGGGGGGCGAAAATGCAAAAAATCAACACTCTAAAAAAACCTTATTTATCGAGGTCCCCTTAGTAGCAAGGATTTTTCTGTGAATTTCCCTTATTCCCTTATTAACAAAAAAATAAGGGTAATGACGGGGTTATTTTTTGGCTACTAAGGGTGCTTTAATAAATAAGGGGGTTATAATTTTATAAAAATCAAAAAAATCAAAAAAATCATTCAAAATCAAAGTTCAGACAAGGGGAATGTAGAAGAGACGTTGCACGCAACGTCTTTACAATCATAAAATAATCCTGTAAATCTTATGAAAATTGTGGTTCAGACAAATTTTAGAACATTTTTATTCAAAAATGCAAAAAAATCTACAATCGTAAATCCAAAATCGTAAATTTCTACTCTTTCACCCTGTCCCCTTTTTCGGGCAAGCCATGCCGTTGCCTCTACAAAGAAATCTTCATCTTAACTTTCATTTTCTCTTTCTTTGATAAGGTTAAGCATTTCTTTGACGGAGAGGCGGGCTGCGAGGTCGCTTCCTTCGAGTAGTTGTTCTGCCAGGTCGCGTTTGCGGGAGTGTAGTTGAATAATTTTTTCTTCTATAGTATTTTCAGCCACAAGCCGATAGATAGTTACCGGTCTTTGTTGTCCGATACGGTGGGCGCGGTCGGAGGCTTGGTCTTCAACAGCAGGATTCCACCAAGGGTCAAGATGTATAACATAATCGGCAGCGGTTAAATTCAATCCTAAACCGCCGGCTTTGAGACTGATTAAGAATAAATTTCCATTACCGCTTTGAAATTGTTGAACACTTTCTTCTCGCTGAGATTGCGAAGTTGCACCGTCAATATATTGATAATCAATATGTTTCTTATCCAACTCATCTCGAACCAATGACAAATGGCTTACAAATTGACTAAATACCAATGCACGGTGTTTATTTTCAATCAATTCATTAACAATTTCGAGAAATGTAGCCATTTTTGAAGAAGGAATGCGAATTTTTTTATCAATCAATTGCGGATTGCAACAGGCTTGTCTTAATCTCAAAATTTCTGCCAAAACTTGAATATTTTTGCCTGTATCTACATCAGCAATGTTGTCCAACGCTTGCCGGCGAATAGACTCATAAAACGCTATCTCTTCGGGCGATAAGGATATTTTTTTGATAATTTCGGTCTTTGGTGGCAATTCATCTAAAACGGAGGACTTTGTACGGCGTAAAATGAAAGGTGCTATTAAATTTTTAAGATGTTTTTTGGACTTTTCATCTTCGGATTTAATAAAAGTTGCTGCAAAATGTTGCAAAGTACCCAACAATCCGGGATTGATAAAATTGAAAAGATTCCAAATTTCACCCAAATGATTTTGCAAAGGTGTCCCTGTGAGTGCTATTTTAAAATCGGCTTTTATTTGCATAATGGCTTTGGACGTTTTTGTGGCATAATTTTTTGTAACATGTGCCTCATCCAAAACGGCGGTCGCAAATGTGGTTTCTGTAAATAATTGAGATTCAGACTGTACCAATCCATAACTTGTTACTAAAACATCTCTTTTGCCCAGCGATTGAAAAATTGCTTTTCGGTCGGTGGCGGATGTTCCTAATGTTTTGATATTGAGTGAGGGAGCAAATTTTTTAGCCTCACTCACCCAATTGCTGATAACCGAAACAGGACAAACCACTAACGCAGCCCCCAAATGAGAGCGATGCAACAAAACTGCCAACGTTTGCAAAGTTTTTCCCAATCCCATATCATCGGCAAGACAGGCACCTGCTCCCCATTGAGACAAACGTACCATCCACCGAAAGCCATCCTCTTGATATGCACGCAATTCCGCATGAAGATTGTTCGGTAAAGTAATAACTTCGGACTTCGATTGTTCTACATTTTGGCAAAATGCAGTCCATTGTTCGTCGGCTTTAATGTTCTCAATTTCAGCAAAAAAATCCTCCAATCCTGCAAATGCAAATTTGTTAAGATGCACTTTTTGTTTGTCTGTTGTGGCAAACATTCTCAAACTATCTAATTGACGTTTTAGTCTGTCACTGAGTGCAATAAATTCACCACAAGAGAGTTCGATAAATTTTTTGTGGCTATTTTCGGTCAATTTTAACAGTTGTTGCAGGCTAATAACCGTGTTTTCATCAATGGTAATTTCTCCTTGCAAATCAAACCAATCTATACCGCTTTTTATATTGATACTCAATTGATTAACATTTGCACTGCCTTTCAATTTATATCTTTCTCCTTCTGCCCACTCCACCACGCAAATATCGGCATGATTTTGCAAAATATCTAATAAATAAAGCGAATCAAGCGGGTCATCAAAACACAAAAGGTCATCTCCATTGTTCAGAGAATCAAGGCTTTGTATATCATTGAGCAAAATTTGTTCATATTCAGACTCTTTGAGCAAATCTCGGTGGACTTGCCATTGTACATTTTCTTCGTTTGAAATGAGTATCACACCGCCTTTTCCGGGCTTGCAATACGGCGGTCGGTCGCCAAACGGTTTGCTAAAAAGTTCGGCTTTTAAACCGTCTCCAAAAGGCAACAATTGTACCCGAATGCGGGAGTCGGTTTCTTTGATTTCCACGTCCGAGTTTTCATTTGCCGCCAAAAGGTCGCTATGAATGGTAAATCCTTCGCCGGTGAGTACGCTCATCAATTCACTTAATTTTTCTTTCCCTTTAATTGGAATTACAAAACCGCCATCCTGAATATTTTGATTGATAATTCTTAATATATTTACCTGAGTAGAAGATAATTGATAAATTTTATATCTCGTATTAGTCTCTTTTTCAATAGAAAAAGTATCTATTTTTTTCAAATTAGAAGAAAGTTGATAGCCTGTTTCTACTTGCTTGATAGATATAATGACTTGTCCTTCAATAAGTTCAATCGGAATATCATCCGAATTATGCAAGAAAATATAAGGGTGCCCAATCATTTCAACATAAGCCTGCTGTGTAAAGAAATAAGTCTCAGCGCAATAACGGTCTTGTTGTACATTTATACATTTTGCAATCCGCATATCTTGCTCTGTCATGCCTTTTACAGCCATCAGAGCAAACGTTTTCATGGCAATATTTCTACCTTTTGACCATCTATTGGTGCTGGCTTTTTTTGTTTGTAAAACAGGTGTTATTTCATTGAAATAGTTAGGATTAAAGTAATATACGACCCTTGTTGCGGCTTCTATTTTGGAGGCATCTTTGGACGCTGATTTGGATTTCAAATCCAACAATAAATTGAGAGACCTTTCCCATTCTTCTTGCCGAACAATGCGGGAAATAACCGGCGTATAATTCAACTGATCAGATAAATTTTGGTACAATTGCTCAATCTTTTTATCTGAAAACCATTGATTTATAACAAATGCAGCCTCATAAGCGAGCAACCAATAACCGCCATCGGCTGCCTTTTTTACAATTTGATAACAAGTCTCTTCCTCTGCTAATTTTTCACCTATAAGATAAGATACCAAAATGTCCAAAAGTGAGTGATAATCAATAATTTGCGATGAAATATTCTGTTTAATGGTATTTTTGATTTTATTCAAAGGATCACTCAAAAAAGCGGTTACATCGTAAATGACGGCGCCAAAATGCGTGTATGAATAATGGTTTTCACCCCTTCTTGCCCACCATGAAAGCATTTTAGTAAAAATCGGCATAGATAGCGCCTTATCGGAGAGCAATAACGCCACCAAATAAAAATAGGCTTGCTGCGTGCGGGCAGGTAAATAAACTTTATTTCCCTGCGAACTTTGTGCTTTTAAAGTGAGGTCAAAATATGCCAAAGATTCTTTTAAATTGCCCTCAATGAGCGATTTAATGGCATTAAATTCTATTTTTGAAATATTATCTTCTGCCAATTCTAATGCTTTATCCAACTGAACATGCCAATAATAGGTATTTAGCGCCACCGGCACTTTGCCCAATGAAGGACAATGAGCGGCTAATGTAAATCTTTGCGTAATAGATAGCACCTCATCCCAACTTTTGAGGGTTATTTTTGCATTACTGATGATATTTTGTATACAATAAGATAATACTTTTTTAGAAATCAATGGAAAATATTGCTCATATTGCTCATCTTGCAGCAAAATTGTAAAATAATCTGTTACTTTACCGGGTGTTCTATATATTTTATTTTCATTTTCCGAATAACTGTCCGGTGCATGTAATAAAGAATGTAAGCAATTGCGAAACGATATTAAATTGGTAGTATAATAGTAGTCTTTTGCCACTACACGCTGCCAAATTAAGGCTGTAATTTCTATTTTAGGAAAAATATATACTAAAAATTCTACATCAACACAATATCTATGATACCTGTCCGGCAGTTGATGAAACAAATTGTGCTTTAAAGCATCTTCAATAATGCCCACTATATATTGTTGTCCTACTTGCTTTTTCAAATAAACATAAGCCAGCGTATGAATATCAGAATAAGTAAAATCTGATTTCAACGCCGCTAATTGTAAAACTTTTTGGTTCCCCTCCGGTAACGAATTATAATATAAAATTTTTGATTGCGTCATCATTAACTATAAAAAAAACTACTCTTTTCTTTGAAAAAATAAATCTGTTGCAAAGATACACTTTTTTTTCAATTAAAAATTGTAAGGGCAACGACATCCCTTGCCCGAAAAGAGTGCATGGTGAAAGGTACAAGGGGATACAAGGGTGAAAAACAATTTTCAATTTTCAACTTTCAATTTTTTTTGCATTTTTGCACCTATGATCTTATATTATTGTTTTTGAGGGCGGTTTGGGGGGCTGTGGCACAAAAATTGCTAATAGTAAAAATACATTTTATTTTAGTATTAACAATTTTAAAAATAGTTTTTTTTCTTATGAAAACCAAGAAAATCTTTCTTTTAATGGCTTTTTTGATAAGCCTTATGATTGCGAACGCTCAGCGGGTTATTGTGGCTGAGCAGAATTTTGACGCTCCCGGACAGAC
>JAISTU010000099.1 GCA_031272415.1 Bacteroidales bacterium | reverse complement strand
TTTTTAATTTTTAATTGACAAAAAGGTGTATCTTTGTAATTATATAGAAAATTATTCAGATGGAAAAGACTAATTTTATACAGGAAGAGTCTGGTTTAGAAGAAGATATACAAGTTTCATGCGACCATAGCATAGAGGCTGATAAGATAAGTGCCAATCCTTTTTTGACGCGAGGTTTGTTTTGTGTGCCTACCGCAGAAGGAGATAATAGTGGAATTTTTACGCAAAGATGCTGTAAATTATCTACTTATGATTGGTTAAAAGATATTCCTTTAAAAGGGAAAAAAACATATAACATTGCCGAAGTGCAGTTTAAAAATAGTCATAAAGAATTTATGCTTTTGCCTGAAAATGGGGTTTATCAAGAGGGCGATATAGTTATGGTAGAGTCCGCTCCTGGGTCAGATATAGGCATTATTACGCTTATGGGAGAGGCGGTGAAATTGCAGATGCGTAACAAAAATGTTACCGAAAGCAAAGTGGTCAAAAAAATATATCATCGGGCGCGGGCAACTGACGTTGAAAAATGGGTGGCAGCCGTCAGCAAAGAATATGATACCATGATGCGGTCGCGATATATTGCATGGGATTTAAATCTCAATATGAAAGTCAATGATGTTGAGTATCAAGGCGATGGTTCTAAAGCCACTTTTTATTATTCTGCTGATGAGCGAATTGATTTTAGAGAATTGATAAAAATTTTAGCCGAAGAATTTCATATTCGCATAGAAATGAAGCAGATAGGAGTTCGGCAAGAAGCCGCTCGTTTAGGCGGAATTGGCTCTTGCGGACGTGAATTGTGCTGTGCGTCATGGTTAAACAGTTTTCAATCGGTTTCCACAAGTGCCGCACGCACGCAACAATTGTCTCTCAATCCGTTAAAATTGGCAGGACAATGCGGAAAACTCAAATGCTGTCTCAATTTTGAAAACAAAGCCTATCAGGAAGAATTAAAAGAATTTCCTGACACAAAAACACTCCTTCACACCGAAAAAGGAGCCGCATTTTGCCAAAAAATAGATATATTTAAACGCTTAATGTGGTTCGCTTATAAAAATGATAATTCAAAAATACTTTATGCTATTCCGACAGATAAAGTCAAGGAAATCATGGATATAAATAAGAAAAAAGGGAAAATTGCACAATTAGAAGATTATGCAGAAATCAATCTCAATTCAGACGAAGATGCACAAAGTTTTAGCGTTGAGGAGTGGGATAAGATTAAAGATTAAAAAAGAGTGAGTAAAACATTGATTAAGAATATAATTTTTTTTATGTTATTTAGTGCAGCAAGTCTTTTTTATGGCTTGCTGTTTTTCAATTTTGCCAATAACGACGTAAATTCTTATTTTACAAGTTATTACAAGAAAAATAATTTATATACCGCCAAATTATATCAGCGGTTGGACAGTGTTTTTTTGTCGATGGTGAAAGAAAATCATTTCAATGGTTGCATTTTGATAGCGCAAGGGAGTTCGATTTTGTATTCTAATTGCACGGGATACGCTGATTTTCAATCTAAAAAACGCATTAACAGCCTCACACGCTTCGAGTTGGCATCGGTATCAAAGCAATTTACAGCCATTGCGATACTGCAACTTTTTGAACAAGGAAAGTTGAAATTAACCGACAGTGTGCAACAATATATACCCACTTTTCCCTACTCAGGGGTAAGCATTTCACAATTGCTTTGTCATCGGTCAGGGGTGCCTGATTATTTTAAATTTGCTGATAAATTTCAGGAAAATAAAGATTTTTTGATTGATAATGACAGTTTAGAAAGGATGTTAGAGGCTCATTTTCAGCCACTTACATTTCCTTCTGGGACATCTTTTAATTATTCCAATACAGGCTATGCGACTTTGGCTTTAATTGTTGAAAAAATATCAGGGCAGTCTTTCCCTGAATATGTAAAGCGATTTATTTTTGAGCCTGCGGGAATGAAAAACACTTGCTTTTACGACCAAAAGGCATATATGGATGGCAAAAATTTTGCATTTGGACACAAAAAAGACAAAAAAGTTTACCAAAAAGACTATCTTTCAGGGATTTTTGGGGATAAAGGCATTTTTAGCACGGTAAATGATTTATTTTTGTACAATAACGCTTTGGATTCCAATAAGTTACTCAAAGAAGAGACCAAAAATATGGCATTTGAGCCTCACAATTTGGATTTGTCTCAATGCAACAATTATGGCTATGGCTGGCGTTTAGATTGCGACAAAAACGGTAGTGCGTTAGTGTATCATGGCGGTTTATGGAATGGAAATAATACGCTGTTTATCAAAAGATTAGATGATAATGTGTTGATAATTTTTCTCTCCAATATTTACAACAGAGGTTTCGCCGGCGGCAGAAGCGACCTTTTTTTGCAAATATTAGACGAAGAAAGATTGTAAAATGAGAGAGGATATCTTTTCAATTGAGAATGGAGAATTGAGAATGGAGAATTATTTTTTGCATTGTCTGAACTGTGATTTGGAATGATTTTAATGATTTATATGATTATTTTAATCCTGCTAATCTTATAAATCTTATGAAAATCGTGGTTCAGACAGGAAATGTCTAATTTTAGAACGTTTTTATCCCAAAATGCAAAAAAAAAAGTTGAAATGTTTAATTCTCTTTTTTCTTTTTTATTATTTTTTTGATGAATTTATTTTGTAGCAGGCGGTCTAAAAACATTCCAAAGGAGGTAAAGTTGGAGCCGACAGATGCCTTATAAACCAACACAATTGCGAATGGAGACAAAAGAATTATCGGCGACCACATACCCAGCCACGACGGAATTGTACCTACTCTTGCCATGTGTTCGCCGGTGGAATAAATAATCCAAAAAATAACAAAAACTATAATCGAAGATGCCATCGGAAAGCCCAAACCTCCTTTGCGAATAATGGCTCCCAACGGCGCCCCAATGAAAAAAAGCAATATGCACGCAAACGATAATACATATTTTCTATGCAATTCATTTTCATATCGCCAAAGATTTTTCTCCTGATTTTCGGTGTCTAAAATATTGAAATCCAACAAACTTGCATTTTCTCTGGCAATTTGTAAAGCATGTGTATAAATTTTTTCTTTATCTTCGGCGGTCAAAGGCAATGTTTGTCGAGCCGTGTCCAAAGGCTGCTTAAAAAGCGTTGTATCAGTGCAATAGGAATAAATATAACGTAAATTTTTGAGCATTCTATCGCCCAAATTATGACGTGCATTGAGCAGATTGGTTTGCATAGTATCCATATAATCAGATAGTTGCGATACATTTAACATCTCATAATGGTCTCTGTAAAACTCCTCATTAGTTCTTTGCAATTGAAAGGATGACAAATCAAATTGTATATCTTGCCGCTCAAATTTACCTCTCAAAACAGGCAAATTGACGACCGCAACAGAAGGGTCAAAACGAACATTTTCATCAAATAAAAAACCATCTTCCAAAGAAAAAAGCAAAAATTGTTTATTTGCCGACATTTTCATTGTGCCTCTCTTTGCGTAAGTTAATGTTGCCAAGCCGGTTGATTTGGAGTGGTCATAAATTAAAATATCATGAACTGTCTGATTATCATTTTCTTTCTTGCCAATCCGAATGACATAATTTTCAATTCCGCTGTAAAAAGTTCCTTCTTCTATATTGAGAGCCGGTTTTTGTGCCCTAATATCGGACAGCAAAGTTTGTGATTTTAAAGAAATTACAGGTACAACATTGTTGGCAACAAAAAAAGTTGTTACCGCCAAAGCCGCTGATAAAACAAACAAAGGTGTTAATATTCTATGCAAAGGGATGCCTGCCGATTTGAGTGCAGTAAGTTCGCTTCTTTCTGCCAAATTGCCATAAGTGATTAAACCTGAAAGCAATACCGCCAACGGCATCGACAAAGGAATAAAGGTAAAAGACATCAACCCAAACAATTGCATAATGATTTGCCACTCAAGCCCTTTGCCTACCAAATCATCAATATATTTCCAAATAAATTGCATCAACAGCACAAATAATACCACCAAAAATGTGAGTATTAAAGGTGCTATATGCATTTTTAATAAATATTTATCTACTATTTTTGGAAATTTCATTCTTCGGTTCGATATTTTTCTACAAATTTTCTTTTTTGACTGACAGAGGCGGCGCCATAACGATACATGGGCAATTTCTTTTTGGTGTCGGCAGCAATGGTACGGTCTTTTATATCAATTGCTTTGAGAGTTGTTTCAAAGGCTTTGATAGAAGAGCATGCGTTCATATTTGTGCCGTCAAATTGAAAATAAAACCAATCATCCCCAATTTCAAGGTATAATTTCAGATTGGTTTTGTTACTTGTTTTGGAAGTACCTTTTTTCTCAATTTCCAATATTCCGGGTACATAACGATTGACTTCCGAGCCTCCAACAATCGCAATCCCTATGGGAGCCGTGTTGACAAATGCTTTTTTATCACTTTGCCATTCCATTTGTAAATCTGCAAATAACATGTTCATTGACAATGATTTAGGCAGTTTTAAAAAGCGATAATTGTTTTTCAATTCAGGATACAATTTATCAAACTCTTTTTGCCCTAATAATGAGTACAAAACCGATTTATAATGCGCATTTTCGGAGGGGTCTAAAGCGTCCAAAGACATATTGGTTGCCAATTTATCTAAAATTATATCCATGCAGGCTTTGCTGAAAACGAAATCAAAAGGAGACGCAAAACGAATAACCGCCGAATCATTGGCAATAAAATTGGTAATTTGTCCCATCGGATTGAATGCCACACGCCCAAAATTAGCCCCCAAATTCAAAACTCCTACCCCTTTTACTTGACAACGTTTGGTGTTGAGGTAAATTGCATTCTCCTCTGTATCAGGGTCTTCCAATTTTTTGGCAGAAGTTACCACAAAAGAAGACAATTCTTTGTCATACGTGAGCAAACCTGATGCAGAGAGATATTCGGAATTGTTAAGAGCATCCTTTGAGCGGGCAAATGCAGGATAAATAGTGCCTTCCGAATTGGAGGCAATTGCGGCTACAACAGGACGATTGGAGGTGTCTTTTGTGGTTGCGTTGATAGGTATTAAAATTGAATCCGGATTGACAACACCCTCAAATCTAACGGGTGCATACACATTTTCATAGCAAGTTTGTTTGAGTGAAACAGCCCCTTTGAAAGTCAAAAATTTCTCTTCTGCTTGCAAAAGGGCTTTTCCTGCAAATCCGAAGTATGGATTGAGCGTAAAATCAGCCATATAGTCAATATTTCCGCTTGCTCTCGTTACCACATCTTTTGTTACCCAAATGGTATCAAAATAGATTTCTTGTTTCTTTTTATTTTCATCCACATAATTGAAATAGCCGTTTGCATGGTAAGATTTACGCGAATTGATATATGTAATTGCCTTTGTAATTTCGTGATATTTGGTGTATGTATTGGCTAAAATGCGTGAATTTGCCAATTTACCCATTTCGGCACGTCTGAATATTTTCACTTCACCGTCACGCGGAAAAATAGCAGCGTCAGCCGTTTCTATAAACCGAACACCGTGTGCCAAAAGTTCATATTTTTTCAAATTATAATCGGCTTTGGTGGTCGTAAAACGCAATGAATCTTGTGCAGGATGTATGCTAATGAGTTCATTACCAACAGATTTCATGTCATACAATTCTTTTAATTCAGACCCATTGATATTGATATTAGCAAAAGGGTCATCATACATAAAACTTAATATAGCCTGCGGAATTTTCCACTCAAACCGCAATGAATAAGTCATGTACTCATTGAGCGGGAAAATAATGGGATTTGCTCCCGAATTGGACTCAAATTTTCCCCATTGTTCCGCTAAATTAAGGTGCATATTGTGATTTTGTGTTTTGAGATAAAAATCTTCTAAAATAGTGTCTTTCAATGCAATAGAAGTTATATTAGAAGTAACTTCATGATGCAAAAATCGGTATTCGTCAGAGACAAACTCACCAATATCATGCGTGAAAATACCGTTCCCCTTAACGCCTGAATTAGAAACAATTAACTGACCATCCATGCGAGAGCGGTCATACATTTTAATTTTGCTGTCTGTATTATTGACAAACATTTGATTGGAATAAATATCCCAGTGAGCATTCAAATTGCGGGCAGTTGTAGGGGGAAATTCAGCACGCGCATCAATGCGGTAATCATCAAATTTCGCATTCATGGAGTCCAAGAAAAAGAGCATATTTTTGCCCTGTGCATGTGAGGCAACAAAATCCAAACCGCCCGTACAACGCAAGCCCTGATTGCTGAGGTCTATTTTACCCGCAAAAACACCCTTGCCCTCATACGCAGGCAATCCGCTTGCGTCCGTGTTGTGCACAAATCCCAATGAAAAATCGGGACGCACCTTCAACGGCAAAGCAATATCGGGAAAAATACCACCCGAATTAAGATAACCGTCAAAGGACAGCGAATCGGTGTCAAAATCATCCAAATCCCGCAAAGTAAATTTTTCAGTGGAGTAATAAAATCGGTTTTTATCATACACCCCTTTTTGCACAAAATCATGATTGTAAGTAACACGCCCGTTGGATTTGCTTTCAAAATAGGGATAGCCCCGCTTGCTAAACATGCTTGATTTGTTATTTTGCTCGTCAATATACAGCGTACCTGACACATCTTCTACATAATTGCGAACCTTTTGCAACGGATATTCACCATACATATTCGGCTGTTGCGATTTGTCCTCCACATAAAACACAATGGAGTCTATTACATTGAAATCCATCAAAAAATGGTCATAATCAAAACGCGAATTTGTTACCCAAAAATCAAATAAACCCGCCTCTACTTTGCCATGAAACAAAAAATCTCTATTTTTCTGAACAGTAATATGTTTATTGGTTGGAAATATTGTAACCATTTGACTATCAGATACAATCACCATATCTATACCAAAAATATCCAAATCATAATTCAATAAACTGAGTGTTGCATTAGTGGCATTTCCTTGCACAGAAGAGCGAAATTCAATCACATCATAATCTTTCTTTTTGAGTTCATTTTGCAGATAATTGCCTAATTTTTGTCGATATGTAATAACATCATTATTAACATTATAATCAATAAAACCGTACTCTACAAAACTAAACATCAAACTTTGTACATCCGAGCGTGAATAGCCGTACCATTTAACAATGTCCGCCAAAGGTGCTTTTTTGACCTTTGTTTTGCGAAAAAACTCATACAAAGTCCACATCGGATTGATTTCTGACATGCCTTGCATTTTATTGACCCTGTTTTGCTCAAAATAATTAGCAGATTCGAGAACTGCAAAACTTGCATCCGTTGGACCGGGCGGTGCGGAAATATCAATCTTTTCCTCCTTCATATTCCAATGAATGGCGCCGGAGGTAATCTCTAATTGATGATAAGAGTCCGTAATAGGCATTCTTTGCGGACCTTTATCGCCACGAATAAACCAAATATCGCGTTTGGGAGCATCATATCGCATGCTGATTGCCGAATGAAACATAGAGTCGCCATTGCCCAACCGAATGCACATAGAACACATTTCAGAATATACCGCTTCCGGCTTGAGTATAAATGAATTAGAAGAAACTACAATGGCAGGTGTTCCATCTCTTTTGAAAATCAATACTGCCAAAGAGTCTCCCTCTCCTTTGCCGAAAACACTCGCCCCTCTGACTTGCATACCGCCTTCATAATCAACACCTTCATAAAAATTTTCAATATGAATATTCTTTCTGTAAGACGTAAATCTTGGGAAAGTGGAATTGCCATCAATGTCGTCCGCAACCGTAATTCTATCCTCCAAAACGCCTGTCTCTGCCTTCGGAAAATAGGCAGGATTAGAATATTTTGCATTCTCAATCTGCAAACGCGTCAATTTTGTGCTGACAATATATTTATCAAAAGTTGCATAAACATCATTATCTAAACCCGCTTTTTCCCACAATATTTTGCCTTTATTGCCCATCAATTGGTTTTTTGTCGGATAATATGTGCCTGTTGTCTCTTCAATAACCATGCTGTCTTTTTCATTTGTACAAACTAAGGTAAAACTCGGAAAAATCACCTTTGGCAAAGAATCAAACGCAAACACATAATCTTCTACATCGCGTGCATACCACGAACAACCTGAAATTTTATTTAACTTATTCTCTGTCAATAGATTATAATAAAAATCCATTTGATTTCCAAAAGCGTTCAAATCGGCAGCAATATCATATTTTAAACAGCGTATCAACACCTCAAATTCCATATCATCAAAATTGTGTTCTGCAATCGCTTGATAGGTTTTAATAAAATCTGAAAACTGTGGCACAGGACGATGCCTGCGATTGAGCATATCATTGGCAAGCGTGATAAAACTTTTTTGTAACTGCGGACTTAATGTAGCCCAAAAAGGAGCAAACTTTTTTGTAGTTGCTTTGGCAATTTCTTCATGTTGTTTGTTTGCTGTGCCAAAAAAAGTGTTCATTTCTTCGACCGTTTTTGAAGGGTCATTAGAAAAATAAACCGTTTTTTGTTGCGCCATCCCAAATATATAAAACATTGAAAATAAGATAATTAAAACATCTTTTTTCAACCCATTTTTCCATTTTTTTGCTTTTGAATACATCATAATAATCTTTGATTATAAATAAAATTACAAAGATACACAATTTTTTTAATTGAGAATTGAAAACTTTTTTTTCAGAGTGTAGAGTGAAGAGTGTAGAGTGCAGATTTTTTTTTTTGCATTTTGGGAGAAATTTGTTCTAAATGTCTGAACCACAATTTTTACAAGATTTGCAAGATTAAAATAATCATATAAATCACACAAATCAAAAAAATCATACGAAAATCAAAGTTCAGACAATGCAAAAATCTCTACACTCTACACTCTGAAAAAAAATGTTTAATTTATTTTTTAATTTCTCCCAATTTTTTGGCAGTTAATTCTTGGAATAAAGGCATAAATTCGTCAAAAGTGAGCATATATAAACGCTGTTTTTCTTTTGTATTTTCAATAATGCAATATTGGGAATATGCTGCCGATTTTCCTATTATTTGTGATAGAAATTGAGTATCAATTTTTACAATAGGAGACTGTAAAAGATGAAAGTTTTTAAGCATATTGGTAGCAAATTTGTCGTCATTTATATCGTACAAAATGTAATATATCTTTGCCTTTTGGTATTCTGCATGATGTTCGTGCATTTCATTCAAAACATGATTTAAACAATTGCCACACGGATATTTGAGATTGACAATAATTACCAACGCATCGGCGGGGATATTCATCTTTTTCATGTATCTGTTGATTTTTATGCTGTTGCACGACACCGTTGATATTTCAGTTCTGTTTATATTTGATTGACAACTAATGATTTCTGTACTCAATAATGCAATTAAAAATGTTAAAAATATTTCTTTTTTCATAACACATAAATTATTGTATTAAAATTCTTCTATTGTTTTTTTGCCTTTTCTGTGAACAAAATATTGTTTTTTGACTTCTTTAAAATTTTTTTTGACAGGTTGAATATTTGCTACTTCAAAATATTCATCTGTTTTTTTATTTTTCACTCTTAAAACACCATCCTCACTGCAAAAAGGATGCTCATAATCAGCGTTTTCAAAGCAATAGCCTAAATGGTTAAAATTAGTATCCCAAAATTCGGTAAAATATAAATCATTGTTTTTTCCTGTTTTTATTGTTGCCGTCCTGCAATACAAATTGAGAGTAGAACAGTACATAATATCCCAAAAATAAATATTCATATAATCTTTATTCTTTTTCATTTGTGCCGAATCTATGTTGAGCAATATCCTATTAGTATCTTGATAGACAGAATACATGCTATCGCTTGCAAAGTCGTATTTAAACAATGACGCATCGCCTCCAAAAGAAACCAATAAATTGCCATCTATTGCCCAATTTATGACAGGACTGTTATAATCTCCATATTTTCTCCCAATAAAATGAGAAGGTGTTTTTATGTTGAGCATTTTTAAGGTATGGTCTGCCAAATTATAACTACACACTAAACGTGGATTATAATTTTGAGAAGGATATGGAAAATAAATATTATAAGCAATTAACAAATTTCCGTCCTTAATTCTGTTCATCTCTATTGTTGCGCCATCCAAACAAATCCATTGAGATATATCTCCATTAAAATGAAAAGGTACCGAATCTAATTGATAGGTATCCCATAACTCTTCTGTGCGTCCGTTTATGAGCAAAAAATCAGCAATATTTTTTTCCAGATATTGCTTCATCTTATAAACATGGGGTTCCTCGTAAAGGAAAAAGATAGAATCATGATTATGATAATATAATTGCCTTATTCCCAAACCATTAACAGAATCCAAAGGTATGCTACGAATCTCATGACTTATTTGATTATATACATACAACTTTTCCATGTTTGCAGAAATATGAATATAAAATAATGTATCATCCAAATATCGAATATTGATATGATGTCCCATCATAGACAAAGGGGGCAAACCACAATCTATATCGCGACAAAAGTCAGTCTTTTTACTAATTATCAATTTTAATTCTGTTATATCGCCATTCTGCTGACTATGAATGCAATTACTTACAAAAATATAAATAAATAGTATGCATAAAATATTTTTCATCTTGTTTTTTTACTTTTTGAGGTTAATGGAATAAAATACAAATTTGTAATTTCTGATAAAGTACGTTGAGTAGAACGTAAGGAATCTACTTTGTACCATTGATTTGTGTTTTTGTTGAATACCCTCAAAACACCATCACCTGTACAATATGGAATAGAATACTCTTTATTTCCAAAACAATAACCTACATGATTAAAATTAGTATCCCAAAATTCAGTGATTGATTTAGAACGATAGTGCATGAAATTATGGACAACAATTTCACGACAATATAAGCCCATATTTGCACAATAGTTAACATCCCAAAAGTCAACATTCAAATATTTTCCTCTTTTTTGCATAGTGGCAGAGTCAGTATCTACAAAAAAACGAGATGCGTCTTTATATATGCAAAACATACTATCTTTGTCAAAATCATATTTAAATAATGAGCCGTCTCTACCAAATGACAACAATAAATTTCCGTCCTGCATCCGGCATATTTGTGTAGCATAAAATCCACCATACTTTTTCCCAATAAATTCTTTGGGAGTTGTTACATTTAACATTTTTAAAGTATGGTTTTTCAGATTGTAACTGCACAGCAATTTAGGATTGTAATCGTAAGTTGGTTTAGGTTTATAAATATCATAACTAATCAATAAATTATCCCCTTTTATCATGTTCATTGTAAGGTGTTGCCCTGTCAATAAAATTAAGGGTGAAAGTTCTCCTTTGTACGAATAAGGGACATCTCGTAACCAGAACTCATCCAATAATTCTCCATCATAACCATTTATAAGCAACATATCTGCAATAGGGTGTTCTAATTTATTCTCCAAATTAAAAATATCTATCTCCTCAAATAGAAAGAATACAGAGTCATGATTGTGATAATACAATTGACGGACAGTAGGACCTGCGATGTCAATTAAAGGCAATTCCCTTAGTTTGCCTGTTGCCATGTTACAGACATACATCATTTGGCGATTCGCCGAAAAAGAGATAAAAAATAATGTGTCATTTATTAAGCGTGTATTATGATGTTCTGCCATCATAGACATGGACGGAAAATCACAATCGCAATTAAAAATGTATTTTTCGCCAATATTTAGGGTTAAATCAGATAAAATAACATCTTGCGAACAAGCACTCGTTACTTGCAACAGAATAATAAAAATGCTAAAAAGACTATTATTCCGACCTGCCTGCATATAATTACTTATTAGTTGTAAACGTAAACTTTATCTTTATATTTTTTTATCAATATTACTACTAATGCTAATAATTTTTTCATACTATACGATTTTTAAATTTGTTTTACTTATAAAAAAAACTTTTTAAATACTGTTTTGCAAAGATACACTTTTTTTTGATACACTTTTTTTTGATACAAAAGTTAATTTTGCGAAAAAAAAGTTGCAATTATTTTATAATTTATTGATTGTCAAGGAAATAAATTTTTCAAGTTTTTTTTTGTCTGAACCACGATTTTCATATGATTGATATGATTAGCAAGATTATAATAATCATATAAATCACTCAAATCATTCAAAATCACAGTTCAGACAATGGTGGGAAATGCAAAAAAAAATCTCCACTCTACACTCTGAAAAAAAAGTTTTTTAATTTTTAATTGAAAAAAATGTGTATTTTTGTAAAAGGGATAGAGCAAAAAAATGAGAAAAATAATTACAGAAGAGGCTAAAAATGCGATATACAATGCTATTAGGATAGAAGAAGTGATTGGTGATTTTGTACAATTGCGGCGAAATGGGGCGGCATATAAGGGTCTTTGTCCTTTTCACAATGAAAAAACACCTTCTTTTATCGTTACTCCTGCAAAAGGTATTTTTAAATGTTTTGGGTGTGGTGCCGGCGGCGACGCAGTTGCATTTATAAAAAAACATGAAAATATAAATTACGGGGAGGCGCTTTTGTATTTGGCAAAAAAATACAACATCGAAGTCGAAGAAAAAGAATGGACACCCGAACAAATCCAATTGCTCAAAGAAAAAGAAGCCATTTACACCGTACTTAATTTTGCCAAAGATTATTTTATTGATTATCAAAACAATACAGATGAAGGCAAAAGTTTGGGATTATCGTATTGGAAAGAAAGGCAATTTTCGCCTTCTGTAATAGAAAAATTTCAATTAGGATTTGCGCCTTCTGATAGAACTACTTTTCAAAAAGCCGCTGCAAAAAGCGGTTATACGATAGATAATTTGATACATGCGGGGCTTGTAACGGTCAAAGAAGATGGCTCAACGAGCGATAAATTTCATGGGCGTGCTATTTTTCCGATACATAATTTTTCGGGTAAAGTGATAGCCTTTGGGGGACGTATTTTGTCTTCTAAAGCCGATAGTCGTACTCCAAGATATCTTAATTCGCCTGAAACAGAAGTATTTCATAAAAGCGATATTGTTTATGGTTTATATTTTGCAAAAAATGCTATCCGCAAAGAAGATAGATGTTTTTTGGTGGAGGGTTATACGGATGTAATTTCATTGTATCAGGCTGGTATTGAGAACGTTGTCTCTTCTTCGGGCACATCTTTGACATCCGGACAAATTCAACTTATCGGTAAATTAACGCAAAATATTACCGTTATTTACGATGGCGACTCGGCAGGTATAAAAGCGGCATTTAGGAGTGTGCCTTTGTTGCTCAATGAAGGAATGTCGGTAAGAATTGTGATTTTACCGCCCGAAGATGACCCCGATTCTTTTGCTAAAAATCATTCAAGGCAAGAATGTATTGAGTTTATTGAGCAAAATGAAAAAAGTTTTGTAGAATTTAAAACTCATTTTTTACTCAAAGAAGTTGGCAACGATATTCTTAAAAGGTCAAAAGTAGCCGATGAGATTGCATCTGATGTTGCTTGCGTTACTGACCCGATAACGCGGGCATTATATGTACGTGAATGTGCTTTAATTTTGGAGGTGCCGGAAGACGTTTTTGCCAATAAGGTGGCGACTACTGTGAGAAAAAAATATCATGAGGCACGTGCAAAAGCAGAAAAACAAGAAAAACAAGCAGAAATGGCTGAAACAGTTGCTTTTGTAGACCACGAGCCTGCCCCGCATCCTCAATTTTTTCATCCTCCATTTGCCATTATTGACCATGTAGAAAAGGCTATTTTGAAATTGTTGGTCAATTATGGCAGTGAAATCATTCATCAAAAAGCCAAAGACTTTGAACAGACTAAACAATTGGATTCCATGCGAGTAGACCAGTTTATTATCAAAGATTTAATTGATGACAAGTTGTTTTTTGCCAATAAATTACATCATAAATTTTTTATGGAATACATGAATTATGCCGATAAATATCAGAACGACATTGGCAGGCATTTACAAGAGCATCCCACTAAAGCGGTACGTGAGTTGTATGTTGAACTGTTGGATATTCCTGCGCAATGCAGTCCCAAATGGGAAGCAGGCAGGATACAAAGTTATATTCGCCCCATTGATAGTCCGGGTGCTTTACATGAAGACGCTCTTCGTACTGTGAAGACGCTTAAAGTAGTGAAATTAAAGAAGTTACTTAATAAAAAAATCAACGAATTAAAAGCCGCCGCTCCCGATGACGAAGCGATATTGCTCTATGAATGTGCCGATTTAACCCAAAGAATTAAAAAAATTGAAGCCATAGTAGGAGTGGTGTATAGATCGGTGCTGTAGAGAAAGGCAATTAAAAATTAAAAACTTTTTTTCAGAGTGTAGAGTTTTTTCAGAGTGTAGAGTGTAGATTTACGATTTTAGATTTTTTTTTGCATTTTCGCACCAAAACGTTCTAAAAATAGATAAAAAAACATTCTCAATTCTCAATTTTCACTCTATCGCGGTCTGACATAAAATCTTATTTTTCGGGGGGCTATAAAAATATTTTCCCATTTATCTGTCTCAAAATCAATACAATAACATGCACCTGTTTGCATATAGGAGGTCATATCGGGGACGAAAAAACGAACTACATCACTGATTTCAGGATTATGCCCCACAAAAAGCACCGAATGTAGTGCATTGTCTTGTGCCGAAATGAGATGATAATAAGTGTCGGAACTACCTGTATATAAATCATTTAGAGTAATAATTTTGTCGACAGGAAAATGAATTTCTTGGGCAATTAGGTGAGCCGTTTGTACCGCTCTTTTAGCAATGCTGGAATAAAAAGTGTCAATTTTGCAATTTTGTTGCTGTAAATATTTGCCCAATTGTCGGGTACGTTCTATTCCGCTTTCGAGCAATTGACGGTCTTTGTCTTCGAGTGGTTGGTCTGTTTTTGCGTGTCGTATTAAATATAACGTTTTCATAATCAATTATTTATAAAATTTATAAGAAATTAAATTGTGGAAAATGCGGAAAAAAATCTTCCATTGTTTTCCATGCAATCAATGCGGATATTATCAAAATTAAAAAAGCAATAATTTGCTGTGGAATATGGATAATTTTAGCAATAACGGAGGCATCACCGGCATTGCCTTTGCCTTTAAATGAAAGAAAAAAGAGCGTAAATGCCGAACTTATTGCAGAAATAAATAAAATACTTGCATAAATAGAGCCTAAAATGTGAAAAATAGTACTTTTGTAAAAATAAAGCAGCGTTACATTAGCGGCAATGAGCAACAATGTCCACAAAATTCCAAAGCCATTGCGAATGTATAAAATAAGGCAAAAAAGAGCAACAGTGCAAAGAATTATCACAAAAAGATAGGAAAAATTATTTTTGAGTAGCCAAAAACCTGCGTATGCTACCGCTGATGCAAAAGGATAGCCCGCCAAAGCAATAAAAACAGTTTTCCACGAACTGCCTCCTTGTATGTGCGTTTCCCCCGAAGAATTGCTTAATAGATTGATTTTGTTGATTTTACAACCAAAAAATATGGCGGTCAATACATGCCCTAATTCATGTATCATGGTTTCTATGATGCGAATGTAGCGCCCAATAATTGGTAAATGTATGACAATCAATGTAATACAAAGTATAAAATAGAAAACAAAATCGGGGTTTTGCCATAAATGCCTGATTATCACTTCCATAGAAACAAAACCATTAAATTTACAACCAAACCTGCTACAAATCCTATGCAAGTTTCCAACAAAGTATGAGCATTCAATTTCACTCTTACAGAGGCGATTACGCCTGCAAAAATCATCAATATTGCCACAGCCATTGCCTGACAAATTGTCCAATGAGGTATGAAAAATAAACAAAATGCAGTCGCACCGCCTAATACAAATGTGTGTTGGCTAATATTCCAAAAAAAAGTAGTCAATGATAAAAATAACAACGAAAACACGCTCATTATCAATAGATTATAGAATATTGTATAATGAAAAATGCCTTTTGTCAGCCCAATACAAGCAATATAAGCCATGCCAAAAATAAGATATGCACTCATTTTGTCCTTTAAACTTGCAAATGAAAACGACTCAAAAAAGCCTACTTTTAACCCTATCCCTACCAAAATAATGGCTAATGAAGTGAAAAAGAGTACAATCAACAACAAAATAAGCATAAATTGTTGAGAATAAACACTTTGTGGTAGCCACAAAAAACTGCCTACACAAAGTACTACAAAAACAGTTATCGGATGACTTGCGATAGAAAGGCATTTACAAAGATTTGTGCTGTTCATTTTAGCCATTTTTTAGCCTTTTATTCTATTGATTGTCCGATAGAAAAGTGAAATTGAGATTTATTTTTGCCCTCTTGTCCGGGAATATCATCAAATCCATATCCCCAATCCAATCCTAAGAGTCCGAACATTGGCAAATAAACTCTAATCCCCACACCTGCCGCTCGATACATATCAAACGGACGGTAATCTTTTATATCGCCCCAACAATTGCCTGCCTCCAAAAACGACAACAAATAAACAGTCGCCGAAGGATTGAGCGTAACAGGATAACGCAATTCAAAGGTCAATTTTTGGAAAACAGAACCGCCCACAGCATCGCTGCCGCCGTCATAAGGTCCAATGGATTGGTCTGAATAGCCTCTCATGCTGATAATATCGCGAGAATCCAAAATGGAGGTGCTCGTCAATCCGCTACCGCCCAAATAAAAACGCTCAAAAGGCGACAAGCCCACTTTGCGATTATACATGCCCAAATAACCAAATTTTGCCCGCACATTGAGTACTAAATTTTCATAAATATTTACAAATTGAGACACATTGAATTTCCATTTATGATATTCCAAAAACTTATATCGCTCATAATCAGGCATATCTGAATAATTTTTGCCATTAAAGAGCGAATAAGGTGGCGTCAATTGCACACTGAGTGAAAATTCGGAACCGGTACGCGGATATATCATTGCATCAGTAGAATTTCTGCCCAATGAAAACAAATAACTAATGCCGTGTGCAACACCGGAATCCAACACAAAATATCCATAATTTTCAACTTGATAACGCTGATATAAAATGGTGTTGGACATATAAAAATAGTCATCAGGCAGTTTCAATCGGTTGGAAAGTCCCACACTGACGGTAGTAATATTCAATTTTGACTTGGTGGTGCCACTTGTGGAATTGACCAACGCAAACGAGCCACCCACCGACAATGCAAGTGGCTTTTTCCCCCCTAACCAAGGCTCCGTAAAAGAGAGGCTATATTGTTGATAACCACTTGTATATATCTGTATACCAAGGCTTAATTTTTGTCCGTCTCCGCTGGGAACGGGTGCCCATGCTTCTTTTTTGAAGAATTTACGCATGGCAAAATTGTTAAATGTTATCCCAACAGAGCCGTAAAACATGCCCGATCCCCAGCCCAATGACAAATTCAACTGGTCGGACGGCGCCTCTTCGACCACATATTCCAAATCAACAGTACCTGTTTGTTCATTCGGTTTGGGGATAACGTTGAGTTTTTCTTGATTAAAAAATCCTAATTGCAACAATTGTCGTTGAGAACGTATGATGTCTGAACGGCTGAATTTTCGCCCCGGTAAAGTGGCTAACTCTCTCAAGATCACCTCATCACCGGTACGAGTATTGCCGGAAATGCTTACCTTTGAAATTTTTGCCTGCGAACCTTCTCTAATCCTGATTTCTATATCTACCGAATCCCCAACAATTGCCGTCTCAACAGGCACCGCATAAAAAAACAAATATCCGTCATCCAAATAGAGCGAACTGACATCTATATTGTCTTGACTCATGTTTAAATTTTTTTCCAAAAGTGCCGTATTATACACATCTCCCTTGTTAATTTGCAAAATTCGTCCCAATAATTCGGAATCATATTTTGTATTACCCACCCAACTGATGTTGCGAAAATAATATTTTTGACCCTCATCTACATGAATATCAATCTGTAATGAATTGTCATCCAACATATAAACCGAATCATCAACAATATATGCATCCCTAAATCCTAATTCATTGTATTTTTTGAGTAAAGCATCTTTATCGGTTTCAAATTGGATGGGGTCATATTTTGATTTTTTAAATCTAACTCTCACTCTATCACTGAAATACGCCAACATCAATTGTCCGAAATCTTTATCCTTATATTTGTCATAATGTTTGATAAAATTACTCGCGGCGGTGTCCCATTTTTCCAAAGGTTGAAAGAGAAATCTTGTTTTGGTTTCTTTCATGGCAGAGCGTAATTTTGTAGCATCAACTTGCTGATTACCAAGTACATTGATGCCATTTACTCTCACACGTTTGCCCTTTTCTACATTGATATTGAGTGTAATAAAGCGCGGATTTAGGGTGTCTTTTATTTCGGTGATATTTACTTTTGCATTATAAAAGCCTTTGTCTCTGTAAAAATTTTCTATTACATTGGCGACCACTGTTTTAACGTTTTCATTGATAACTTTTCCGCGTGAAAGGTTGATTTTTTTTTCAAAATCATCAATATCCGCTTTTTTAACGCCTTTATAAATAAAACTTTTTAAACGTGGTGCTTCTTCGAGATAAATATCTAAAAATAAGGTATTTCCAACAATTTTTGAGGCTGAAATTTGGACATTATCGGTAAAAATTCCCAAAGCAGACAGTCTATCAATAGCCTTTCGCAGTTGCTCACCCGGAATTTGAATTTTATCACCTACTTTTAAGCCCAAAGTGCGCAAATCACATTCCACGGTACCGCTAAAAGTGATGCCTCCGATTTCATAAGTTTGCGGATTCATATAATCCATTTTGATGGTATTTCCGCCTTGTAAAACCACTTGTGCATGCACTCTGCAATACCCAAATCCTACTAAAATTATAATTAAAATTGCTTTTATTTTCTGCATTTATTTTTAATATAAATAGGAATAACGCTCTTATAGAAATTTTATTTTATTTTATTGAAAAAAAATAGTTTTAAATGGCTGCAAATTGTTGTAAAAAGCGAACGTCGTTTTCAAAAAAGAGTCGGATGTCTTTTGTTTTATACAATTGTTGAGTGATGCGTTCTATTCCCATTCCAAAGGCAAATCCGCTGTATATATTGGGGTCTATTCCGCAGTTAGACAACACATTAGGGTCTACCATACCGCACCCTAAAATTTCTACCCATCCCGATTTTTTACACAAAACACAGCCCTCACCTTTGCAAATATCGCAAGAAATATCCATCTCCGCAGACGGCTCCGTAAATGGAAAATAAGAAGGACGCAGACGAATGCGAATATGAGAGCCGAACATTTGTTGCGCAAAGTACAACAAAGTCTGTTTCATGTCGGCAAATGACACATTTTTATCAATATAAAGTCCCTCAATTTGGTGAAAAATACAATGCGAACGGGCTGTAATGGTCTCATTTCTAAACACTCTACCCGGACAAACAACGCGTATCGGAGGCTGATTTTGTTCCATAATTCTCACTTGTATAGAAGAAGTATGCGTGCGAAGGGCTATATCAGGCTCTGTATCAATGAAAAACGTATCCTGCATGTCGCGGGCGGGATGGTCAGGGGCAAAATTTAAGGCTTCAAAATTGTGCCAATCGTCCTCTATTTCAGGTCCTTGTGCAATAGTAAAACCTATTTTAGCAAAAACATCACAAATTTGTTTTTTGACTACCGAAACAGGATGTCTGGCTCCCATTTGTGCAACATTGGCAGGAGCCGTCAAATCTATGTCGCTCGTTTGCCCTACACAACGATTTTCAATCTCGGTTTTCAATTGTTCAAATTTCTGTAAAGCATTGTTTTTGAGAGTGTTAATCTTTTGACCAAATTCTTTACGGTCATCTGCTGTCAGGGTCCGCAATTGGTCAAAAAACTGACTTAAAGTGCCTTTTTTACTCAAATATTTTTGCCGAAATTGCTCTAATTCTTCCGCCGAATCGGTAATAAATTCTTCTATTTCTTGCCTTATCTCTTCCAAGTTCATATTGATATTTTTTTTCCTTATTTATTCTAAACCATTTACAAAGATACACTTTTTTAGCAATTAAAAATTAAAAACCTTTTTTTTCAGAGTGGAGAGTGACCCGATTTTTTTTGCATTGTCTGAACTGATTATTATGATTTACACAAATCAAAATAATCATGCGAAAATCAGTGGTTCAGACAAAAAAAGTTGAAAATTTTATTTCCTAGACAATCAACAAATTATAAAATAATTTCAACTTTTTTTTCGCAAAATTAACTTTTAATTCAAAAAATTGTGTATCTTTGCAAATGGCTTGTAGTACAAAAACTTTTTTTGTATTATGAGATGACGTTGAAAAAGCGTTAGAACTAAATTCTTACTCTGAAACTTCAGCAATTTCAAGGGTATAACAAGAATAAGTTGAATAACGCTCGCTTCGCGGGCTTATTTCTTGTTATACGGTAGCTGAAGACCTCAGAGTGGATTTAAAGTCCGCTTTTTTTATTGTCTGGTTTATTAAATCGTTTTTTATTGTTAATTTAAATTATTTATAAAATGTTAATCGAAAATATTACAAGACAGGAGAGTCCCGGAGCGACTGGGCAGCCAAGAGATGCGAAAAGTGCTATGGATAGGATACCATGTAAAAATAAAGGGAAAACCGAAGTGCCACAGAGTAGGAATAACTTTTTTAGAATTTTGTTGTTGCTTTTGGTGTCAATGTCTGTTGTGTGGGGCGATATATCATGTAAAAAGTCTAACAAACCTGACGATAGCAGCGAGGATGATACACCAGTTATCAATACTGAAACAGGGTTATACATGGGAATAATCGGTTTTAATGACAAATTAAAAACAAAAGACATCAAAATTTTGAATGATGAGAATCAGTACGAATTTAAAAACTTTGTCTATGGATTAGAACAAGTAAACGGAACGGCATTGTATTATGCGTTTGAAACTGCCATTGGGCATATAAAAGAAACAACTTTCCCAAATGATTTGTCAAATATTGCAGTAATTACATTTACCGACGGTTTGGATGTCTCTTCTTCGGCTTTTACAAATGGACGATATGACGGAGAGCCTACACCTGCTGCCGCCATTGACGCTTATTGCAAAGACTTGAACACTCTCAAAACAAGCAAATTACATGGATTGAACATAGATGCATATTCTATAGGCATTAGGGGCAATGATGTGCAAACATTAGCAGATTATACTCGTTTTCAATCCAATCTGAAAGTGTTAGCCAGTGTAGATTCAAATGCGTATGAGGCAAGTGATATGGCAGATGTAAAAAATAAATTCCGAGAAATTGCACGCTCTTTGTATACAAAAAACACAAGCCAAAGTTTAATATTGGAACTGCCTAAGAAATTTAATGGAACAAAGTATAGAATCACTTTTGATTTATCGAAAGGCAATACTAACGGTAACGCATCAGCATGTTATATCGAAGGCATTTATAATGCATCCTCTCAATCATTGAATAATATTGTATATGCGGGACTAAGTTGCAGTAGTGGGAGCCTCGTCAATGGTGCAGCAGCAAGTAGCGATGTATATTTGAAATTCAGGTTTGATAATTTCGCATTGTTAAACGGGCAGCAGTTTGATAAAAACAAACTCAATTTTTACTATGACGAAGGCAGTGGTTTGACCTACACGAGCGAAACAGATTTATCTTCAACTACAGAAATGAGCATTGAACGCAAAAGTGCTGTTGTGATGCTTGTATTAGACTGTAGCAGTTCGTTAGGTGGAACAGGATTAACTGAAATGCAAAATTCTGCCAATGAATTTATTGAACTTTTGGTAGGCAGCATCAATGGGAATGAACTGCCAACGGTTTCTACAGATGCAGCCACTAATATAAAAGCCACAAGTGCAACATTAGGTGGTAGAATTATTTCTGTTGGCAATCCTGCATATACAGAAAAAGGTGTTTGCTATTCAACATCACCTAACCCGACTACCAACAATAATAAAACAAGCGTTTCTGGCAGTATCGGTCAAATAGTATCTTTTACGACTAATGTAACAGGATTATCTGCAAATACAACGTATTATGTACGCTCCTATGCAATCAATTCACAAGGAGTGCAGTATGGCAATCAGGTATCATTCAAAACACAAGCAACACCGACACCAACAACTGCGCAAGTAAGGTTTCAAAAAGTACAAAATTATACTACTGTCTTGTCAATGTCTGTTGTAAAAATGACAGGAAGCAATGTAGATTCGGTTTATGTTCAACATGACTATATTGATGAAGATAATAATACTACAACCTATGGCACATCTCCTTATTATGAAATCCCATCGGGGAGTAGTACGCCTCTTTATTACTATTATGCTAATTCGGCCAGTGATGGGTGGATGTATGTGCTTTCTTCTCCATATACGTACAATTTTATTGCAGGGAGAAGATATACAATTGTATGTTCAGATGATGGAACTTATTTAGAGTTTTCCATTACTGACGACGGTGCATTTTCATCAACAAAAGCAGGTAATATTATGCAACAGCCTGTAACCCACATCCGAATACCCAAAACGATTGTACAATCTCAAACAAAAAAAGTTCAAGCAATAATAAAAACGCCATAATTTTTTCTCGCAGTGAAAAATGAGCAATATTGAACAACATATTAGTAAATATTGCTCATTTTTTTTCAGGTAACACTTATTTTTTTTTATTATTTTTAATTTTTAATTGATAAAATTGTGTATCTTTGTATTTAGGATTTAAAAAGAATAATGGAGAAATAAAAACTATGCATATTTCGGACTTTGCACTTAAAAACAAACTTTTAATTTATTTTTTGGCGATTGCTTTGGTAGTGGGCGGTATTTTTTCGTTTTTTAAGATGGGGAAAAGCGAAGATCCTGAACTCAAAATTCGTATTGCACAAGTGGTAACTATTTATCCGGGTGCATCGGCAAAAGAAGTGGAGGAGCAAATTACTATTCCATTAGAGCGTGCCATACGGACGGCAACTGCGGTGGAAGATATTGATTCTAAATCTTCTAACGACGTTTCCATTATACAAGTTGCTTTGGATTTGACCTTGCCGGAGGAGGAAATTCAGCAATGTTGGGATATTTTGCGGCGAAAAGTGGCGGATGCAGCCTCTCAATTACCCAATGAAGCCCGACAACCTATTGTAATGGACGACTTTGGAGATGTTTATGGACTTTTTTACACTATCACTTCTGATGGATTTTCAACCGAAGAATTAAACGACTATGTGGCGGATATTAAAGAAAAATTGCAAATTGTACCCGGTGTGGGAAAAATTGCATTGTATGGAGAACAAAAACCATGCGTATTTATTGATATTCAACAAGATAAATTAGCCAATTTAGGGGTTCATTTTTATGAATTATTACTCACTTTACGTAGTCAAAATCAAATGGTTTACCCCGGATATTTTAATGCCGGCGATAATCGTGTGAGAATGAAAATCACTGATACTTACACACATATAGATGATATAGAAAATTTGGTTATCAAAGGGCATGAGGGCGACCAACTGACACTCAAAGATATTGCATACATACACAAGGGAGTTGAAACGCCGTCCCGCAGCAGCATGCGTTTTGACGGACAAGAAGCCATCGGATTGGCGATTTCTATGGCAAGCGGGCACGATATTACAAAAGTAGGTAAAGATGTTGAAAATAAACTCAATAGCCTCAAAAAAGAAGGAGATATTCCGCTTGGCATTGATTTTCATAAAGTATTTTTTCAATCTGACCGCGTGAGCAATGCCATTTTTACTTTTTTGCTTAACTTATTGGAATCCATTGCAATAGTAGTTTTTATACTTATGCTCACAATGGGATTTCGCAGTGGAGTAATTTTGGCTATTAACTTGATTATCATTGTATTAGGATCGTTTTGTATTTTGTATTTTTTTGACGGCACATTGCAGCGGGTTTCTTTGGGGGCTTTGATTTTGGCAATGGGGATGTTGGTAGATAATGCGATTGTGATTATTGATGGCGTATTGATTGACATCAAAAAAGGAATGAAAATACCTGATTTACTGACAAATACAGCCAAAAAGACCGCCATGCCGCTTTTGGGTGCAACTTTGATAGCCATTTTAGCATTTTTTCCCATATTTTTGTCGCCCGACATGGCAGGCGTTTATGTACGTGATTTGTTTATTGTTTTGACGGTCTCTTTGCTCATTAGTTGGCTCATGGCATTGACACTTGTCCCTATTCAGGCGGAACAATTATTGCTCAAAAAAACAAAAATACAGCCTGGAAATGAACTTTTTACAGGTAAATTTTACACAATTTATAAAAATATACTCACTTTTTTGCTACATCATAAATGGGCTACATTGGCGGTCGTTTTTATTTTGTTGGGTTTGAGTGCATTTGGATTTTTGTTTGTAAAGCAAGGTTTTTTCCCCGATTTTAAATATGAACAGGCATATATTGAATACAAAATGCCCGAAAATACAAAAATTGAAAAAGTGAAATCGGATTTGCAAGAAATTGAAAAATTATTATTACAACGCTCTGATATTAAGCATGTTACATCAAGTTATGGCGGTACTCCGTTTCGTTACAATTTGGTTCGCTCTTTTGCAGAGCCTTCGTTAGGATATGGGGAGTTGATAGTAGATTTTGCATCGCCCAAAGATATGCAAAAAGCATTGCCTGAATTGCAAAAAACACTATCCGAGCAGTATCCGCAGGCTTTTGTGAGAATAAAAAAATACAATCTGATGTATAAACCTTTTCCTGTGGAAATACTTTTTATGGGGGAGGATGAAAAAGTGTTGAAAAATTTGGCTCAACAGGCACAAACGATTATGATACAAGAGCCGTCAGCGATGTTGGTAACTAACGATTGGATGCCACAAACGCCCGTATACACAATCAATTACAATCAATCAGCTGCACGCAACCGCCGTGTATCTCGCTCCGATATAGCCATTTCAACGCTCGCTGCTACCGAAGGCATTCCTGTTGGTGCTTATTATCAGTCAGATATTGCCGAGCCGATTTATTTGCGTAGTGTCAATTCACAAAATCAAACCATTGATAATCTGTCAAATATCCCCATTTTGACTACATTACCCGCCATAGAATCCATTGATAAAGCAGACATTTTGGATTTGATTATCGGCAATCAAAACACTACCGAATTTATTTCCAATTTGCTTTCACATCCTTCTCTAAATCAAGTAACTAACGGAATATCAGTAGATTGGGAAGATTTAATTATTCGCCGTCATAATGGACAAAAATGTATCAGAGTGCAATGCAATAATAAATTTGGTTTTACACCCGAACAGTGCCGTAAAGCCATTGAATCGAAAATAGAAAATATCTCTTTGCCCGCCGGTTACACGTTTTCGTGGCAAGGGGAAGCCGCCGCACGCTCACAATCTACCCGCTATTTGTTCGCCAATATTCCTTTGGCTATCATATTGATAACAGGATTGTTGATTTTATTGTTCAAAGATTTACGCAAAACGTTAATAATATTTTTTTGTGTGCCATTAGCCGCCATTGGAATTGTCGGAGGATTGTTGCTTTTTGGGAAAGAATTTGGTTTTGTTGCCATTGTCGGTGCTTTGGGGTTGATTGGCATGATGATAAAAAATACAATTGTCATGTTGGACGAAATAAAACGTTTGATTGACAGTGGATGTCCTGCTTTTGAGGCTTTGATAACGTCCTCATTATCAAGATTAAGACCTGTAACCATGGCAGCAGGAACCACTATTTTGGGCATGTTACCTTTGTTGTCGGATGTTCTTTTTGGCTCTATGGCTGTTACAATTATGTGCGGACTGTTAGCCGGAACATGTATCACTCTGCTGATAGTGCCGGTGTTGTATGCTCTTTTTTATAAAGTGGAAACCGGAGAACAATTGAGAAGTGTGAATTGAGAATTTTTTTCTTTGTCTGAACCGTGATTTTGAATGATTTTTTTTGATTAACAAGATTTTACAAATTTAACAAACTATAAAACCCTTATTTATCAAAGCACCCTTAGTAGCAAAAGAAATAACGTCCCCACTATTACCCTTATTTTTTTGTTAATAAGGGAAATTAACTGAAAAATCCTTGCTATTAAGGGATCTTCGATAAATAAGGTTTTTTCAGAGAGTAGAGTGCAGAGAGTAGAGATTTTGCATTCTGGAATAAAAACGTTCTAAAAAATGGCGGAATCACTATCCAAAAATTTAACAAAAATTTCCAATAGAATAAAAAATGGTAAAAAAAGTAGTCCCACCACACACAATATTTTTTTCAACAATTCGTTAATAGATATATATTAAGTTTTTGATACAATTACAATAATAGATGGAATAATGAATATTTTTTTTGTTGCAAGTGGGGTGCATTTGCGGGGTGTTTGGGAAAGAGTTAGAATGGCACAGGCAAAAATAAAAAATGGAATATTAAGTTGCATTTTGATTATTTGCATTAGTGTTGTTGGGATAGCACAAAGTATTCCTGTTGCTTTTTTGCCGACAGATTTTAGCGGAATTGTGCAGGGTAATGAGATTGTTTTTACGTGGTCTTGCGATGTTGTTATGGGAGGTTCTGCTATACCTTCTTTTTTGGAGTATAGCATTGTACAAAATCATTATCAAGGCAGTGCGTCTACGGTCATTTATCCATTGTCGCCTACGGCTGTTCAATTTGTGCTTTCTGATGTCCCCGCAGGGACTAATAATTATTGTATAAAAACGGTTTATAAAGGGGAAGAATATTTTTCGGATACGGTTCAAATCACTGTTAATCAAGTGTTTGACTATGCAAATATTATGTTTTTTAATGCGAATGTATATCAAAATCAAGTAGTTTTGGAATGGGGGATAGAAAATGAGGGGGAAATTCCTGTACAATTTATTCTGCAAAGAGAGAATGAAATTATCACTCAATTGAATGGGAGCACGTTTTTTTATCTTGATGCGGATCTGGACTTGGATGATTATCATTATACTTTATGTGCAGTTTATTCCGATGAGAATACATTTTGTTGGGCAGATGACATTTTAGTAACTGTCAGTGAAATTTCGCCTGTAGTTGAATATAATTTGCCTTATCGGTTTTCGCACTTTATTTTTAATGATAATGTGTTGATTACTTGGGATTTAATGCCTAACAACGGTATATATCAGCCACAATTTTACACCATTTATCGCAATGGTAGTATGATAGCAGAATTGCCTGCGGATGTGAGATTGTATGCAGATACAAATATTGACAAAGATGTGCTTTATACTTACCAATTAAGTGTTACTTTTGACAATGGAACAATGCTGACATTAGAGGAGGCGGTAGGCGTAATTGTTGACAATGAGCCTGATATATCTGCATTTGAGGGAGAAATTATTATGCTCAATATTGATGACGGAGTAAGTTCAATTGCTTTGCCTCCTGATAGTGTTGTTGCTGTGATAGAAGGTTATAATGTTCATTTACAATGGTTTATGAATGAAAGAGCGATTGAGCCACAATTGTTTGTTGTCGAACGTAATGGAGATGTAATTTTTGAAGGTGGCAATGGTACAAGAGAATATATTGATGCTGAACTTGAAGAAGGTACTTACTACTATAAAGTGAAGGCAAAAGTAGATGTCGAAAAAGTAGATTTTTTGGAGGCGGAATTGGTTTGTATAACAATCAAATACTGTGAATAATATGTTGAAAATGAATAAGATAGTTATATTTTTAATGTTGTTGGTTGTTTGCGGTTGCGTGGCAGGGCAAACGGTGAATGTGATGCAGCGAGAATATGAATATGATGAGGCAGGGAATAGAATTGTGCGTAAAGTGGTGATATTAGCGTCGTCTTCTACTTCGTCAGGTTATACAGCAGAGAATCCTGAAACAGAAGTATTTGCGGATAAAGCGGGTGAAATTGAATTACTGCTTTACCCCAATCCGACAACTGCTCATATCAATCTGGAAATAAAAAGCAATGTTGATAAAATAGACGGTAATGTTTTGATTTACAATGTAAATAGTGCAGAAATGGGAGAACAAAGTTTTTCGGCTTTGCAAACCGAAATTGATTTAAGTCGCTTTGCAACAGGTATTTATTTTATAACGGTTATTATTAACGGAGAAAAAACGACATGGAAAGTAGTGAAAAAATGAGAAAGATACAAAGAAAATTTGCAAAAAGAGAAAAAAATGTTGCGAAAAAGAGAAAAAATCAATTCGCAATGATAGTTTTTTTGTTTGTTTTCTTTGCCAAATTTTCTGTTCTTTTTTCACAAAATCAAGTAGGCAGTTTGCCGGGTAGTATTGATGTAAGTCCGACAGGGTCAGCCACTTATAGTATTCCCATAGAAGTAGTGCCGGGAACACAAGGCATACAGCCTAATTTGTCCATTGTTTATAACAGTCAATCGGGCAATGGTGCTTTGGGGTTAAAGTGGGATATTTCAGGTTTGTCGGCAATCACCCGTAGCGGACAAAATAAATATCACGACAATAATATTACGGCGATTCAATTCAATGATAATTTAGACCGTTTTTCATTGGACGGCAATAGATTGATAAAAACAAGCAACAATGGGGCGTATGGCAGTGCCAATTCGGAGTATATGACTGAAATACAGACTTTTACAAAAACGACCATCAAATTGACCGCCGATAATAAAAAATATTTTGAAGTAGAACATGACAATGGTACGATAGCGGAATATGGTAAAACGGCGACTTCTCGGTTATTTTCCAACAATTCAGCCGTTTGGATGCTCAACAAAATTACGGATGTTTATGGCAATTATATGACATATATTTATGAGACGGACAATAATTATGCCAAAAATGTATACAGCACCTAATACTTATCATTTCATGGAGCATGCTTTTCAACAACACACGTCAATGGCAATTGATATAAATGGCAATGGAAAAGTGGATTTGCTTATTACGCAAGATGATTCTACAAAAATATATGAGTGGAATTGTGAATTACAAAAAATGCAACTTGTTCTTACTTCTGATGGCGGACGTGTGAGAAATTTTCCGACGGACCTCCATTTGTGTTATTATGGAGATTTTAATGGGGATGGCATACAGGACATTCTTACCTACGCGACTGACCACCATTGGCGAATAAATATAAATAATGGAATACCCTACTGTACAACATCTGTAGATATAACAAGTCTATTACAAGCAATCCCAAATTGGAAAACTGACCAATACAACTCTAAAGATTGTCATCATCCTCTTGTTGCCGATTTTAATGGAGATGGGAAGGTAGATATAGCCCAAATACAAGATAATGTTTGGCATATATTTTTTACACGATATATAAATGCAAATAATCAATATGCTTATACAGAGAAAATACTTGACAGTGTACCTTATGATGAATCTATTTTGGTATTCAAATTAGGAGATGTTAACAATGATGGAAAAATAGATATTATATATAAAATTAAACATGCTTGGTGTTTCTTTCGCAATGAAAGTGCCGATTTAATTGCAAAAATCACCAATGGATTATCTGTTGAAACTGAATTAGAATATACTCAATATGTAAAAGGAAACGCTTATGTACAAGGGAAAATACATCTGCCACTTGTTAAAACACTCAAACAATCCAATGGGAGCGGCAATGGTAAAAATACCACAACTTTTGAATATATAAATCCTGTTTTCAACTATCAAAGGCATTGTTTTCAAGGATTTAATTATTTTTATTGCCACAGTAACGGAATTACAAAAGAATATACTTTTTTCAAAAATAACACCTTTCAAATTTTAGAACCTGACAAAATAAGAACATACAAAACTTCTGATAAAAATGGAGATGAACCTTTTGAGGTGCAAACTTTTATGCCTGAAGTATTTACTTTTGGTAGTAATGCTATATTTTTACCCTATAACCGTTATCATATAACCAATGATGTGTTAAATCATAGATTTTTCTATACAGAACGAATTTTATATGAGTCTAGAATTGCATTTGGAAGAGAGCAGTTTAATATAAGTGGTGTTAAAACTTTTGAACAATCGGAGGTTTGGAGTCCTTATGCCGTCAAAACCACAACAAAAACCACTTATCAAAAATACTATAATAAATACATAAAACCTGATAGTGTGATTATTACAGAGGAAAGAGCAGGTGAAATTTTGGTAAAAAAACAATATAAAAAAATCAGTTATCAAGCGGACGGTATTTATTTATCGCAAATTAGAAAGTGGAATGAATATGGTTCGCAATTGCAAACTTTTTCTCTTTACAATAATGCAGGAATACCCTTGTGGAATGTTTTTACAGCAACAAACGCAGTAACTGTCTATAAATCCACTCAAATGGACAGCACTTTTAGATTTATAACAAGAGAAGTCAATATGTATAACCTTTTCCAAAACAATTTTCATATAGACACAATAGGGACGTATACTTACAATACTAAAACAGGAAATTTGTTGACCTCCACCGACAGGAACGGTTTCACAACCACTTATCATTATGATAAATTTGGACAAAAAACAGCCACTTTTTATCCTGATGGCAGTTGGGATTCGGTCTATGTAGGCTGGGGAAATCCGATTACTACGGTCGCCAATAGTGCTTATTATACTTGCACAATGTCTTCTTTTGGGGCTATGGGCTATACAGTTTATGATAAATTGGGTAGAAAAATATTCACTTATTCTCAATCAGACGGCTGTTCAGAAATAAGGTATAATTCAGTCGGTCAGGTAGTTAAGGTGTCTTTTCCGTATTTATATAACACTATAGAAGCAGATAAAAAATGGACTACATACGCCTACGATTTATTGGGCAGAGTGATTAGAGAGAAAAGTCCGACCACAAATATTTGTTACAAATACGGTATTCTTTGCGATACGGCTTACGAAAGCAAACGTGATAA
>JAISTU010000152.1 GCA_031272415.1 Bacteroidales bacterium | reverse complement strand
CTACGTGCACCGTCTCTACACTCTACACTCTACACTCTACACACTCCACTCTACACTCTAACAAGCGTGGTTTTCGGAGAGCAGAAATCTTTTGACGCCTTTTTTCTGCTCTCCTTTTGTTCCTGTACAATTACTTGCGAGATTGTTTTATATTCAAATTTCGTGTTCAATTATAGAGACTTTACTTTTTTATAGAAATCGGTTAATGTGAGATATATCGTTTGTTTTACTCCTGCTACATTGCAAATTATATCAAATGTACCTTTTTGGTATTCAAGTAATTTTTGAGAACAAGGTCCCCAACAAGCAGGCAAAACTGGACAAGTAAGACAGTTTTCATACTCAATTGTAGTTTTTGACATTCTTCGATAATACTGGTCTGTCCACTCAATCACTCCATCTTTGTTTAAAATTCCGTCGGGTGGTTGATTTTCAAAATCGCGAGCAGTGCATTTAAATATGTTTCCATTCGGAGCAACAACAATCTGCCCTAATACATCTGCATAGCAGCGATAAAAAAATGGCTCAAGATGTGGTTTAGACACTTTAAACCCATTCGCAATAAATCTATTTATTACTTCATCCGCAGGAATATGACCTTCTATTTCCTGTGTTTGCCAGACTTGTTGGAAAGAAAATATAATTTTTTCTTTATATTTATCCGGAATATCATTCATAATATCGCAAATAGATGATAAATTTGCTTTTGTATAATTGATTCTGAGTAAAAAACAAAGATTTTTTACAGTGTCAAATATTTCAAAGATATTATTCAGAAGTAACTTGTATTCATTTCGCTCATTTTGCACCTTTTGGTGTTTTATGCGATTATGGAAAGTCTCATTCCCATCCAGCGTAATTTGAAATGAAGTCATTTTCACATGATTCAATTTTTTTTATGCTATTGGACGTAAATAATGCTCCATTAGTGGTAATAGAATTGGTGAAAAACACATCTTCTTTTTTACAAATATTTTTTACTTTTAATGATAATGGATATACAATATCATCAAAACACATTAGCGGTTCCCCTCCAAACCAATCCATTTGAATATGCTGTACCCCACTTTCTGCAATTTCTCTTTTAATATGCTTTATGATTGACTGCTGTACAGATTTGTCCATAACTGCCTTTGAGTGTTCCTCATAGCAATACCAACATTTAAAGTTACAATTCAACGTAGGCAAAATTGTTATACGATAAGATCGTCTACTATAAACTTCTTTTCTATGTTGCACTATAATTTTTTGAGTCTCATCTTCATGCGCATCAATTATTAAGCCTAATTTATAGAGAGCACTCACCAGGTAAGGATTATCCTTTGCTAAATGTTCTATATTGTCCTTATGATTTAACAATAAATCGTATTTTTCTTTTGACAGACAAAAGCATATTTTCTCTACGAGGTTCATACATGTAACAATATTATCCTCAAATATTTTAAAGAAATTATATGTGCTTAATTTATATTTTTTCATTACTCTTATTTTTCTTTTGATTTTAAATATTCTACTGCTTTTTCCAATGCAATGTCTTTGTTAGATAAGTAATTTTCCCACGTGTGAGGAACAACAATGTCGGGCAGAATGCCTTTGTTTACAAACGGAGTTTTGCTATACGGATAGAACTGCCTTTTGGTACACAATCGTGCAGCACCGTCTAATGGCATGCCAAAAATCACCAATGGAGAGCCTGTTGAACCTCCTGTTGGTCTACCTATAAGTATCGGTCTATCTGGCACTTCGTATAAATTGATTAAAAAATCTTCTGCTGCCGAAAACGTATATTCTCCTATCAAAATTGCAGTAGGCATTGTCCATCGAACAATTGTATCATCAACAAACACTGTATCAGGTTCTTCGGAGCGATATGCTCTTTCCAAATAAAAATCCTCACACTCTTTAATCCAATTGCCATTTGCTTTTTTTACCCCGTCATTGATGCGACTTTGCCAACCAAAATTTAAGAAGTACTTCCCTTTTGTTAAAAAAGATTGCAAAGTCCATGCTACTCCTGTTGAACCGCCCCCATTTGACCGCAAATCTATAATCAACTTTTTGGCTTTGCGAATTTCATATTGATATGCCCATAATAAACTATCTACCTCATTTTCAGGATAAAAACGATTGATTTTTAAATGAAGTATAGAATCTTGTAGCCAAATCAATTGCACGTATTCATATTTTTGCTCTTTTTTGTCAATAAGATTCCAATATTCTTCATTTGCGGTTCGAGTTGCCTCTCCATTTCGCTGAATACTAATGCTTTTTATGTTCCCGTTTTGCATTTTTACAACTATATTTAGCGGTTTTGACCGAAAATTATAAGTAATTTTTGCCTCCACTTGCATCCAAAGATGTGCCTCCGTTGAGGCTGCAATATAAGGAATTACAAACTCTTGCAAATATTTTTCGGTAGGAATATTATCAATTTTTATAATTTCACCGCCTAAAAAAGATGAATCCATTCCAATTCCCTTGCGGATAGAAGTAATGTATACTTTTTTCTCAAAAGTTTCCACTCCAATGGGCGCATAATCACGAAATACCCCAAAATCATCAGGCATAAAAATGTGTGTATGACCATCATGCAGTGAGGCAAGAAAACGTTGTAACAATAAATAGTATTGATAATCATTTGACGTAGCCACCACTTGCGAAATATATGCAAAATAAAGGCTATCCCAATCAAAATCAATCTTATCTATATTTACAAAATTATACTTTACCTCACTCCACAGATGGCTCAAGTGATATATTTTTTCAGCCTTGCTAATGCTGTTGGAAATCTTATTTACACCGATCACTTGCGTAAATGCACTATCTTTTTGCTTTGTTATTATCACAAAATTCACGGTATCATTTGCCTTGAGTTGGAATTTTATGGTATCATTTGACAAACAAAACCGTACATTTACTTTCTTTTGGCAAAACACTCTTAAAATATCAGGATTTTCTTCCGCCGAAATTCTCCAATCTTCAATTTTGTTATCAATCATTATCGTAATTGTAGATTTCTGAGCCGAAAAACACCCTAAATTGATGGTTTTTGCTTCGATTTTAGCAAATATTGAAACTCCTAATAACAATCCTATAAAATATATCGCTTTCATGTTCTTCTTTAAATAATTAAATTTAATTAAGCACAAGTACAGACACAGCCCCATGCTTTATTCGTATTCAACATCCTATCGAAATTTTTAAATGTACACGTACATTTAGGTAATTTGTTGATGTTGTTTTTTGCGAATTCAGCATCTGCCATTCCCAACATATCCGATGTGCCATCATAAAACACTGCATCCGACCCAACAGATAATCCACCTTTTATGACGTCTAACTCTTTCTTTGTCAATTCTTTTGAGTACATAATAATTCTCCTTTCAAAATTATATAATTGGCAAAGTTGCGTTATCCGTAGTAGCAATCAAACCTGTAGTTTTTTTACATGTGCACATGCAGCCCATAATAGTATTGCTATTTACTAATTTTGGATCATCATTATAAACGCATACACAACCTGTAACACTGTTAATATTGCAAACTTGGTTACTGTTATCTGACTTTGCATCTATAATTGCGACTAATGCGACTACATTTCCGTTTACAGATGCTACTCCGCCTAATATTTCTTTCTGTTCTTCTTTTGTTAATCTGTGAACAATCATAAACTAAACTATTTTTTTTGCTTCCTCACCGCACTCTATCTTTCTCACATTGAGTTTCGATAATTCAGCGTTAACAATAAACTTCATCAGTTGGTTAAAAACCAGAGAAAGAACTGACGTTTTAAAATCTTTTTTCATTAGTTTTGTTTTTGATAAGAGTGTCTGCTCTTTCCCCTCGCAGTAGAATGTTTGTCAAAAAAACTAACATTTGTACCACTGTGAGCTTTTGCCCTTTAATGTCCCCGATAGTGGAGTCGTCTCGGGGACATGGCTATCCAAATTCTTTGTACCAGAAAAAGATGGGATTATGCAGCTCAAAGGAGTTAAACGCCGTGCTCCCCTTGCAGGATTGTAGTAGGGGAGCGTTTTCTTCTCTCTCATGTCCTCCGCCGACAGACAGCAGCCGTCTATATCTGTGCCCTGTTTCCTGCCATATTTTGCCGACCCGATTAAACCAATAGAAAATCCATACAAACCAATATTCAACATAGCCGTAAAATTTGCTTAAATAATTGATTTTCAGCAACTTTCGCTGGGGGGGGGGGGGGGGGTACATGGCACAACAAAATAACCTCTCTATCGCTCTTAAAAGTGCGTTAAATAACGTTTTTCCTGCATCTCTGTGAGCCTCTTTTGTAATTCCAAAAGCCCCGCTCTTCTGAGTCTCTATTTTTGCTATGCTTCTCATAAAAATTCAATTTTTAAATGTGTTAAAACTATAATTTATTTCTCTATAATATCTTATTTTTTATACTTATAT
>JAISTU010000106.1 GCA_031272415.1 Bacteroidales bacterium | reverse complement strand
TCATCCAAAATATTTGTTTTAATATAATGGCTTGCGTGCCAATCACAATGTAAAAAAATGCTACCTGTCGGTTTTAATATTCTATACATCTCTCGCACACGAAGTTTTAACCAATGTATGTAATGCTCAATGCCGCCTGCAAAGCGGTCTTCAAAACTGCGTACCTCTCCCTCATCACCCCATATTACCTCATAAGTTCGATTGCTGAAAAAGGGCGGGTCTAAATAAATCAAATCAATTGACTCATCAGGCATTTGCCGCATTTCCACTAAATTATCTCCTAAAATCAGTTTGTTTACATGCTCTTTTTTCATTTTTTATAACATTTTTATTCATTTATGCAAAAAAATCACACCCTTGCTTTAATGGCTCTTCGTTTCCGCTTGTTGATATTAAGTTGAATAACGCACCAATCAATCAAAGGGGCTAATACATTCATTAGGAATAAACCCAAAACAAGTCCTTCAACATAGCCTTGATTCCATTGTCGTACCAAAATGGTTAAAATGCCTATCAATAAACCGAAAATAATTTCACCTTGTCGTGTATGAGTGGAACTTACAGGGTCTGTCGCCATAAAAACGGCTGCAAAAAGCAAACCACCCATCAGTATTTGTTGATGAGCAGGCACAGCCGCATAAGCACCACTGCCAAACAGATTGAATAATAATGCAGTAAGATAACCGCCTGCCATTGTAGACACCATAATTCGCCAACTTGCAACGCCCGTAATTACCAAAATTATTCCACCCAACAATATGGCTAATTTAGATGTTTCGCCGATAGAGCCGGGAATAATGCCTATAAAAGAGTCAAATATAGACGGCAATTGTTGCAATAATTCGTTAGCATTTAAGCCTGCATCGGCTGCATTTTTGCAAATATCCAAAGGCGTTGCCCCTGAAAACGCATCTGCTTTGTCCGCTATCCACACCTTATTGCCCGATATGACAGAAGGATAAGCAAAAAATATAAATGCTCTGGCTAACAAAGCAGGATTTAAAAAATTGTATCCATTGCCTCCAAACACTTCTTTACCAAAAATGACCGCAAAAATGGTCGCCAAAGAAACAATCCAAAGCGGTATGCCGGGCGGCACAATCAAAGGTATTAACATGCCTGTTACAAAAAAACCTTCTGCAACTTGATGCTTGCGAATTTGTGCAAAAATAATTTCCACAGATAAACCTGAAACATATACCGTAATCACAATGGGCAACCACACCAAAAATCCATACCAAAAATTGGACAAAATATGAAGTTCCGTACTGCCGTCAATAGAATAATTATGCTGATAACCAATATTCCACAACCCAAACAAAAGTGTAGGCAAAAGAGCCACAATTACCGTCATCATTGCTCTTTTCATATCTACCGCATCGCGAATATGACTGCCTGTTTTAGTAATATCTTTTGGGGTCAGCAAAAAAGTATCTGCTGCATCAAAAAGTGAATAAAAAGGGTGCAAAGGTTTTCCTTTTTCAAAATTCTTTTCTATTTTTTCGCTTATTTTTTCTAACCGTCGCATAATTTTAATCTTTTAACATTGTTAAACCTTTTAAAATAATCTCTTGCCATGCAATTTTGGAGGGACAAATGACCTCACAAAGTGCAAAATCTTCTTCTGTTACCTCATAAATACCCAGATTTTCCATTAAATCAATATCTTCCGCAATGCAGGCTTTGAGCAATTGTGCAGGAAAAATATCAAACGGAAAAACGTTGTCATAATAAGTATTAAAAATTACAGGACGTATGCCTCCGTTAAGAGAAGAGTTAGGATTGAATTTTTTCCACGGAAAAAGCCATGCAAGATAAGTGCGAGAATAACTCCAAAGCGTAAATCCTGGGGCTAACCAACCAAAAAGTCGCCTTTGACCACCCTCAGGAATAACCGTGATTTGGTGGTGATAATAGCCTGCAAATGGACTTTGAGAGATGTTTTTTCCCGTCAAAATATTACCACTGATAATGCGATAGTTGCCTTTTTTTGCATTTTGGGATAAAAAAGTTGACAATTCTGCACCTTGTGGAATAGAAATATAGCCTCTCTTTTCCAATCCGGTGCCACAAATGGCAATCTTTTTAGAAAAATCCAATTTTTGATTGCCAAACAATTTGCCTATCATTATCAAAGATTGCAAATCAATATACCACACGATTTCGCCTTTATTGATAGGATAAATTTTATGAATTTGAACGCTCACATCGCCCGCAGGATGTTTGCCCGTAAAATAAACAAATTCAATACCCGACAGCGTTTTTAGTTCATCATTATTTGCTTTTTTATACAAAGAAAGATAAATTTTTCCTTTGCTTAAATGAGTTATAATATCAATTCCCTTTTGTATTGTATCTATTTGATTTTCAATTAAATAACTTACATCAGGGGCTAATGGTGCCGTGTCAAATCCGCTAATAAAAATGGCTTTGGGAGAGCGGTTTGGGCGGGCAATTCGATTGAATGGCAACTCTCTGATAGTGTTCCAAAGTCCGTATTTTTGCAAGGTCAAAGTGATATTTTGAGCATTTGTAATGGGCGGAATATCAATCGTTACAGATTCAAAACGATTGTCTGACTCAATCTCAACGTATTCTATTTTGCGTTTTTCACCCCTTACAATTTGTTTGACTGTCCCGCTGGCAGGAGAAACGAAGAGTAAATTTTCGTTTTCTTTGTCGCAAAACAATGGAGTTCCTACTTTCACTGCCTCGCCTTCATTGACAAGCAATTTGGGAACAATCCACCTAAAATCGTCCGGTTTGAGAGCAAAACGACTTGCATTGAAAGGCAATATTTCTTTTGCACTTTCTCCTTTTATCTTAATATTCAGTCCTTTACGTATCTTAAAAACTTTCGGCATACAAATAATTTTATAAAATGCAAAAATACACCTTTTTTTCAATAAAAAAACAATTATTTATTCTGCCAAATTGAGCAAATATTTTTCGGCATCAATGGCGGCTTTACAACCACTCGCCGCTGCTGTAATGGCTTGTTTATAAATAGTATCCATCACATCTCCTGCCGCAAAAACACCCTCTATATTTGTGCAAGAACTGCCTGCGGAGGTGAGTATATATTTGTGCTCATCCATAGCAATTTGACCCTCAAATATTTCCGTATTTGGATGATGACCGATGGCAATAAAAACACCCTCTAATTCAATCGACTTAATAGATTGATTAACAGTGTTTTGCAGGCAAATTCCGGTTACTTCCTTGTCAAAATTTGCCTCTTTTCCCAGAATTTCAATAGGTACATAATTCCACAGAATTTCAATATTCGGAGTTTCCATAACACGCTTTTGCATAAATTTACTTGCTCTGAGGCTGTCGCGTCTGTGAATAAGATATACTTTTTTGCAAAGGGTTGCCAAATAAGTTGCCTCTTCACAAGCCGTATCGCCACCGCCAACAACTGCCACCGTTTTATCCCGATAAAAAAAACCATCGCAAGTAGCACAGGCTGAAACTCCATACCCTTTGAATTTTTGCTCACTATCCAAGCCTAACCAGCGTGCCGAAGCACCGGTGGCAATAATGACCGTCTGTGCAACAATCATATCTCCGTTTTCGTCCATGCAAATAAAAGGACGTCGGGAAAAATCAACAGAAAGTATCTCGCCATAGCGAATGTCAGCCCCCAGTCGCAACGCTTGTTGATACATATTATCCATCAATTGAGGTCCCTGAATACCGGTCGCAAAACCGGGAAAATTTTCAACTTCTGTTGTAATTGTCAATTGACCTCCTGCCTGAAAACCTTGATACACAACAGGTTGCAATCCCGCTCTGGACGCATAAATACTTGCCGTATAACCCGCAGGACCGGAACCGATAATCAAACATTTAGTTCTTGTTTCCATTTTGTTGATTTGAATTGGGGTTAGAGTTCAAATTAGGGTTAGCATTAGGATTTTTGTTCTGATTGGGATTGATATTTTTTTGTTGAAAATGCGGACGATTGGCATTCTTCCCATTCCCATTGCCTCCATTATTGTTTTTTTCATTTAATTGATTAACGGGCTTTTGCGTATTATTCCCCTGTTGTTTTTGCTTATTGGGGTTATTATTGGGTCTATTATTTGGAAAATTGTTTTGTGGTTTATTATTTTGATTATTTTGCGGATTATTTTGTTGCGGATTATTTGCCGCATTTTTTTTCTTTTTTTTCTTCTTTTTAGGGGTGCTAACGGTTTGCGGATTTGGTGCAGGCTTTGGTATCGTAGTCGGTTTTGCGGCTTGTTTAAGACTCGCTTTGGCTTGTGCATTCGCCGTAGCCTGTGTTATTGCCAACTCATCCAACAAACTTTTGGTCGAAAGAAATGTAAAATTTTTATTCAATTTCAATTTATTGCCCGATAAAAGTCCCAAATGCTCAATAATTAAAGCATCATTGACCGAATCTCTATTCCAACTGAGATATTGCCTTTTCAATTGATTAGCAATGTTTTCTACTGCTTTCTCCCGTTCCGGCAGTGGCTCTTCTTTGGTCAATTTGAGAATAATTTGCTCCGACAACGCTCCATAAGGGCGAAACCGAATTTTGTGATACGGATATGCTAACGGACGTAACCGCTTTTCTGTTTTAGGCTTTGGCAACGGAAACGGAGAATCTATATCTAATTGATAATTGGAAATCTCAATTAAATGATCCCACAATTTGTGCCAATAATCCTCTGTTTCTTTGTTACCTACTGCAAAATGAGTCATCGCTCGCACGATAGCCTTTGCTTGTTGGTTTCGCAGAGAACGGTCTTTAATTTCAATGCAGTATTCAATCATTTTTTGAATGTTCCTGCCGTATTCTCCATTGACTAATTTGTTCTGTTCGGTGTTATATTTCATATTCTTATGTAAAATTTATAAATTTTTGCCTTTTTTTCATAATTTTTTTCTTATTTTAATATCAATAAAAAAAACATACCCTTTTACAAAGATACACAATTTTCTCAATTAAAAATTAAAAAACCTTTTCAACTTTCAACTCTCAACTAAAAAATTTGTGTATTTTTGTATTCTAGTAAAAAACATCCTATATGTTAAAGAAAATTTGTTATATTTGTTTGATATTCTGTATATTGCGTGTTTCTTTTGCGCAACAATATAAGATTGTATTGGAAGACATATCAGAAAGTGATATTACGGTGGGGGCGGCACGCACGGAGGCTTATGTTCCGCTTTTGCAGGGGAAAAAGGTAGCCCTTTGTGCTAATCATACTTCGCTGGTCAATGGAGTGCATTTGTTAGATACATTGTTGGCATTGGGGGTTGATGTGGTGAAAGTTTTTACACCTGAACACGGTTTTAGGGGCGATGTAGAAGCAGGTAAAAAAATATCACATTCAATTGATAATCAGACTAAAATACCCATTGTATCTTTGTATGGCAGCAATAAAAAACCTACTGCCGAGCAATTGCTGCATATTGATATTATTCTCTTTGATATTCAAGACGTTGGAGCAAGATTTTATACATATCTTTCCACTTTGCATTATATTATGGAGGCGGCGGCAGAGCAAAAAGTGAAAGTTATAGTGTTAGACCGCCCCAATCCGAATGGTTTTTTTGTGGACGGTCCTGTTTTAGACACCGCTTTTCGCAGTTTTGTCGGGATGCATCCCGTACCCATTGCAACAGGCATGACTATCGGCGAGTATGCAAAAATGATTAACGGTGAAAAATGGCTAAAAAATAACTTACGCTGTGATTTACAAGTAATTCCTGTCTTTGGCTATATGCACTTTTTCAGATATACCCCTTCTGTTGCCCCTTCTCCTAATTTGCAAAACATTGAGGCGATTTATCTTTATCCGAGTTTATGTTGGTTTGAAGGGACAAAAATGAGCGTTGGCAGGGGAACGGAGAAGCCGTTTATGTTGTTGGGACATCCCGATTTTCCAATTGGGGATATATTTTTTACTCCAAAATCCATTCCGTCTGTGGCAGAAAATCCGCCTTGTATCAATCAAAAATGCAGAGGTTTTGACCTTTCCAATTTGGCAAAAAATGTACTCAAAAATGGTAATTTTATTGCGGTGGATTTGTTGGTCGAATGTTATAAAAATTTTCCTGATAAAGCACATTTTTTTACCTCTTCTTTTGACCGTTTGGCTGGTAATCGATCACTTAGAGAACAAATTATGGCAGGCAAATCCGCACAAGAAATTCAATCTTCTTGGCAAAAGGATTTAGAAAAATTCAAAAATATTCGCAAAAAATATTTATTATATCCTGATTTTGAATAATATGTGGGAAAATATTTTACAACTCGACAGCGATTTACTTGTTTTTTTGAACGGATTTCATACGCCGTTGTGGGATAAAATCATATGGCAAATTACGCAAATTTGGATTTGGTTGCCCCTTTTTGCACTCTTTTTGTGGCTATTATGGCGTCATTATCACAAAAAATCTTTTTTAATATTTGCATTTATTGGGCTGTCGCTTGTTTTTTCAGACCGCAGTTCAGATATTATTAAAAAGACTGTTAAACGTCCGCGTCCTTCTCATAATGAATTGATTATGAATGGCTTACATTTTCATCAATACGAAGACGGAACTTTTTATAAAGGTGGAAAATACGGTTTTGTGTCCGGGCATGCGACCAACGGTTTTTCGCTGGCATTGGTGTTGATTTATTTTTTACGCCCTATTTTGAAGCGACATCGGTGGTGGTTTTTGTTATGTCCTTTCATTTTTGTTTATACCCGCATTTATTTAGGGGTGCATTATCCGAGTGATATTATTTGCGGGGCGGTATTAGGTGTTGCGTGTGCGACATGCACTATCGGACTTTATAAATTGGCGAACAAACAAATAAAAAACGATTGATTTGATAGCATGAAAAAGTTCATTATCAGGCAAATAGTCTATGGTTTTTTGGTGATGTTGGGAGTCATTACGGTGATTTTCTTTTTGTTTGCCGTTTTGCCGGGCGATAGTGCCGTAATGACAATGGGACAGCGGTCAGATATTTCTTCGCAAGAGGCTGTCCGCAAAGAATTAGGATTAGATTTGCCCATAATGACCCGTTTTGCCTCTTATTTGAATGACATTTCGCCCCTGTCTTTACACAACTCATCGAACAAAGAAGGTCCTTTTTACCTCAATGTTGCCAAATACCAGTCAAAAAAAATATGCAAAATTGGAAAAAATTATGTTTTAGTTGCAAAAAAACCTTTTTTAGGGCGGTCTTATCAAAGCAAACGTTTAGTGTCTGAAATGTTGTATGAGGCAATTCCCAAAACGGTTATTTTGGCATTGGTGGCTATTGTTTTTGCAATGTTGGTAGGGGCAATGTTAGGGATATTGTGTGCTGTTTTTAAGGGCAGTTGGATGGATAAAATTTTAATGACCATTTCGGTGGCAGGCATGTCGGTGCCGTCCTTTTTTGCGGCTATATTGTTGGCATGGATTTTTGCTTTTTTGTTGGCGGATTATACAGGATTGAACATGTTTGGCAGCCTCTTTACGGTCAGTGATTTTGGAGACGGTGAATTTTTGGACATCAAAAATTTAATTTTACCTGCTATAACGCTGGGAATCAGACCATTAGCAACCGTAACTGCATTGATGCGTAATTCGGTTTTAGAAGTGTTGAATCAGGATTATATCCGCACTGCGAGAGCAAAAGGATTGTCATTTTTTGCTATTTTATGGAAACATGTTCTCAAAAATGCACTCAATCCGGTTGTTACGGCTTTATCGGGCTGGTTAGCAGGCATGATGGCTGGTGCTGTTTTTGTAGAGTATGTATTTGATTATAAAGGAGTTGGAGTGTTAATTGTCAATGGATTAGAAAAATATGATTTTCCTGTGGTGATGGGCAGTTTGTTGTACATTTCACTTATGTTAGTGTGTATCAATATTTTAGTGGATATAATTTACGGCATTTTAGACCCCAAAATACGAGAAAAATAAACTGAGAGTTGAGCGTGATTTTTTGTGTAGGGTCAAGGTATGCCTTGCCAAAAATGGCACAGGGTGAAAGGTACAAGGGCGAAGGGAATTGAGAATTGAGAATTAAGAATGATTTTATCCGATTTTAGAACGTTTTTCTCCCAAAATGCAAAAAAAATACTTTTTAACTCTCCACAAAATAAAAAGTGTATTTTTGTATTTTAAGAAATTTTATATAAAAAAAATTACAGTTATGAAAAAGTTAATATTATCAGTTTTAGTGGCATTTTTAGCCACAGTAAGTTTGAAGTCGCAACCGATTCGGTATGTAAGCCAAACAGGATCAGGCATAATGGATGGTAGTTCATGGGCAGATGCCTCGCCGGATTTGCAAGCAATGATAAATGCGTCTATCCCAGGAGAAGAAGTTTGGGTGAAAGAAGGTACTTATGTGCCTATCTATGATGCGAGTATGATAACGCCAGGAGCGAC
>JAISTU010000096.1 GCA_031272415.1 Bacteroidales bacterium | reverse complement strand
AGAGTGTAGAGTGTAGGGGCAATGGCATGCCTTGCCCAAAAGGCAGGGTGAAAGGGAAAAAATAATTCTCCATTCTCAATTAAAAAAAATCATCTTTTTAAGGTGGAAAAATATTGTTGCAGATAAGATTTTATAAAGTTCTGATAATAAATGAATTGCGTACTGTCTAAATCTTTATCTTTTGAGAAATAAAAAGTGTTTTCTCCATCAAAATTGACCTCTAATTGATTGAAAATAAAGTGATAATAATTAGAACGATAATTGACTGCAAAATGTGTTTGCGAAGTGTCAAAAACGTTGTTGCCAAAACTATCAAATTCATTTTGCCACCCCATGCAGGAAAAAACAGATGGAACAATGTCTGTCTGTTGCATTATAGTGTTGATTTTCAATGGTTTATCTAACTTTGGGTGAAAAAATAGGATAGGAATATTATACAATTTTTCATCTACATTTTCATAAATTCCTGCGAAGTTGGTATGGTCGGCGGTGATAATAAACAAAGTCTTTGAATACCAATCAGTTGTAGATATTTTTTCAAAGAATTTTTGCAGTGCATAGTCGGTATAGGCAACCGTTTTTTGCATGGGAGTTCCTGTTTTGGGCGCCAAAGGAATATAGTCTTTTGGCAAAGTGAAAGGATGATGCGAAGAGAGCGTAAAAACGGAGGCAAAAAACGGCTTCCTAATCGTGTCCAAAACATCTGCAACATATTGTAAATAAGGCAAATCGAAAATTCCCCATTTGCCGTCAAAATCTTTTTTAGGGGTAGGATATTCCGCTATACCGTAATAGCGCCGCATTCCCATCAAAGCAGCACAAACATCAAAATTCATTGTGCCGTTCATGCCTCCATGAAAAAATGCCGTAGTGATACCTTTTTGTTGTAAAATGTGGAGCGGGTAAGCAAATTTTATCGAATTGTAGGGCGAAAGCAAAAATGGAACCTCTGTCAGCGAAGGTATGCCTCCAATGATTGCAGGCAATGCTTCTATTGACTGTGTGCCGTTGGAATAACCCTTAAAAACAACACTTTTTTTCGCCAAATTATCCAAAAATGGAGTAAATCCTGCTGTTTTTGAGGAATTTTCGCTTAAAAATTGAGAATATTCACTTGATATGCCTTCTAAAATGATGATAAATACGTTATCTATCTGTAAATGAGAGAAATATAAATTTTTATCAATCTGTTTATGGACAGAAAAATAGGTTTCCATTTCTGCCTGTTTATCGAAAAAATGCGGCTCCGGCAAGGGTGGTGCATTGACGGATAAAATCATGCAAAAAGGGGTGTTCAAAACAAGTGGAATGTATTCAGAAGAAGCGTATTTGCCTGCATTTAAAGCAGTTATGGGACGCAATTGTAAACCGCCTCTACAAGCCGTAATAATGCCAAAAATAAACACAATTCTTACAAAAATACTTAAAAATGTACCCCAAAAGGTGTATCGAAATCGACGCACATTTTTCCACGTTGTCCATTGGCAAATTTTAATTAAAAAAAGAATAATTCCTGCAAAAATGATGAATAAATACCAATAATCTTTCAAAAATGCAGGTAATAAATGCCCAAAATTGTTGGTTTCTTTCAAAAAATCAAAAATAGCAAAAGTAGTCCTTTTATGCGAAAAAGGAAAGTATGCAATATCAATCAAAGCAAATAAAAAACCAATACTATTGACCACACAAAAGACAATATTGGCAACTTTTTGGTATATTTTTGAAAAAATAAAATTAAACGGCAACAATAACATCAAAAAAAACGGCATATTAAGATAAGCCAATGCAGACAAGTCAAAACGAAGTCCGTAAAAAAACAAACTCCCCGCCACTTTGTCCGTATCACCATAGACTTCAAAAAAGAACAATAATCTTACCAAAGAATACAGGAATAACAAGACAATCAAGCGAATAATAACCTGCCATAAAACACTTTCTTTTACAAAATAATAATAACTTTTGCCCTTATTTGTCTTCAAATTTTATATCTTTTTAGAAATTTCATTTGTATTAGTTTTAAGATAAAATGCAAAGATACACTTTTTTTAATTGAGAATGGAGAATTGAAAATTAAGAATTATTTTTTTTGCATTTTGGGAGAAAAACGTTCTAAAAAATGTATCTCATCCTCCCCCTCCACTGTCATTGCGGGCGAGCCCCGCAATCCCCTTGCTGATCCACGATTTGTCCAGTATCTTAATGTATTGGCATTGCCCGGCAGAGTAAAACACCCATTCGTTCCGCAGGCTTTGCTGGCAGACACATAGCAATCCGTAGCCGTATTGTGAGCAATATTATCTTCATTCGGATTTGTTCCGCTGTGATTAAAGCCATTCTTGCAATTGTTTGCCACTCCATCACCCTCGCAATACTTACCATCAGGACAAGTGGTGCAAATTCCGTTGCTTATGTAATTCCCCGCCCCGCACTGTGTGCAACTCGGATTAGGAGTACCGTTATTATTCACAACATATCCGGCACCCGCGGTAATAGTCCAATTCGGCGCAGGATACGAACTTGAAGCAGTATTGTAATATTTTTTTTGCGGAGAATTAGGCGATACTGTCGCACCATCTCCGCATCCGACAAGACTGGGCACGGAATAGTTCTTATAGCAATCGGTATTCGCCACGCGGGCTCCATCTGAGCCGCTGACGCCAGACGGACAATTTTGAACATTATTTGGAACAGTTCCTTGCGGGCAGAATTTATTTTGATAGTTGTCTGTTCCGCTTTGCGGAGGCGCGCAGGAAACACAATTTGGATTAGTGGTAGCGGTATCAGCTTCGCCTGTATAACCGGCATTGCATTGGTATTCGAACACACAGACAGAAACATTAGTAGCGACTGAACATACATTGCTGTTTAACATGGCGGACAAAGATCCGGTTGGACTAGAACCGATTAAAAAATCTCCATTTAATGTTGATGGAAAATCCGTGGCGGAGCAAGTTTTAGTGCAATCGGAGCACTGCGTGCTGCCTGAATTGCTGCTATATGAGGTGGGACAGCTCTGTTGTGTTGTTGCACCTGATACTTCCGGACAATAATGATCTACAATACAAGATACACAAGACTGTGGTATTGATGAGTATATCATTTCTGCGTTATAATACCCGGCACCACAAGATTCGCAGGAATACGATGAGCTAAGTTTTTTCCCGCTTGGACATTTTATCGCCCAAGGACAATTGTTAGAATTTCCTCCACTGCCAGTGTAATAAATGCAATCAGCGGGAATACTGGGTAAAATACTTGAGCAAAAAGAAGCAGGTGGCGTAGTGGTGGGATTAGTGCAAATGATACCATTATTATTCCAACATCCGCACCCATCAGAGGGACAATCGTCAGCATCGCTAATTTTTACACAATCTCCAAAAACAGAGTATGGAATTAAAAAACAAAATGTTAAAATGAGAATAATTCTTTTCATAAATCCCTCCAAAATTAAACTCTATGCGATCCTCGCGATGATAATCACTGTAATTAATTCTGGGAATATGTGTCAATTAAAAAGTGGGGTCATTACCCAAAAAGTGTCTAAATAGACATAACAAAAAAACCGCGCTCGTATAAGCGCGGTTCTAAAATAAATAAACAAATATTAATGATAATTTTATAGTGTTTTTATAACTGTAACAAATCCCCATTGCCGCACCGAATCAACCAGTGATGCAGGAAGAGTGGGTTTCAAATATATAGTGTCTTTATCATATGCAACCACTCCTGGTATCTTAAACAGTGGATCCACCTCACTTATAATTTGTCTATTCTTAACTGTTGAGGCAAAAAGGAGTGCCTGTGGGGTTGGATTTCTTATAATAACTTTATCAACATTTTCTTTGTTTAACGAATCTTTAATTTCTTGAAATTCTGATTGCGGATTAATATATTCTCCACCATAACAAGTCCCTAAACCATCACATTCTGGATAATTCGGAATTTTGAATTCCACATTATGTTTCTGAAT
>JAISTU010000055.1 GCA_031272415.1 Bacteroidales bacterium | reverse complement strand
GTGTAGAGATTATTATGATTATAAAATTGTCTGAACCACTGATTTTCGTATGATTGATGTGATTATTCTGATTTTAGATAATCACACAAATCAAAAAAATCATACGAAAATCAAAGTTCAGACAAAAAATAGCATCTCTACTCTCCACCCTAAAAAAACGTTTTTAATTTTTAATTGACAAAATTGTGTATTTTTGCATTTTTATAATTATTTCATTAAATAAAGTTTTTTAGGTATATAACATTTTGATATTTTTTTAACAATGGGAACAGATTTAAAAGCAGCATTGGAGAAATATGGCATTAAAAATGTCGAAAAGATTGTCTATAATCCATCTTATGAGCAATTATTTGAAGATGAAATGGCAACACATTTGGAGGGATATGAGCGGGGACAATTGACCGAATTGGGGGCGGTCAACGTAATGACAGGCATTTATACAGGTCGCTCTCCAAAGGACAAATATTTTGTTTTTGATAGTGTTTCAAAAGACACAATATGGTGGAACACACCAACTTACCCTAATGACAACAAACCTATCACGCCCGCCGTTTGGGATAAATTGAAAAGTATTGCAACTGATGCACTTTCAAATAAAAAATTGTATGTAGTAGATGCATTTTGTGGTGCCAATCTAAAAACTCGTATAAAAATTCGCTTTATTATGGAAGTTGCTTGGCAAGCACATTTTGTAAAAAATATGTTCATTCGCCCTACTGAGGAGGAGTTGGAATATTTTGGCGAACCCGATTTTACGGTGATTGCAGCATCAAAAGCAAAAGTAGATGATTATCAAGCACTTAAACTCAATTCTGAAACTGCAATCGTTTTTAATTTAACACAAAAAATGCAACTTATTCTCAACACTTGGTACGGCGGTGAGATGAAAAAAGGCATGTTTTCTTACATGAATTATTTGTTGCCATTGCAAGGGATTGCGTCTATGCATTGCTCTGCCAACACGGGAAGCGATGGTGAAACGGCGATATTTTTTGGTCTATCAGGCACCGGAAAAACAACATTATCAACTGATTCCAAGCGAATGCTGATTGGAGATGACGAGCATGGCTGGGATGAAGATGGTATTTTTAATTTTGAAGGAGGCTGCTATGCCAAAGTTATCAATCTTAACAAGGAGGCGGAGCCTGAAATTTACAATGCTATTCGCAAAGACGCTTTGATGGAGAACGTTACGGTGGATGTGGCAGGCAAAATTGATTTTTCGGACAAATCTGTTACCGAAAATACGCGTGTTTCTTACCCTATTTACCACATTGACAATATAGTAAAGCCTGTTTCAAAGGCGGGGCATGCGAGAAAAGTTATTTTTTTGTCGGCAGATGCGTTTGGCGTTTTACCGCCGGTTTCTGTTTTGTCCAATGAGCAGGCAAAATATTACTTTTTGAGTGGTTTTACGGCTAAATTGGCAGGCACGGAACGCGGAATTATCAATCCAACTCCCACATTTTCAGCCTGTTTTGGCGCCGCATTTTTATCCTTACACCCTGTCAAATATGCACAAGAATTGGTTAAGCGAATGAAAAAAGCGGGTGCAAAAGCCTACCTTGTCAATACAGGCTGGAACGGCACTGGAAAACGAATTTCTATCAAAGACACACGTACAATTATCAATGCTATTTTGGATGACTCATTAGACAAAGTGGATTTACACCCTTTGCCATACTTTAACTTAATGATTCCCAAAGAATTAAACAATGTTGATAGGCAAGTTTTAGACCCGCGAAAAACTTACACAGAAGAAGAGCAATGGCATCAAAAAGCCAAAAATTTAGCACAATTGTTTATTCATAATTTTGAAAAATTTACCGACAACGAAGAAGGTAAAAAATTGATAAATGCAGGTCCAAAATTGTAATTTTTTCAGCAAACAATGGTTATTATATTTTCTTATTGGTACAGTAGGAATGTTGTTAATGGTAGGGTGTAAATTGAAAGAAAATTCAAAAAATAGGCAAGTTGTTGATAATCAAGGTGTTGTAAATTATGCTCCTGTTGCAAAAACGGATGCATTATTTCTGCTTTTTGAAATAAAAAAAGACATCTCCAATGGGGAATACCATATTTTGCTCATAGACACGACATTAGCACACAGCATCAGCACACAAAAATTCCATTGGGACGAAATATCGCCTGCTGAAGAGTCGCTTAAAATTGAAGTCTATCAAAATCAACAACTTACGCAAATACAATACATGGAAAATCCTTTATCAAAATATGTGGAAACATTTGAAAATGAAATAATTACAAAACAAAAAATAGAACTCTCACAAACAGAATTTTATATTCGCATACCTGTAAAAATCAATCAAACGGAACTCAAAATTTATCAAATACATAATAATCAGATAATCAAACTATTATACAATACAAAATTATGAAAAAAATTATAAAAAAGGCAGCATTTTTTCTTCTTTGGATAGGGAGCGGTAATGTTTTTTCGCAGCCCATTGGCTTGGATACTTTGTATGTCGGTGGAGATAGAGACCACTGTATCAACATTTTAATACTATCAGATGGCTATACGGCAAGTGAGCAATCAAAATTTACAACAGATGCAAAGCAATTGGCTGATTATCTGTTAGTTAAGTCGCCATGGAAAGAGTACCAAAATTACTTCAATGTGTATGGATTGCGAGTTGTTTCGCAACAATCAGGGGCAAAACACCCCCGCACGGCAACCGACGGCGACACAAATTGCCAACTTTTGCCTATAAGCAGTCCAAACAATTATTTTGGCTCTACATTTGATAACGGAGGCATACATCGGGCGATTTATGCAACCAAAAGCAGTACTATTATGTCGGCTACGGCGGCGTGGTTTCCCGATTATGATGTGAGGTTGATTTTGGTTAACACGACAGAATATGGCGGCACCGGCGGCGACTATATTACAATGACTGCCAATCGCAGTAGTGTTGAAGTTTGTGCGCATGAATTAGGGCATACTTTTGCTAATTTAGCGGATGAATATTGGTCATATCCGTCCGAAAAACCTAATATGACACGCACCTCATCCTCTTACAGCGTGCGTTGGAAAAATTGGCTCAATACCAATGGAGTCGGTATCTATCAATATGGCACCGAAGGGGCTGCTGCACAATGGTTTCGCCCGCATCAAAATTGTCTAATGCGTTACCTCAACAGGGAATATTGCAGCGTTTGCACACAGGCAATTATCGAAAAAATTCATTCACTTGTTACGCCTATTGTCGGTTATTTGCCTCAAAGTCCTGTTAAGTTGCTCAATGACAGTGTTTTATTTTCACTTTCATTGCTAAAACCTATCCCAAATACGCTCAAAATTATTTGGACTTTAGACGATGCCGTAATTTCAAGCAATTGCAGTGATACGCTGACAATGAGTCCGCATTTGGAAGACGGTATTTACACTTTAAAAGCCACCGTAGAAGACACAAATACTGCTTTACGTGTTGATTATCATGCAAATATACATAGATACACTGCGGCTTGGACATTGCTGAAAAACAGGGAATTGGCAGTTGTAGAAATGCAAAATCAGTACGCAGTGCATGTTTATCCTAATCCGGCTAACACTTTGCTCAATATTTCAATAGATTTGAAAAAGGTAGATAATTTGAGTTTGGAAATCTTATCTACGGATGGAAAAATTGTGCAATCTATTGAAAATGAACGATTTACAACCTCTTTGCATTACAAAAATACTGTTGATATTTCTTCTCTTCCTGCGGGTGTATATTTGCTTAATATCCGTATCGGCAAGGCAAAAGATGTGCTTAAATTTGTTAAATTTTAGAACATTTTTCTCCAAAAATGCAAAAAATGTCAATTTTTTGAAGAAATGTAGAGCCTTGATTGGTTTATATATTGATTGTCAAAGATTTATGCTCTTGTAATCCGTTTATTTTCAATGCTTTTTCAGGTTGAGCGGGACAAAAATAAGCACAAGCCCCGCAGCCTATGCATAAATGAGTATTGATGAGAGGATATTGTTGAGAATTATCCATATTTTGCATTGTAATCGCTCCTGTTGGGCAATTTTCGGCACAAAGTCCGCAATGAACTCCTTTGGTGAATACATTGCAATAAAATCTATTAAATATCGCAATGCCTACCTGCGTTATGTGCTTTTTCTCTACTGTGAGCGGCTGTATTGCTTTTGTAGGACAAATATTGCTGCATTGTGTGCAATTGTAGCGACAAAAACCTTTTTCAAAATCCAAAACAGGCTGCATAAAACCCTCAAAACCATACTCATAGACAGCAGGACATAAAACTTTTTGCGGACATTTGCTAATACACAAATGACAAGCAGTGCAATGAGAATGCAGATTTTCGTAAGAAACAGCACCCGCCGGCATTGCAGGAGAGAATTTATATGGGATAGCATTTCCAAGTATTGTTAATACCCTCTCTTTGCGTGTATTAGCCATTAGTTTTGCCATGCCGACTACACTTATTCCTGATGCGAGTAAAAATTGTCTTCGAGATGAGTTGACAACTTCTCTATCTTCTTGAATATCAACTTGTTGTGTTTTTTTATAGGAAAAATTAAACTTTAAACCATGTTGCGGACAATTGCCCAAACAATCAAAGCATGCCACACAACGCGTGTAATCTATCTGCTTTTTGTCAATGTTAATGCAGGAAGATTTGCAAATATGCTCACATCTTTTGCAAGAAGTGCAAGCGGAGGTATTTATTTTAATTTTGAAAATGGAATGCTTTGATATACAGCCTAATAGAGTACCTACCGGACAAAATGAATTACAATACAGACGTCCTTTGATTGCGGCTAAAACAATGATTATCAATAAACTAACAACTGATATAAAAAATGGTAACCAGCCACCCAAAAGTTCAATATTTTCATGAATAAAATAATAACTGCCTGTTTTTTCTGTCCAAATAGCCAATAAATTATTGATAGTCAATAAAATAGGTTTCCATAAATGAACACTAATGCGAGAATAAATGCTGTAAGGTTCAATAAATGCAGATAAACTTGCAAAACCGCACACTATACTTACAAAAAATAAAAATGCAAGAATTAAACGGAATATTCTTGGATTTTTGATAAAATGAAATCTTTTTTTTCGTTTTCTTTTGGAAATCAATAAGTTAGAAATGCGAATAATGACATCTTGGAAAATCCCCAAAGGACAAATGATGGAACAATATATTCTGCCAAAAAGAAAAGTTGTTAGCAATAATATTATCAAAATCAGCCAATTAAGAGACAGCAAAGCAGGGACAAATTGTATTTTTGTCAGCCACGCAACGCAGGCGGGTAGCAAGTTAAATATGTCCAAAATAAAAAAAGTGAGCAACAGAAGCATTGCCACTGCAAAAAATGTTCTTAAAATTCGTAAAATGTTTTTGTTTTTCATTATCTTAATATTCAATTTGTTGTGCAATTTTTGGAAATTTTTGTTTCAAAATCGGCATTGCTACAATTCGATAGTGCGGGGCGTATGCTTGCCGATAATCCGCAGAATGGTGCATGGCGACTTTTGGATTTATTTGTAACAGACTGTCAATGAGCGTTTTATCTTTTTCAAAATTTTTAATAGGCAGTTGTTTTTTTTCAATTATGGACACAATTTGTTGCCATTCTTGCACCCATTGAGCGGTCTTTAAACTGTCGGTATAAGTTGCACTTTCAATAAATGCGACTGCTAACTGAGCGGAGGTGATTAAATTTTGAGAAACAGAGCGTGTGTTGATGCGTACAAAATTATGCTCCCATCCCAAAGCCTCCGCTAACGGCAGTGTGTTGGGGACAAAAGTGGTGATTTCGGACTCAATATACAGCCTCATGGATTGTGTATCTGCCTCATTTACAATATGTTCGCTGCCAAATCTGTCTTGATAGAAATTTTTATAAATGTCCTGCAAATTAGACTGTGGATATTTTTGCAACTGTTGTGTCAATGCGACTTCTATTTTTTGCTCTCTTTCTTTGTCTGCTTTGTTTGTGCAAGTGCCACAAAGCCCCAAAATCAGCATTGAGCAAAACAATATTTTTAACAAAAACCTACTTTTTATCATACTTTTTCATTGATTTTTAAGCATTTAAGATACATTTGAATGGTGTTTTCCAATCCATAATAGAGTGCATCGCAAATCAAAGCATGACCGATAGAAACCTCTTTCAAAGTAGGGATCTGGGAGGCAAAATAGTGCAAATTAAGCAAATTTAAATCATGCCCAGCATTGAGTTCTATCCCTAACTGCTCCGCTTTTTGTGCCGCCAAAATGTATGCACTAATGGCATCCTGTGGTTGCGTTGGATAGATGCGGGCATAATTTTCCGTATATAACTCAATTCGCTGACAACCGGTCTTTTGTGCATGTTCAACCATGCTAATATCGGCATCCACAAAAATAGAAGTTCGTATGTTCAAAGATTGAAAATGCTGTGCTAATTCACGCAAAAAAGATTCATTTTGTTTGGTATTCCAGCCTGCATTGGACGTAATTGCTTCGGGGGCGTCCGGCACGAGCGTTACTTGTGCAGGTTGAGTTTTTTCCACCAATTCAATAAAAGTTTTTGAAGGATAGCCTTCTATGTTCAACTCTGTGGTTATCACATTTTTAAGTTGTTCAACATCATCATATCGAATATGCCTTTGGTCAGGGCGAGGATGTACTGTAATTCCTTGTGCCCCAAAGCGTTGACAATCTTTGGCAACTTCTATCACATCCGGCATATTGCCTCCCCTTGCATTACGCAAAGTGGCTATTTTATTGATATTTACACTTAATTTGCAAGCCATTGTGAGCAATTTTTATTCTTTTGACATTTGTTTTGCCCATGAATCTTTGAGCGTTGTTGTTCTATTGAAAATCAAGCAATTAGGCTGCGAATCTTTGTCAATACAAAAATATCCTTGCCTTTCAAATTGATAGTGCGACAAAGGTGCTGTTTGCAACAATTGAGGCTCAATAAATGCTTTTACAACTTTCAGAGAATCAGGGTTTAAGTAGTCAATAAATGTTTTTCCTTCTTCCGCATCATCAGGGTTGGGAACATTAAAAAGTCTGTCAAAAAGACGTACTTCTGCCGTTTGAGCATGCTCAACAGATAACCAATGAATTGCCCCTCTGACTCTTCGATTGCAGTCCGACATACCGCTGAGCGTATTAGGCAAATAAATGCAATGAATAACCGTAATATTGCCATCACTGTCTTTTTCAACGCTCACACAACGAATGATATAAGAATATTTTAATCGTACCTCATTACCGGGTGAAAGGCGGAAGAATTTTTTGGGTGGATTTTCCATAAAATCTTCTTTTTCAATCCATAACTCTTTTGAAAATGGAACTTCTCTAATCCCTTGTGAATGGTCTTCGGGATTATTGACCGCCGTCATTATTTCCACTTGATGATCTGGATAATTATCAATTACCAATTTTATCGGATTTAAAACTGCCATAGTGCGGAGTGCTTTTTTATTCAAATCGGCTCTGACACAAAATTCCAAAAGTGAAATATCAATCACATTGTCCCGCTTTGCCACACCGACAGTCTCCGCAAAAGTACGTATAGATTCAGGTGTATAACCGCGTCTTCGCAAGCCTGAAATGGTCGGCATACGCGGGTCATCCCACGAAGAAACGTATTTTTGCTGTACCAATTGCAACAATTTACGCTTACTCATAACGGTATAATTCAAATTCAGACGTGCAAATTCAATCTGTTGAGGATGATGTATTCTCAAAGCATTGCAAAACCAATCATACAGCGGTCTATGCACCTCAAATTCCAAAGTACAAACCGAATGCGTAATTCCCTCTATCGAATCGGACTCTCCATGTGCATAATCATACATCGGATAGATGCACCATTTATCGCCTGTGCGGTGGTGAGTGGCATGCAAAATTCGGTACATAATGGGGTCTCGCAAGTGCATATTAGGCGATGCCATATCTATTTTTGCCCTTAAAACACAATAACCATCAGGAAATTCACCTGCCCGCATGGACTCAAATAATGCTAAATTTTCCTCTACACTGCGATTGCGATACGGACTTTCAACACCCGGAGAAGTCGGCACGCCTCGCCCTTTGCTAATCTCTTCCTGACTTAAATTATCCACGTATGCTTTGCCTTCTTTTATCAATTGAATTGCCCATTGATACAATTGTTCAAAATAATCAGACGCATATAACTCCTTTTCCCACTGAAATCCTAACCATTGAATATCTTCCTTAATTGAATCTACATATTCTACCTCTTCTTTGACCGGATTGGTATCGTCAAAACGGAGGTTGGTTTTGCCGTTATATTTTTTAGCCAAACCAAAATTTAAGCAGATAGATTTTGCATGTCCGATGTGCAGATAACCATTTGGCTCCGGCGGAAAACGCGTATATACCTGACCATTATTTTTGCCTTCTTTGAGGTCTTTTTCGATAATAGCCTCTATAAAATTGAGACCTGTTTTATTCTCATTTTCATTTATTTGCTTTGATTCCATATATCTTTTTCCAAAAGTTACAAAGATACACAATTTTTTCAATTAAAAATTAAAAACCCTTTTTTTTAGAGTGTAGAGTGTAGATTTACGATTTTAGATTTTTTTTTGCATTTTGGGGATTAATTTGTTATAAAATCTGTACCTCCCCCTCTCCACCGTCATTGCGATATCGACCCGCAATCCCCTTGTCTGAACTATGATTTAGAATGATTTTTTTTGATTTATATGATTATTTTAAAATCATGATAATCATATAAATCATACTAGAATCAAAGTTCAGACAAAAATTTTTTTTTTATTTTTCTTCAATTTTATTTTTAATCCAAATTTTTGTGTATTTTTGTAAAATATTATTTAACATTAAAAAAGATATAAGAAAGGATATAATTATGGGAACTTACATCAGTTTTGACTGGGCAGTAAAGAAAATTTTAAGACAAAAAGAAAATTTTGTCGTGTTGGAAGGACTATTGAGCGTGTTGCTGGAAGAAAATGTTAA
>JAISTU010000040.1 GCA_031272415.1 Bacteroidales bacterium | reverse complement strand
TGTTGTATCCATACCCTTTGAGTGGGGCAACAAGTTTCGTTTTTGCTGACCCGGTCAATGGGAATATGGCTGTTCCCGTTACGAGTAGGTCGGGCAAAAATGCACACACACAAATGTTTAAATATTCTGTCAGTTTTTTTAACCCTTTAAAAATAGAGAAAAATGAAAGACTTATTGGATAAAAGCAGACAAAAGACCAACAGAATATTAAAAGGAATTTATCTCCCGCTTTTGGCAGTGCTATTGATGATTTTCGCCATCCCAAAAGAGACAAAAGCGAGTTACACAACTTACACAAGCCGTTTTGTATCAGCGAGTTATGACATGCCATCCGGTTGTTTGCTGATTTATTTTATGTATTATGACAATGAAGATAATAGCCCTGACGCTTACGTAGACAGTCTTTTCATTCAAGGCGGTTCTTACACTTTGGTAGGCATTTACGGAGATGCTTGCTCAGGTGACTATTGCTATGTAATGCGCAACCGTGGTGATCAGGTGCTGTATTATTATAGTGGAGGGTGGACTTCTTTTACTGGTAACTCGACAGTACTTGGGAATAGTTATACTACTGTTAATGGAGACCATACCGAATATTATGGAGTAGTGCGTTGGAAAGTGCCCGCCACTCTCTATGGAAGCACTATAACGCTCACTTGTACAGGCAAATGGAGTAGAGGCATGGCAAGCGATGATAACTTTTCTTTTGGAAAAAATGTTGACATTCCTGCCCTTAAAACACCTCAAAATTTGCAATTAGCATATTCTAATTGCGACATTACCCTATCTTGGGGATATTCGGTCAGTGGGAGTGCTGATGCTAATGCCTCTTATATCGTAAAATCCGGCAATACGCAATTGGCGTCAGGAAATTATAGTTCATCAGGAGGCAGTTACCCATTTACTACTACCGAAACATATCTTAATTCTGCACATGTGGATACGGTGGTTTTGTATTATTCGGGTACTTCTTATCTGACGGCTACTGCTATTACTATACCTGCCTTTCCACAGGCTACTGATTTTGTTGCTACTTACAATCCTTCTACAAAAAAAGTAGAATTGACTTGGAATTGTCAGGCGTTATTTAGTGGCACAGCAGGGGTAGATTACCTTACAGGCGGTTTTCAAATTCAGCGGTCTACAAATGCCAATTTTTCATCAGGTGTAACTACTCTTAGCACCGTTACTTATACAGCCTCTACTTCGAGTTATACTTATGAAGATAATACTTTTGTCAATACGGATGCCAATGCAACTTATTACTACCGAATCAGACGTGTTTTAGGCAATGATCCATATTCCTGTTATACTAAAACGGATACCGCTTCTGTCAGCACAAATCATTTGAGTATAATAAATCCCGTTGCAACTTATGACACAACCGGAACACTCAAAGCCACCATTACGTGGAATACCGTAAACGGAGCATGGTTAAGTACATCTAAATTCAGTATTGTAAGGGTCAATCGCACTAACGGTAGCAGTGAAACCATTCTCAATACGGGCGATATTACTAAAGTAGATGCAAGAACTTATGTTGATAGTTTGATTTCTTATTGTAGCGAATATTATTACAGATTATTGATTGAGGCAAACAATTCGGTTTATAGAGACAATGATGTAGTTAGGACCAATTCCATTATACCTGCTCGTGTAGGCAAGATGCTTTCTTTTGATGCCGACAAGGGCTATCAGTCCGATAGAGTAGGTTTGGAGTGGAGTTTTCAAGGCAGTTTTGATTATTTTTCTATAGCCCGTAAAGTTTATGGTGCTGACGATTCTACTTATGTATCGTTGCCGTTGGTAACAGGCGTTGCCAATTTGAGCAGTTTTTCTACTTTTGATGCCAACAGCAATCCGGGTGCTATTTATTTGTACAAAATAAACGGTTTGGTACATTGTGCCGATACCATGTTTACTGCCAATACATTGACAGCCATAGGTTTTAGGCGTCCGATAGGGATAGCCAGCGGACATATACATTACGGTAGCGGAACGGCAGTGCCGGGGGTGCGTGTAACGGCTGTACCATTAGACGATGAAGATGATGTAAATGATTATAAATCTTTGCATTTAAACGGTCAAAGTACATCTTATTTAAAAATTTCGGCAGCCAATACCATTTTGCCTGTCAGGGATAGTTTTTCTGTTCAAATGTATGCCCGTCCGGAGACTAAGGGCGGTAATTTGCTCAATATCAAAGCCACTACGGATATACGTTTGTATTACAAAAATGACTCCACACTGACTTTCAGAGTAGGCAATGATTCCATTTCTGCCATCGATAATATTGCCGCTTCCGATTGGAGACATATCACTGTTACCTATAAAAAAGGTGATTTGATGCGATTGTCAATTAACGGCATGCCGGTGGCACAAAAAACTGTTGCCAATCCCACTTTGACTGCATTTACGGCATCGGATACTGTTATAGTGGGCAAAAGTTTTAACGGCAATATAGACGAGGTACGTTTTTGGTCAAAAACATTAGACTCGGCTACCATTGTTGACAATTATACACGCTTTTTGCAGGGCAATGAGAGCGGTTTGAGAGCGTATTATCGCTTTGAAGAGGCAGTAGATACTATGGCTTATGATGTGTCTCGGACAGGGTCAAGCGATTATCACAAGCGCCATGCCAATATAAAAGGAGGCAACAATGCTCAACTAACTGCCCAAATACCAAGCCAAAATCAATTGGCACCCTCTGGCACAACAGATGGCAACGGCGACTATATAATTGTGGCGATTCCTTATGCGGGCATTGGCACTACTTATCGTTTTGTGCCTAATTTGGGAGTGCATTCATTTTCACCTGTCAATAAATTGAGAATGATTTCACCTACAACGCTCGTGCAGGGAGATGTTGATTTTGAGGACGTTTCTTCTTTTAAAGTATGGGGAAAAATCACCTATCACAATACCACTGTTCCTGTTTCGGGTGTAAGTTTTGTTGTGGATGGTCAAAATCCTTGCATGAGAGACGGCAAATTGATAGAAACAAATGCCAATGGAGAATATGAAATAGACGTTCCTATTGGTTTTCACTTCGTTACGGCACAAAAATTAGGACACACATTTACCGTTTTGCGGGGTGTAGGCGAGCGTTTGCCCAATAATAGATTTCCGTCCGACACAACTGCAAAATATGATTTTCAGACCGAAGAAGAAATGAATTGGGAAGACAATACGCTGGTTGAATTGGTAGGCAGATTTGTAGGCGGTCCTGTGCAAGGCAAAGTGCCTGTCGGCTTTGGATTATCCAAAAATAATGTCGGTATTGCCAACATTCAATTGGAATTAGCCGAAAAAACGGGCATCCTTAATGTCAGCGGAACGGACAATGGTACCGATATGACGGTTTATGATACTTCTTCCTACGGCAGGATACATTCGGTGAATATTATTCGTCGCAATCAAACAGGTAATCGCGTAGAGATTACTACCGATGCTAATACGGGTGAATTTATTGCATGGTTATTGCCCGAAAAATATAAGGTCGGCAATAGCAATTATGAAATCAGGGCAACCAATAATGTCTCCAATAAAATCACTTATTCCTCTATTATTGATATGAAAGTCAATACGGAAGATATATATCTTTACGATGCCGATACTGCCTCTTATCCTATAAACGATACGGCAAAAGTATGTGTAGATACTATTCAAACGCATCAAAAAATGGATTTGGTATTGCGACTAACCCCTACCGTTGAGGTAAAAGATTCTATTAACGGCGATACACTCTATGGCGACCCTGTTGTTGCTATTACGGACGAATTAACACAAACAAAAGATACCATTGAGTTAATTTCGGGTAATAATTATGTTTTGGGAGTGCCTGTTTTTACACATCAAGGAATATATTATTTTAAAGTAAGTGTTTTTGAGGAGTACAAAAATTATGATATAGGCGGTGGCAATTCCATTGATGACCGTGTGCCAACGGTAGACGGTACGGTGGTTGCCGAAAACAATATCGCTACCGCTGTCTATCCTTTTGATGTTGCTTTAAACAATAAAGGTGAAGCCACCTATATTGCCCATATTGATGTGCCTAATATTACTTATAATCAACTCAATGTGAGTCAAAGTTATATCAAAAATTTCAATTTTAGGATACAATTTACAGACGGTACGCCCGATAAAATGTGGAAAAATAACAATATGGAGGCATACGTTTTGGGAACAAAAAGCGACGGCAACAATTTTGTTACCAAAGGTCCTAAAACAGTAGATTTTGTGTTGCATGACCCGCCGGGAAGTCATTCTTATGCTTGGATTGAGAAAGGGGCTTCCATAACCACTACATCAGAATATGGAGGCAGTGCAGGTCTTACGGTGGGATTAAGTACAAATTTTGCAATGGGTGTGGATTTGAAAACTTTTGCAGGCATGGGGGCAGGTGTTGTTACAGAAAGTGGAGTTGTAAATAATTATCAACAAGGTTTTGAAACAACGCAAACCGCCGGCAGAGATAATACTTCTACCAAAACCGTTACCGCTACACAAAGATATGAAACAAGTGCAGAGCCGGATTTTGTAGGACCCGATGCAGACATATTTATAGGTGCTGCTTATAATATTATCTTCGGCGAGGCAAAAATTATCCAAATTATAGATACTGCCAATGTAAGCGACCCTTTGCCTATGTTGCTCACCTCCAAAAGTGGAAAAAAATATCAATTAGGCTCTCAAATGGGACTGTTTATGGTGCCTGAATTTGAAACCGATTTTGCATTCACTCGCGCACATATTGTAAACAATGTCATTCCTAACCTAAAAAAACTGCGAGATGTATATTTAAATGTACATACTTCGGGGGCAATGCCGACTATCAATTCGGGTACTTCTCCTTATTATGTAAGCATATTGCCTTTAAATGACCCCCATTTCGGTAAAAATAATTGGGATACCGCATTTGGCATGGCAGGTTATTATGCAAAACAGTCTTATAATCGAAACAATAATTACATTAAGCATTATTCGGACAGCATTAACAGTTATTATATACTTTATCCTCAGGCATGGTCTGCAGATACAATAGTAACCGATTCGGTAGATTATTTTAATACTGAAATCAACGCTTGGATAGAAGTACTCAAAGCGGATGAAAAACGTCAATTAGAGGCTACACAAGAGAAAAATAAATCTTTTTCCTCCGGTGTTGTTTGGGAAGATATGGCTCAACATGATACCACAAACGGACATGTTGTCAATTATGAAGGCTCTTTAAAATTTGACGGACTGCAAAATATTGGTGCGACTTTCAATGGAACAGGTGTAATATTTTCTATTCATGAAGAGCCTCAATCTCAATGGTATTCTAAAACAGGCTCGGATAGTACCAATACAAGCATTTACGGTTATCATTTGGAAGACCAAGATGCAAGCGACTATCATACGGTAGATATTAAAAAAGCGTCAGGGATTTATTCGACTACATTTAAATTGTTAGGCGGTCAAACGTCTTGTCCTTACGAAGACGAAATTAAAACGCAATATTTTCAACCCGGTGAAAATCATTTATTACAACAAGCCACCTCAAAAGTACAAGACCCTTACATGGCAATAAATCCGTCTACACAGACCAATATTCCGGGCAATAGACCCGCCTTGTTTAATCTTACGGTAGGCAATGGATCGTTGGTAACGGCAGCGTGGTATGTTCTTACTGTTGATGAAAAAACCAATCCTGATGGATTGATTATTGAAATTGACGGACAGCCGATAGCCAACGGCAGAGTATTTTCTTTTGACCCAACGGAATCATTTACAAAAACATTGTCCGTCAAACGCACTCGACAAGACATTACCGAATATGACAGCGTAAGGTTGCTTTTGACCTCCGATTGTCAAAGCGATTTGTATTTTGAGATTTATTTCAGTGTACACTTTTTGCCTGCTTGTACCGATTTGGTATTGGAGAGACCTGTTGCCAATCAAATTTTAAATATGGTTTCGGGCGATAGCACTATGATGGAGGTGTATCAATACGATGTCAATTATTTGAATTTTGACCATATTATTTTGCAATATCGTTCTAATACGGTCAATGCTTTTACACCGTTTTTCTATTATTATAAAGATATTGCTTCCTACAATGCCGCCACAGGTATTTCGGAGGATATGAAGGCGGTAATAGATACCGATATACCGGGGCAGCCGGGTATCAATCGTATGTGGCATGCTCCAAGCATGGACGGCAAATATATACTTCGGGCGGTCTCTGTTTGTCCGCAAGGTCCCGCCAATGAAATCATATCTCCTTCGGAAGAGATTACGATTGTCAAAGATATGATTGCACCTGTAGTGTTCGGCACTCCCCAGCCCGCAGATGGTATTTATGATATAGGAGACGATTTATTGGTAACATTCAATGAAGATATTCAGCCCGATTATTCATACAGAATTACTATTTCGGGTGAGTTGAACGGAGAAGAGTTGTTGCACAATTACGGACTCTATTTTGACGGTGCTAATGATGTTATGGAGGTCAAACAGCCCACCAATTTGGAAGGCAAATCATTCACAGTAGAAATGTGGACAAAGCGTGAAGGTGTGGCTAAAAATGCGGTACTATTTTCGCACGGCGATGCCAACAATAGGTTTGAATTGGGATTAAATTCCTCCGACCGTTTGTGGGTGCGTGTCAATGGCGACAGTGTAAGCGCCGTCTCTTCCATGAAAGATGAAACCGGCAGTGGTATTTCACAATCTTGGATGCATGTTGCGGCTGTTTATGACAATGCCAATCATCAGGTATCTGTTTATGTCAATGGCAGTACAGCACCGTCCAACGGCGGTATTCCATCCACAACAGTTTCTCAATATACTACCACCGGCATTATGTTCGTAGGCAGCAATATTGAGCAAAATGCGTTCTATAACGGCAGAATTAACGAACTTCGCTTGTGGTGTGCTAATGTCAGCGGTCAGTTCAATGATATTATGCACCGCAAATTATCCGGTACGGAAGCCAGACTTTCGGGCTATTGGTCAATGGACGAGGCACGCGGCACATTGGTAGTCGATAAAATTAAAGGCAAAAACGGTATCACCAATGCCGAATGGTTTGTTTTGCCGTCAGGTAAATCGCTCGCCTTTACCGGCAGCAACAATTCTTATGCCAAAATGGAAGGCTTAGACGAGATGAGCAAAGATGCTGATTTTTCGGTAGAATTTTGGTTTAAAGCCGACCCGTCCAATGCCAACAAAGGGCTATTTTCCACCGGTTACGGCGATAGCAGAGATACCGTTTCAGGTGTTGGGAAACATCATTTTAGTATCTTTTTTGACCAAAACAGCAAATTGAGCCTCCGCTCGGCAGGAATATCGGAGATAATTGGAGAAACATTTGCCGATAACGATTGGCATCATTTTGCACTTTCGGTCAACAGACGTGGCAATGCCAATATTTATGTAGACGGCAGTTTGCAAAAATCGCTCTATTCTTTGGATTATTTTGATATGTTTAAAGGCAGTAAAATATGGTTGGGCGCCATCGGTTGGCAAAAAGACTATTTTTCCGATACCGCAACAGGCTTTTTCACCGGCAATATTGACGAATTGCGAATTTGGAAAGCCGCTCTTACCCGCGAAGGCATTAACCTTTCTATGGCATCTCGCTTACAAGGCGATGAAATCGGATTAAGAGCATACTATCCTTTCGATTCCGTAGAAACGGCAACCTTGATTACACAAACGCTTTGCGACCAAATAGACAGCACCCGCATTGATAACGGCGATGAAGTTAATCGCAATCAGCCTATTACGCTTTATGGCAATGCAGGATTTTCCAACACGGCTGCCAATATTAAATTGTACAAACGTGTCAGAAATGTGCAGTTTGAAAGGGTGTATAACGCCAATCAAATTTATCTCAATCTATTGTCCGATATGAGCAGCATTGAAAACTGTGTTTTGGATATTGCGGTTTCGGATGTTAGAGATATGCACGGAAATATTATTGCTTCTCCTGTCAAATGGACGGCATATATTGACAGAAATTATCTCAAATGGGGCGAGGAAAAACTGTCCTTTGTGAAGGACGTTTTTGCACCGCTTTCATTTAAAGTGGAAGTTATTAACCGCAGCGGATTGGAACAAATGTTTACCATTGACAATTTGCCGGCATGGTTGAGCGCCAGCCAAAGTTCGGGCACTATTGCCCCCACAGGCAGAACAGAAATCACTTTTACTGTTGATGCGGGCTTAAATATCGGCTCTTATGACGAAAATATTTACCTACGCAACAGCAGCGGATTTAATGAACTGTTGGCATTGGATTTGAGAGTTATCGGCGAGCAGCCGGATTGGACTGTTAATCCTAATGATTATGATTATTCGATGAACATTTTTGGCGAGTTGAATATCAAAGGCATAGTTTCCGCTGATGTGGAAGATATTTTGGCAGCCTTTGACTCCACAGATGCTTGTGTAGGGGCTACAAAATTGCGTTATGTGGCTGAATATGACCGTTATTTGGCATTTTTGAATGTCTATGGTAATGCAACAAGTATGCCACTCAAATTCAGAATTTGGGACGCAAGTACAGGCATTATCTACACGGATATTATTCCCGACACACTCCGGTTTATTGAAAATTCGTATCTTGGCACCGCAAGGTCTCCGATAGTATTCAAAGCCTTGAATATCATCGAACAGCCTATTGATGTGAAGGCGGGTTGGAATTGGATTTCTACCAATGTTCATTCGGCAAATATGAACCCGCAAGGAGTCTTTGCAGGCAATTCTTTTGCAGCACAAGACCATCTTAAATCACAAACGGACGGATACACCGAATTTACTAATGGTTATTTCCCCACTTTGAGTGAAAATTTGCCTATCAGCAATGCACAAATGTACATGTTACGCGTGGCGACACCAAAAAGATTATTGATTAAGGGTGAGCCTGTTAAAACGGACACCTCCGTTATCAAAATTTATTCTGGTTGGTCATGGATTGGGTACACACCACAAATCAATTTGTCTCTCAATGAGGCATTTGCGGGCTTAAATCCGCATGACGGCGACTTAATTAAATCGCAGAACGCATTTTCGGTTTATTATGAAGGCTCCGGTGGCTGGTTAGGCACACTCGAATATCTTACCCCTGGCAACGGCTATTTGTACAGTTCGCAAGACACAGCACAAAGAACGTTCTTCTATCCTAATGCGTCCGCATTGGCAAACAATCGCAAAGCCAATGACAATGAGCCTTGCTATTTGACCGCATTGGACGCTCAATTGGGCATTCAAAGGGGCAAATATCAAGCCAATCAGACATTGGTAGCCCGCTTGGAGGCAGACGAAATTTCCGAAGCAGGAGGCTTAATTTTGGGATATGCCAATAATGAATGTCGCGGCTACGGAGAAGCGTATTATGTACCGCAAGGCGGTGATAATCTGTACTTTATAACCATCAGCGGGGATAATGACGGTCAAAAACAAACTTTCCGCTACCAAACGGCAAATGGTGCTGTTTATAGCATTAGCGAAGTTGTTCCTTTTGGCAGTCATCAGATAGTAGGCAGCATTGAAAATCCGTTTGTTTTCACTTTGGGAGAGCCACAAATTGTTGATAATCAATTATTTAGCGCTTATCCCGTACCTTTCACCAATACGCTGACACTTTCTTATCAAATCAGCGAACAAGCAGAAGGAGAGGTGGAATTTACACTAACGGACGTAACAGGCAAAGTTTTGGCGATAATTACACAAAATCAAATAAAATCAGGCATTTACAGCCTCTCTTTGAACGATTATGTGTCAGATTTGGCGTCAGGGATGTACTTTGTCAAAATGCGAACACAAGTGGATATTAAAACCCTAAAAATTTTTAAATCTAATTAATTTTTAATTTATTGTTGGTTGCGGACTTTTCTCCCGCAACCAACATTTTTTTTAATAAAAAAAAGTTTTTCACAAATATAGATAAAATAGAAAATGAAAATCACAAGAGTAAGAAGATATTTAATGATTATGGCGGTCAGTGCAATAGGAGCGACCGCATCAGGGCAACCCGCATGGACGGTTAACCCCACACAGTATCAATCAACTATGAGCGTTACGGCACAGTTGAACATTGAAGGCAATTTATCTGCCAATACAGGCGATATGATTGGTGTTTTTTACGGCGATGATTGTCGCGGAAAGGCGACCAATTCATTCCCGCTTAATGACCAACAGTATGCTATGCTGACCGTTTACGGAAACACTACCGGCGAGTTGCTCACACTCAAAATTTATGAGGCAGCAACAGACAAAATTTACTCGCTCAAACAGTATTTCCGCTTTGTCAAAGATAGCACAATGGGGACTTATGACGCACCGGTAGTCTTTTATACTAACCTCACACTCAAAAAGTTAGCCGCTTACAATTATTTTTCTCCCAACGGAGACGGCAAAAATGAGCAGTTTATTGTAGACGACCTCATTGCCGTCAGCGGAATGACTTTTAAAGTGATGACCCGACAAGGTGTTACCGTTTTCGAGCAAAAAGATTACGATAATCTTTGGGAAGGAAAAGACAAAAACGGCAACGACCTCCCACAAGGAGTGTATTATTACCTCTTTACGGACGCGGACGGACAAGTAATTTATAAAGGAAGTATAACATTAGTAAGATAAAAGGATATGAAAACGAAAGGAAAAAACACGAAAATACAGATTATAGGCATCACAATTGCCCTTGTTGCAATTTTTACACAAAGTATTGATGCACAGCAATATCCGTTAAGTTACATGTACGACCGATATAAATACACTGTCAATCCGGCGGCATTGCGTATCGGAGAAGGTGTAGGCTTACATGCCTCCTATTGTAACGATTGGTACAACAACGCTTACGATAATCGTTTTTACGGCTTTGGCGCTGAAGGAGGCTTTTTTAAGCAAAATATGGGCATAGGATTGGTTTTAACGCAAGAAAATTCAGGTCTGTTGGCACAAACGAACATCAAAGTTTCGTATGCTTATCGCGTGCAATTAAAAGAAGAGCATTGGCTTTCATTTGGAATTTCAGCGGGCTATTCACATCTTGGACTGCGCAAAGTGGATATGTACAAAGGTTTGGGTTTTGACGAAACAGACCCCCTAATTGGCATGTCCCAAAATGGCTTTTTCGGTGCATTCGGTCTGCAATATAAATGGAAAGCATTGGAAATTGATGCGGCGATACCAACTTATAACACCATCAATAAGAAGCATGTACCCGTTTTTGGGTCAATTTCTTACACTTTCAAAATTAAGGAAGATTGGGGTTTAAAACCAATATTGATGTACAATTTTTTAAATCCTGACATGCACCACATTGATGGTCGTTTGCAGGCATCTTACAAAGATTATGCATGGTTACAAGTTGGTTTTCGTAACACCAAAGAACTGGTAGTGGCAGCAGGCGGTGAAGTTAAAAATGTGCAAATCGGTGCAGCATTTGGCTTTAATGTCGGCTCTTACAATCAACTCAATCAAGGTAATTTGGAAGTGGTTGTCGGTTACAGATTTGCCAATGCGGTGGTCAAAACTACCCGCAGTGAAAAAGATGCAACCACTCGTAGCCATATTTCTAAAATTACAGACGACGTAAGCACCCTCAAAAAGGCTAACGATAAGCATTCCAAAGAGTTAGAAAAAATAAATACTTCTATTGCCGAACTCAATGAGCAAATTCGGACAGAACTCAAAAACAGTCTCACCGAAATAAAAGAAGAAGTACAAAGTATTCGAAAAGAAGATATTGTAGTCGATGAAACAAAAGTTTTAGACAAACAATATTTTGTGATTGTTTTTGTAACCACCACTCAAGAGGATGCCGACCGTATTGTCAATCGTATGGCACAACAAAAAGTAAAAGGTCAGATAATAAGAGACGCCCGCAAGTCTAATTATTATATCTATACCGAAACTTATGATAACCTACAAGCCGCCGTCAAACAAGCCGACAAAGAAAAATCACGCGGCTTCTCCGGCGCCTGGGTACTCGTGGTAAGATAGAAAGCAGTGTTGTAAATTAATATTTTATTAGTAAAAAAGAGAGGAGCAGAAATGTAACTCTCTTTTTTCATGTGTAGCGTGGAGAGATTTTTTTGCATTGTCTGAACTGTGATTTTCGTATGATTATTTTGATTTGTGTGATTACACTTAAAATCTTGTTAATCATATAACCCTTATGAAAATCGATGTTCAGACGGGGAAATTTTTCATTTTTTAGAACGTTTTTATCCCAAAATGCAAAAAAAAATCTGCACTAAAAAAAGTCCCCATTGAGGGGAATTTAGGGGGGGAGTAATTGAAGAAAAGTAGCGGGAACGAGAGTTGAACTCGTGACCTCCGGGTTATGAATCCGACGCTCTAACCAACTGAGCTATCCCGCCATTTTTTTGAGGCTTTTACAAAGATACACTTTTTTTTCATTCAAAACCAAAAATAATGATTTTTTGAAAAAATAGAAAAAATTCAAAAAAAAATTGTAAATTTGTATTTTAAATTATTTTTTGATAATCTAATGAAATATTTAACAACAAGTGTATTGTTTTTCTCACTGACAATGAGTGTATTAGGGTCTTCGATAGAGGATAAAAAAGTTGTTTTACAACAAGATGAAACGCCCGCAATAAGCGAGCCGATAAAAGGAAAATGGACTTTGGATGGTCAATTTCAAGTTTTATTAGACCATTCTTATTCGCTAAATTGGAAAGGAGCAAGTTACCCGCACATCGGATTGGCGACCATGAACCGCATGTCGCTCAAATTTGAAAAAGGTAAGTTAGCATGGGAAAATAATTTAGCAGTCGATTTGGGGTTTAAATGCAGTTTTTTGCCCAATGTTGACCCCATCACAAAAACCAAAAATCGATTTGAAAAAACAGTAGATAAAATTGATTTTAACTCCAAATTTGGCTATTTGGCAAAAGGATATTGGTTTTACAGCGGCTTATTTACGTGGAATACACAAATGCTGAAAGGTTATGATTATCAGGCAGATACAATGATATTATCTTCTGCATTTATGACCAAAGGCACAATGACGCTCTCTTTGGGGATGGATTACAAGCGTAAAATGTGGTCTTGGTATATTTCACCGCTTTCGGCAACATTTATTTACAAAATTCATCCTGATTTTCGCAATCGGTTGGAATTTGGGGTAGATTCCGGCAAATGGTGCTATCCTACGCTGGGCGCCATGACATCCCTTGTTTTTAATGCCGATGTTCACCCCAAAATCAATCTTTTTGCTAAATTGGAACTCAAAATGGATTACAGAGGCGAGTTCAAACAGATGCGAAATGTGGATGCAAGTTTTGAAATGAAATGGCTCTTTTCCGTTACCGATTGGCTGGCAATTTCACTCAATGCGGCACTGTTGTACGACTATGATGACAAATTTGATGTTTATGATGCCAACGGCGTGCCAACAGGTGAAAAAGTTGACCATTTGCAGTTTAGAGAAAATATTGGTATCTCATTAGGCTATAAATTCAGCATCCCAAAAGCGAAGTAATTGCCTATTCCACTGACAAATAAGGGGCTATCTTTTGGTATAAATCCTCGTAAAGCATAGCCGCCTTTTTGATTTGCTCAACGGAGGTATAATTACCCGTTTTTTGGCGATGAACATAAATTGATTTTGCCAAATAAGTGTCAATGTAAGGATGTTTGGAAAGTTCTTTTGTGCTTGCTGTGTTGATGTTAATGGTCTCAATATGTTGCTTATCCGCTCTTAAATAAGGCGAAATTTGTGCAAAACGGGCACTGTCAATGATATAAATTTCACGCAATTGCGTAACATCATAAAAACCACCCAATTGGGCTCTATATTCAATGATTTTGGCAGCCGTTTTTGAGCCTATGCCCGGAATTTTTAATAAATCAAGACTATCGGCAGTATTAAGTTCCACCTTTTGAGTAGCAATAGCAGTAGTCCTTTCTCTGTAATTTGTTGAAACAGAAGCAGATACATTGGAAGAAAGATGAATATAAGGTTCTAAAACAGTATAATTTTCTTCATTGATGCAATAGATTTTTTTCAAATCTTCTTTTTTTCGCAAACCGCCACTTTTGGCAAGATAATTATAAATTTGAGTAGATTGTTTTTCGGAAAAGCCCATTTTTTCCCAATCTGCCACTTTCATTGTGTCTGCATTGAAATCAAAAGGCGTCAATTGAAAAGAGGAAAAATAATTATAATTGCTTGTATATGAGGCATTTCTATTTCCCCTTTCCATTTGTACAGAGTCGTCTAAACGCTTTTGTTCAATCAAAAAAGTATTTATTTTTGGGTCTTTATCAATTTGAATATTTATTGTTTGAGTAGGCAACCAATTTATGCTAACTCTCACAAAAACAAGCAATAATAAACCGCCCAAAAGTACAAAAAAACCTCTTTGTTCTGCCCGCGTAAGGTCAAAAATATTTCTAAATCTTTGAAAAAATTTTCTAAACATAGATAAAATCTTAAAAAAATGTCGCTAAAAAATAAATGCTACAAATTTGGTGCCAAAAAAAGTTGAGAGTGATTTTTTTGCATTTGGTATAATATAAATATCTCCACTCTAAGAAAAAAGGTCATAACATCGCTGTCATGACCCCAATTTTATACTATGTAACTAAAATTTAGCCTTACTTTTTAGAAATTCGTGTAACTTTTTCCCCTTTTGCATTTACAATTTTGCAAATATAAATACCTGCAGGCAAATCAGAAACTGAAATTTCAGTGTTGTCGGAAATAGTTTGGTGCAATACCACTCTGCCTGTTACATCATAAATATTTACTTCTGATTTGTCGGAAATATTTACAATTGAAATGTAATCTACAGCAGGATTCGGATAAATTTCCAATGATAATTCAGACGGACTTTCAATAAAGTTTGCCGCCGGATAAATATACCATTCACGATATTCAAGCACGTAGCCATCTCCTTCACCTGCATCATAAAGGAAATCCAATACCATGAGTCTATCACCATCGTAATAGTAATTGTACAGAGATCCATATGTTGGCTTTGAAAACATTGATACATCTAAGATAGACTCTTCTGATATGAGTTTGCCACTGTTATAACCATAGTTAATGAAAAATAAATCCACATCACTCATGCCCAATTCAGACAGTTTTACAGTTCCTGTTATCTTTGTAAGACCTGTTCCATTGTTTGTGAGAGCCAACTTCACGCCAATACTCATACCATAAGGGAGAGTGTATATGTCTGAAAACATATCTATAAAATCATCCGACAATGTTATTCTGCCATTTGCTATACTTGGAATGTTCGGGTTTATAGGTGAAAAATCAAATTTGAATGTCACCACTGTTGTCCATGTTCCATCTCCTAATGAGTCAACTTCTGTTGTCAGAGTATCGCAAAACATAACTTCAAAGATTACCGCATTTACAACGTTTACTATTGTTGCAGAAGCAAAATCTTTTACACCTTCAAATTTTGTACGGGTAACCATAGAGTCTGTTGCAGAATAGTACTCAATGTAATTATGCTCAGCATAATTGGTGTTGGTGTTGTATTCCCACACATCTTTCGTAACCAAAGTGCCGTCTTCAAAATACAATTTTGTCAGCAAAAGGTTTTGAGCGTTGTAGGTACTAACAATTGAATCAATTCCGCCACCGTTAATTTGGGACACTTCTAATGTCCTATTTCCGTTGGCATCATATTCAAACCTTGTGGTCGCCTCAAGTGTAGAGTCAGACCCACTGTTTGAAAAATCGTAAGATTTTGCGCCTGTCGGCAAATCTTCATTGTCTTTGCGCACTTTCGTTCCTTGCGCAACCACTGCCATAGAGGCAGCCACAAAAATCACTAATGAAATCCTTTTCATCATCGCTAAAAACTATTAAATTATTAAATGTTATAAATTACTACTTTTTTAAATTTTTTTACTGTTCTGCAAATATACACTTTTTTTTTGAGTGGAGAGTTAAAAGTGATTTTTTTTTTATTTTTTTACTGAACTGTGATTTTTTTTCCGGAGTGTAGATTTTTTAGATTTACGATTTTAGATTTTTCTATTTTTTAGCATTTGTCTGAACCACGATTTTCATAAGATTTTAATGATTACCACGATTTTATGATTGTAAAGACGCGGCATGCCACGTCTCTACATTCCCCTCTGTCTGAACTTTGATTTGGAATGATTTGTGCGATTATCTAAAATCATAATAATCTTATAAATCTTATGAAAATCAAAGTTCAGACAATTTCGATCCCTAACTCCGCTCATTTTAGGGGGGCTATTTTAATTTTTTCAAAGAGGGCGACTGTTTTGTTGGTTATTTCTGCGGGAAACCATATATCATTGATTTTCAATCGAATAATAGATTTTGCCAACTCTATGATGTCCTTTGGCGAATGTTTTGACAGCAAACCAGCCTCACGCAACCGCACATATAACTTATAATACGCAA
>JAISTU010000028.1 GCA_031272415.1 Bacteroidales bacterium | reverse complement strand
AAACCTTATCTATAATCTGAAAAACGAAATGTGCAGTTTCTACACAAAAATCATTTCAGGTAAGAATTTGAGATTTTTATTTTTAGGCAACGGCAAGATGCCATTGTTACAATTCTATTTTTTAACAAATTTCCATTTTTCGCCCAAAAAGTGTACCTTTGTAAATGGTGTGGCTTACGAGCTGTAATCTACGTGTAAGAGATGGCAATAGTCATCCCTTATTTCGTTCTATATTTTTGTATTTCACGGCTATTCATCTCCTCAAACGTTTATAATTCCCTTCCCTCCAAAAAAAGATACTATATTATGTTGATTATCAATGTTTTAATGCGAAACAACAATAGATAAAACTTGTTGGAAATTGGTATTAAAATCACTCTATTTGAGCCATCTATCTAACCAATTGACAAATTCTCTGTGCCAAAGGATAGAATTTTGAGGTTTTAAAACAAAATGAGTTTCTCTTGGAAAAAATAAAAATCTGCTTGGAATACCTTTAATTTGTGCAATATTATAGGCTTGCATCCCTTCTGTGTAAGGAATACGAAAGTCATTACCGCCATGAATAACCAAAATAGGTGTATCCCAATTACCGACAAAATTATTGGGCGAAAAATCATAACTTTTTGGTGTCGGTGTTTGCCAATATGTACCGCCAATGTCGTGATTGGCAAAAAATAGTTCTTCTGTTGTGGCATACCAACTTTTGAAATTAAACATTCCGCAATGCGCAATAAAACATTTGAACCTTTTATTGTGATTGCCCGCTAACCAATAGACCGAAAAACCTCCATAACTTGCTCCTACACAGCCGATTTTGGTCTCATCTACATAAGGCTCTTTGGCGATAGTATCAATTGCGGAAAGGTAATCTTTCATATTTTGTCCGCCGTAATCAAGGCTAATCTGGTCGTTCCATTGGCGTCCAAAAGTGGGCAAACCACGCCGATTGGGAGCGACAATCACATACCCATGTGCCGCCATCATTTGAAAATTCCACCGATAAGAAAAGAACTGACTTACAGCCGATTGCGGACCACCCTGACAATACAAAACTGCCGGATATTTTTTGTTAGCATCAAAATTCGGTGGCAAAATCACCCACACTAACATCTTTTTGCCGTCAGTAGTCGTTATCCATTTGGTTTTCACATCAATAGAAGCAACATTAGACAGCAAATCTTTGTTAATATTGGTCAATCTTAATTGTGGTCTATTGCCTGATATTGAGGAACTTATGGGCAATAAAAACGGAACTCTGTAAATATCCGCCGGCTCTTTCATAGATTCACGTATGCCGATAAGCGCATTGTCCCCGCAAACGGCAAAACTTGTATAATCATGCTCACCGGAAGTGAGGGCTATAATGTTTTCTTTTGCAATGTCCAAAGCACACAATTGATAAGTTGCATTGAGTCCGCTTATAAAATAAAGTATTTTACTATCGGGTGAAAACGCCAGATTATCAGCATTTTCCGCCCAAAATTCATTACTTGTGTAATATTTTGTTGCTTTTGTGCGAAAATCGTGGATAGCAATTCGTTTAAGGTCAGACTCAAACCCTTCGGTTGCCATACTGCCCCATGCAAGCAAATTTCCGTCAGGGCTAAATACCGGCTCAACATCATAACCCATATTGGGAGCAGAAATATTGACGGTCGTTTTTTGAGCAATATCATAAATGTAAATGTCTGAATTTGTGCTGATTGCGAACTCTTTACCGTGTTTCTTTTTAGAAGTATAGGCAATTTTTTTACCGTCAGGGCTGAAATTTATCTCTTCCATGCCGCCGTAATTGGGAATGGGCGATGCACAATGTTCGCCTTCCATGATGTCGTGCATGTTCTGCAAAGATGGATAATTTGCCACAAAGATGTGAGAATAAGAGTAATCCGTCCATGCGTTCCAATGCCGATACATCAAATCTTCGGTAATCAATGCCTCCGCTTTGGGTAAATCGGGGTACAAATCTTGCGTATTTTGCTCTAATTTTACCAATTTTGTAAAAAGAATTTTGTCCATAGTGGGAGCATATTTAAATCCTTCGATACCGCCTTCTAAATGCGTAATCTGTTGAGATTGAGAGCCGTCAGGATTCATTTCCCATAATTGCATAACTCCTTCTGTTTCAGCCATATAGCCAATTTTTTTGCCATCCGGTCGCCAAACGGCATTGTATTCACTGACAGATGTTTGCGTAATTTTTTTAATTTCACCGCCACTCGAAGGCATCACATACAAATCCCTATTGCCTTTATTTTGAGCAACATCGTAATAAGTAATCCCAAACAAAATTTGTGTTTTGTCCGGCGATACAGACACTTCGCTCACTCTTCCTAATTTCCACAACAATTCAGGTGTATAAACCTCTTTTTGCTGTGCATTTGCGTTAAAATTCACCATCCATCCAATAAAAATAATTGAAAATAAAAGTTTTGTGCTATTCATACAATAAAATCTAAAAAATATATTAAATTACAAAAATACACCTTTTTATCAATTAAAAATTAAAAGCCTTTTTTTAGAGTGTAGAGTGAAGAGTGTAGAGTGTAGAGATTTTTTTTTGCATTGTCTGAACTGTGATTTTGAATGATTTTTTTTGATTTTCAAGATTTTTATAAGACATAAAAGCCCTTAGTAGC
>JAISTU010000023.1 GCA_031272415.1 Bacteroidales bacterium | reverse complement strand
GGTGCCAAGTATAATTAAAACATTAAAAGTTATATGAATAGATTTCATTTTAAAGTTGCCGGTTATGAAAGAGGCAACAGAGACGCCTACGGGCATGTAGCAGATGATTTGCGAGCCGCCAACACAGATGCCATGCATGAGCATCTTAGTATTAACGGAGTTATGGACAATTTAACGAAAGAAAGGAGTTGGCGAAAGCCCATCAGTAAAGCATCAAAAGTAATGCTTACCATGGGTTTGCTGCTCTGGTATATTACAACAACGAGTGCACAATCGTTGGGGTCTTTGTGGAATGTAAGTTACAAAATTGATGAGGCTAATTCGGCATATTTAATGTTAGTTCCGTTGATGGCAGGAACAGTCAATCAGTATATATTGCCTGTGGGTACAAATAATATTACGATTGATATTACAGGCTATCTTTCCGGACAATATGCTGTTATTCTGATTTGTAATGGTGAAGTTGTTGATTTCAAAAATATTATTATTAACTAATTAAAACTCAATACTGTTATGAAAAATATCATTAAAAATATTGGAGTAAGTCTGTTGTTTTGTTGCTTGTTTGTGCCTCAAATTTCTGCACAACAATGGCAAGCAAGACATTTTTACTTTGAAGAAATTACGTTAGATACCAACACCAAAACATTATGGGCAATGATACATCGTGCTCAAAATCAATATATTGACACAGTTAGTTTCTTTTATCTAAATGATACGATGGCTAATTATCGCGAGGTTCGGATTATACTTGTCTTAAGAGGTGAAGATATTTCACCACTTGTCAGATTTGATACAAGCATTACTATTCCGACAAAGTATCAATTTCCATTTGACCTCTCAATAGAGTTGAGATGGGATACGAATGCCGTTCCCAATATTGTGAGGGCTATGTGGTGTGATGATCAGTTTTTCCCTTATGGACGTACTCGTTTCCATATTGCCGGAGATGATTATCCTTATAATGACATTTTGGAAGTAAGTGCGAATGATGTGCAACTCTATCCCAATCCCGCCTCTTCGCAATTAAAAATTAAAAATTATCAATTAAAAGATGGTGAGACTGTGGAGATTATAGATGTTTTGGGGCGTGTTCAACAATCGTCAATCGTCAATCAACAATCTGAAATCATTCTTGACGTTTCACATTTATCACAAGGGATGTATTTTATCAAAATCGGTAATTGGAGAGGGAAGTTTGTAAAACAATAAAAAATACAATCTTTATTAGAAGTTCAAGGCGGGTTAATTCCCGCCTTTTTTACATGTATTTTGTCTTTTTTTAGGACAATTTTATCCCAAAATGCAAAAATCTACACTCTATACTCTACACTCTGAAAAAAAAGGTTTTTAATTTTTAATTGATAAAAAGGTGTATCTTTGTAATTAAGATAAAAAATATATAAAATAAAAAATTAGTAAATAAAGCATGTTAGATTATAAAATTGCTGATATTTCATTGGCAGAATTTGGAAGAAAAGAAATAGAAATTGCGGAAAAAGAAATGCCCGGTTTGATGGCAGTACGCGAAAAATATGGCAAAGAAAAACCGTTACAAGGTGTAAGAATTTCAGGCTCTTTACACATGACCATTCAAACGGCTGTGTTGATTGAGACTTTGGTGGAGTTGGGTGCCAATGTGCGTTGGGCAAGTTGCAATATTTTTTCGACCCAAGACCATGCGGCGGCGGCTATTGCGGCAAAAGGTATTCCTGTTTTTGCATGGAAAGGCGAGACTTTGGAGGAGTATTGGTGGTGCACCTCACAAGCGTTGGCATTTCCTAACGGAGAAGGTCCGCAGTTGATAGTTGATGATGGTGGCGACGCTACTTTGTTGATACACAAGGGATTTGCAGCAGAAAACGACCCTCAAATCTTAAATATCACTCCTTCCTCGCAAGAAGAAAGTGTTATTTTGCAAACATTAAAACAAATTTTGCAAGAAGACCCGCAACGTTGGCACAGGACTGTGGCACAATGGAAAGGTGTTTCGGAAGAGACCACAACAGGCGTACATCGCTTGTATCAAATGATGGAAAGAGGTGAATTGTTAGTGCCTGCCATCAATGTAAATGACTCGGTAACAAAGTCAAAATTTGATAATTTATACGGTTGTAGGGAGTCTTTGGCAGATGGTATTAAGCGAGCAACGGATGTAATGATTGCAGGCAAATGTGTGGTCGTTTTGGGATATGGAGATGTTGGTAAAGGGTGTGCCCATTCAATGCGAAGTTATGGTGCGAGGGTGTTGATTACGGAAATTGACCCTATTTGCGCTCTGCAGGCGGCAATGGAAGGTTTTGAAGTTACACGAATGGAAGATGCTGTAAAAGAAGGAAATATATTTGTTACCACCACAGGAAACCGTGATGTGATTACCATTGAACACATTGCTCAAATGAAAGACCAAGCCATTGTGTGCAATATTGGTCATTTTGACAATGAAATTCAGGTTGAAAAGTTGGAAAATTATCCCAATATTCGCAAGCGTAACATTAAACCGCAAGTGGATGAGTATATTTTCCCCGATGGGCACAGTATTTTTTTGTTAGCGGAGGGACGTTTGGTAAATTTGGGTTGTGCGACAGGGCATCCGTCTTTTGTGATGAGTAATTCGTTTACTAATCAGACACTTGCGCAAATTGAGTTGTGGAAAAATAATTACGAAATCAATGTTTATCGTTTGCCAAAACATTTGGACGAGGAGGTGGCTCGCCTACATTTGGAAAAAATTGGTGTTAAATTGACGCGATTAACCCCGCAACAGGCTGATTATATTGGCGTTCCTATTGATGGTCCTTATAAAGCAGACCATTACAGGTATTAAAAAAGAAAAGTTATGAATATAGAAGAGATTGTAAATCAATTAGATAGCGATTTTTCGGCAGAAGAGTTGGAAAAAATTGCACAAATAGCGAAAAAAGTTGCTCAAAAAGCAAAAAAACAAAGACAAGAAGAGGCAACTCGCTGTAATGAATTTGCAATAGTAGCAACCACAAGACCTGAAACCATTATGGGCGACACGGCAATGTGTATCAATCCTAATGACCCCAAAACGGCGTGGTTGAAAGGCAAACGCGTTATTGTGCCACTCATTAACCGCGAAATTCCTGTTATTGAGGACGATTACGTGGATGTAGAATTTGGTACAGGCTGCCTCAAAGTTACACCTGCCCATGATGTAAATGACTATATGCTTGGCGAAAAATACAATTTACCGTCAATAGATATTTTTAACGACAACGGCACACTTAATGAAAATGGTGCAATGTATGCAGGAATGGACAGATTTGAATGCCGGAAAAAGATTGAAAAAGACCTTGAAGCGGCAGGTCTGATGGAAAAAACAGAAGCCTATACGAACAAAGTTGGTTTTTCGGAACGGACGGACGTGCCTATTGAGCCAAAATTATCAATGCAATGGTTTCTCAAAATGGATGAATTGGCAAAACCTGCTTTGGAAGTTGTTGAAAATGACACAATTAAGTTCTATCCTGAAAAGTTTAAAAATACTTATCGCCATTGGATGACCAATATCAAAGATTGGTGTATTTCGCGGCAATTGTGGTGGGGACATCAAATCCCTGCATACTATGTCGAGGTGGAAGAGAATTTGGTAGATAATCAAAGTAATGGCAATTGATAACTTATTGACCTAAAATAGCAATAAACATGAAAGCAGAACCGTCAAATCAGTACATTTATATTGTTCAATCGTCAAAAGAACAGAGCGTTTGCAAAATCGGCAAAACCAACGATTTGGAGCGGCGTTTGAGCGACTATAACAACCAAACAGGCAAGTCGAAAGATAATGTTTACAATTATCTTTTCACTTGCGAAGTTGCTGATATGACGGCGGTGGAAAAAGATATTAAAGCAGAATTTCCAAAATTTCGTGAACAAAAAAGCAGGGAAATTTATTTTTTCAACAATGATTTATTCGCTGATTATGTGAATTTTATAAAATCGCACAAACTTTTTGTAAAAGAAATTTTTATAAAAACAGAAGAACCAAAAGTAGAAAAGGTAATAAAAGTTGTAAAAAAGACAACACCGTCTTTAAAAGAGCGAGGAATTACCGCAAAAGATGTAATGGATGAAGCAAAAAAAGCCAAAGATGACGAATTTTATACCAGATACGAGGATATTGAAAAAGAAGTTTCGATGTATGATAAAGAAATATGGAAAAATAAAGTGGTTTTTTGCAACTGTGATGATGCGGTTGATGACACAGATGACAGAAATTCGTCATCGTTTGCGTTATTTTTTATGCACAATTTCAATAAACTTGGTTTGAAAAAACTGATTTGCACACATTATGGCGGAGGATTGGACATTTTCAATCAGGGTGTGCAAGGATATGTTGCCTATATTAGTGTTACAACTGACGGGGAGCATATACATAAAGAATTTCCAAAAAATTACAATGGCAGTTTTGACCACCCGATTTCATTGAAAATATTAAATGAAGAAGCGGATATTGTTTGTACTAATCCGCCTTTTTCGCGAGCGGCTGACTATTGGAAAATTGTGATTCGGAGCCGGAAAAAGTTTTTAATTATTTCCAATCATACCAATGTAAAAAATGATGCCTACATTCCATATTTTATAAAAAAACAAGTTTGGGCGGGCTATAACGAAGTTTTATGGTATAATAATTCCAAAAAACAACTTGCAAAAGCATCAGGATATTGGTTTACAAATTTCCCCGTACAAAACAGACCAAAATATAAAAATCTAAAGATAGTTCCGTTAAAAGAAATACCTGAAAAATACAAAAAATATGACGATTCTAAAACCTTGTTAGTAGATAATTGTTATATTCCGAGCAATGTAAAAAAACCGTTTGCGGTGTCTGTTTATCCAATTGTGAGCGGAATTTTGGAAAAAGGTTACAAAATTGTTCAGGAAAAACAATACCGACCATTTATCAACGGCAAAGAAATTTTTGCAAGAGTTTTAATTCAAAAAATATGAAGGTTATGAAAACAGAACCGTCAAATCAGTACATTTATATTGTTCAATCGTCAAAAGAACAGAGCGTTTGCAAAATCGGCAAAACCAATGATTTGGACAGTAGTAATTAAAAATTAAAAGATTGTAGAGGCAATGGCATCCTGCCCGAAAAAAGGTGCAGGGTGAAAGGTACAAGGAACAGGGTAAAGGGAAAAACAATTCTCAATTCCCAATTCTCAATTCTCAACTTTTTTTTTTGCATTTTGGGATAAATTTGTTCTAAAATTGGACATTTCCTGTCTGAACTTTGCCTACTTCCGCACCGTCATTGCGGACGCGTCCCGCAATCCCCTTATCTGACCTATGATTTTAATGATTCACATAATTACTATGATTTCACACAAATCAAAAAAAATACGAAAATCAAAATTCAGAAAAAAAATATCGAAAAAAAATAAAAAAATCATAATCCCCTCTTTATCAATATTTTAACCTACTTTTGATAAAAAAAAGTAAAAATTTTTTTGGAAAAATTAACTTTTAATCAAAAAAAATGTGTATCTTTGCAAATGGTATTTTTTTTATAAAATTTCATTTTTAAAATTTGGCAGAAAATTTGGCAGGAATATGAGAAAAACTATTCATACATTTGTAAATGTAAACACTTGCAAACGTGCTTTGGAAACATTACCCAATAGCACAAGTTTTGGCGAGACGCTTGGTGCTACATGTAAGTTTTTTGTAGCATGTACACAAATGCCTGATTATCAAGCAGTTGCAAATTATACACAACATGTTGATAATCAAGCGGTTACAAAGCCCCAACCAACCTCCCATCAGAGGAAAAGTTACGGAGCAAAAAATTATCAATTAAAAATTAAAAGCAACATAGTATTATGCCTTTGTATTAGAGAGGAAATAATGCGTAATATGTTTATTGTCAAGAAAATAAATAATATAATAAATAAAAATTAATAGTAATTAAATAAAATCATGTTAAGATGAATATTTTAAGTAAGTTAAATAATTGTAATCCGGCACAACGGGTGTCGGCAGTCCGGAGAAAATACAGGAAAGGGACTAAAAAAAACGAGAAACCCGAAAGTAGGGTATCTTTAAAAGCAATGATTGCCACGTTTGGCGTAGCAATCGCTTTATTTGTTATTGCAGCGATGCAGACGGCGACCGCTCAAATCAATCCAACAGTTTCCGTTGCCGAAACTTCGGTTTGTGTGGGCGACAGCATCCATTTGAATTTCACAGGTACAGCACCTTTTGCATTGGAATACAAGTTAAATTCAGGCAACGTAGTAGCAATAACCGTATATGGTAGCGACACGGTGGTGCCTGTAAATACGACAGGGGTTAATCGATTGATTGTGAGAAAATTATCGGACGGTGGTGGCGCTCCTCCGCAAATATACAATCCTTTTCCATATAGCACGGGAGATGTATATTATTATAACGGAGAAGCCACAGGTGTGGTATTTTCACCTTCAAATGGCGGGCTACAAGGAATGTTTGTTTCATTTACACAACTCGCGTCGGGCTACCCAAACCCCATGGGTCAATCGTATACCGGAAACCCCGTGCTTTCTTCTACAAGCGGGCGACAAAACATGTTGGATTTTATCACGTCGGGAAAAGATATAAATTTATACCCGCCACTGAAATACTGCGATACACTTACGCTTGGTGGTTATACCGACTGGTTTTTAGGCTCTCTATCCGAATGGGGACCATTAAACAGTGCTAAAACAACCGTAAATAATACTTTGTCCGCGAATGGTTCTTCTACACTGGGGGGAGGGGGTACTTACTTCTGGACATCTAATTATTCTTCCGACTGGAGTTGTTATCACAGTGGCGGATATGGCGTAACCATGGTACGATTGCCTACACGTGCTTTTGGGGATTTTGACCATACAAGTGATACTCCACCTTTGACGTTTACCTTCACCGTTTTGGCAAAATCTACTTATTCTTACAGTGCAAGCATCTGTTACGGGGACACCTACTCTTTTGGCGGTCAAACCCTGGCTACAAGCGGTACCTACAAAGATACCTTAACGAGCATGATTACCGGTTGCGACAGCATTGTAACACTGACGCTTACTGTTCGTCCGCAAGTGTCTGTAACAATTGACGAAACTTCGGTTTGTCACAACGACAGCGTTCATTTGCATTTTACAGGAACGGCACCATTTACGGTAAATTATGGTTTTAATGGTTCAACAAACACGATAACCGTACAGCGTAACGATACCGCAATTGTAGCCACGCTTGCAGGTAATAATCCGTTTGTAATCAATTCTTTGACGGATAATAATGGTTGCGTGGCAAATACATTAAGTCAGAATATTTTTGTAAAAACAAATATTGACGTAGAAATCACAGATACTATATGCTATCAAGAGAGGGCAAATTACAACAAAAACGGCTTTACACTATCAAATCTTGCAGTAGGGGATACGATTGTGGTTGATACGATTGCGATAAATGATTTGCTACACTGCGACAGCATAACTACACTGAAACTGCACGTTCTCGCTTTTGTAGATACGGTAGAGATAATAAGCACAGTAGTTTATGGCACTATTTATTCTGCAAATAATTTCACCACAACAGGCACGGAAAATGTTGGTATTCATATATTTACCCGCACAGATAATAATACTTTTGGCTGCGATAGCACTACTCGACTCACACTTACCGTAGTGCAGGATACTGTGGCGGTTGTTTGGAGTGATACAACTTTTGTATATGACGGCAGCGCACACAAACCAAGTGCAAAATTTGTTGATGTCGGAGGAAACAATGTTGTTTTGGCAATTTCTACCACTCAAACCAACGCAGGCAACTTTACGGCAACAGTATTGGTAAGCGCAGGAGGTGCAAATTATTATTTGACAAATACTTCATTTGACTGGGAAATCACCACAAAAGCAATCACTGTAACTGCCGATGCCAAAACAAAAACTTACGGCGACAACGACCCGACTTTGACTTACACTGTTAATCCTGCCTTAATTGCGGGCGACAATTTTATAGGAGCATTGATAAGAGTTGTCGGTGAAAATGTTGGCACTTATGCTATCAATCAGGGAACACTTTCGGCGGGCAGCAATTATACAATTACTTATAATGATGACACATTGACAATCACC
>JAISTU010000005.1 GCA_031272415.1 Bacteroidales bacterium | reverse complement strand
TATGATTAGCATGATTTTAGAATTATGATTTTAGATAATCACATAAATCATTAAAATCATTCAAAATCAAAGTTCAGACAATGTAAAAAAATAATCTACACTCTACACTCTACACTCTGCACTCTGAAAAAACGGTTTTTCATTGAATCTTATACGTATTCTTTCAAAAATTGTCCTGTATAACTTTGGGTATTTTTGGCAATTTCTTCTGGGGTACCTTCGGCGACAATATAACCGCCTTCGGAGCCTCCTTCGGGTCCTAAATCAATAATATGGTCTGCCACTTTGATGACATCCATATTATGCTCTATCACCAAAACCGTATTACCTTTGTCTACTAAACGATTAAGTATATTGAGCAATATCCGAATATCTTCAAAATGCAATCCTGTTGTAGGCTCGTCGAGTATGTAGACTGTTTTTCCGGTATCAATTTTTCCCAGTTCGGCGGACAATTTAATTCTTTGTGCCTCACCGCCCGAAAGCGTGGTCGAACTTTGCCCTAAATGCAAATATCCCAGTCCGACTTCTTGTACTGTTTTCAATTTTTGTCGCATAACAGGAATGGCTTCAAAGAATGGAATGGCTTCATCAAAAGTCATTTCCAGCACATCATTGATAGATTTTCCTTTGTATCTAACCTCCAAAGTCTCTCTGTTGTAGCGTTTTCCGTTACAAGTTTCGCAATGTACATACACTTCGGGCAAAAATCCCATTTCTATTGTTTTGACGCCAGCACCTTTGCAAGTCTCGCAGCGTCCGCCTGTTACGTTAAATGAAAATCGTCCTTGTTTGTAATTCCGGAGTTTAGCCTCCGGCAAAGAGGAGTACAATTTACGAATTTCGTCAAAAATACCAATGTAAGTTGCCGGATTGGAGCGGGGTGTCCGTCCGATAGGCTGTTGATTGATTTCTATCACTTTATCAATGTATTCCAAACCTGTTATATTTTCATACGGAAGTATTTGATTTTCAGAGCGATATACATGTTTATTTAAAATCGGATAAAGCGTTCCATTGACTAATGAAGATTTTCCGCTGCCCGAAACGCCTGTTATACATATCAATTTACCCAAAGGAAAATTGACGGTAACATTTTTTAAATTATTTCCTTTTGCACCACAAAGGACTAATGCTTTTTCGCTTCCTTTACGCCGTTTAGAAGGGACTTCAATTTGTTTATTTCCGGATAGATAGCCCGCCGTCAGGGAGTTGGAGTGGCATACTTTTTCAAAATCACCTTGTGCCACGACCCAGCCGCCATGTATGCCCGCACCGGGTCCTATATCTATGATATGGTCTGCCGCCCGCATGGTGTCATAATCATGCTCGACCACCAAAATAGAATTTCCCATATCTCGCAATCGATGTAATGAATTGATTAACTTATGATTATCTCTTTGATGCAACCCTATACTCGGCTCGTCTAAAATGTACAACACATTGACCAATTTGGAGCCGATTTGTGTTGCCAAGCGTATCCTTTGTGCCTCACCGCCGGAGAGTGTTTTTGAACTTCTGTGCAAAGTCAAATAATCTATACCCAATTCGAGCATAAATCCCAATCGAGTTGTAATTTCACGCACAATTTCAGAAGATATAACTTTCTGTCTATCAGACATATACTTATCTGCTGTTTGAAACCAAGTCCATAATTCTTTGATGTCCATATTTGCCAAATCCACAATATTTTTATCTCCAATGCGGAAATAAAGTGCTTCTTTTTTCAAACGACCTCCATTGCATTGCGGACAAGCCTTTGTGTGCATAAAATGCGATGCCCATTTGCGAACGCTTGCAGGTGCATCTTCGGCATTGTTGATAATGAAATTGATAACTCCCTCAAAACCATTGAAATGCGAAACCGTTCCTGTGGTAGAATTTTTAAGTGGCAATGACTCTTGACTGCCGTAAAGGATAGCATTGAGAACTTCTTGCGGTAAATCTTCTATCGGTGTGTCAATACTTGTGCCATGTTTTTCGCAAATGGCATCAATTTGGTGAAAAATCCATGCCGATTTATAGTCCCCAATGGCAAGCAAACCGCCATCTTTGATAGATTTGGAGGCATCCGGTATCAAAACAGCCATATCTACCTCCGAAACTTGCCCCAATCCATTGCAATGCGGACAATAGCCGTAAGGAGAATTGAACGAAAATGTATTTGGCTCCGGCTCCGGGTAGGAAATGCCTGTTTTTGAACACATTAGATATTTACTGTAATTGCTGATAGTACCCGTTGCGGTGTCTAAAACCATTAGGTTACCGCTGCCATAACGCATGGCTGTACGGACAGAACTTGTGAGCCGCTTTTTGGATTGAGCAGTAAGGTTTAATTTATCTATAACTATCTCAATATCATGCGTTTTATATCTATCGACTTGCATTCTTAACGACATGCCTTGCAATTTTCCGTCAATTCGCACTTCCAAAAATCCCCATCTGCGAATTTGTTCAAAAAGTTCTCTATAATGTCCTTTTCGGGCTTTGACTACCGGCGCCAAAAGCAATACAGATTGCTGGTGATGTTTTTTTAAAATTAAGTCAATGATTTGATTTTCAGTATATTTCACCATCGGTTCGTTGGTAATATACGAATAAGCCGTTGCCGCCCGCGCAAACAAAAGTCGTAAAAAATCATACACCTCCGTTATAGTACCGACGGTTGAACGCGGATTGGGATGAACGGTTTTTTGTTCAATAGAAATTACAGGCGAAAGTCCCGTAATCTTATCAACATCAGGACGTTTCATGTCTCCCGTAAACCTTCTTGCATAAGAAGTAAACGTTTCCATATAACGTCTTTGTCCCTCCGCATAAATCGTATCAAATGCAAGCGAAGACTTACCCGAACCGGATAAACCCGTGATAACCACCATCTTATATCTTGGAATAGTCAAATTGATATTTTTAAGATTGTGTTCTCGTGCTGCATAGATTTCCAAATTTTCTTCTCTTACCGAATTTATATCGTTTTTCACAATTGTAATCAATTAGTTGAAAATAATCTTACAAAGATACACAATTTTTTCAATTAAAAATTAAAAACGTTTTTTTCAGAGTGTAGAGTGTAGAGTGAAGAGTGTAGATTTTTTTTGCATTTTGGGGATAAAAACGTTATAAAATCGGATAAAATAGAAATAATAAAATATTGATAATCAAGCATTTATAATATAAAAAGACGTTGCACGCAACGTCTCTACTGTGTATATCTATTGAGTATCAATTTTTACATCCATTTTCAAAAAACAATTCGCAATTTTCCATTCTCAATTAAAAAAAAAATTTTTCTTTTTTTTGTGATTTTTTATGGAAAAAAATGGAAAATTTTGGGGTTTTTGGGTCTTTTTTGAGGAATTTTGGTTGATTTTTTGTGTATTTAGCGTTTTTTTGGGAAAAATAAAAAACTGCTTTTTTTTGAAAATTTTACATTTGTATTGTAAAAAATGCTATCTTTGCATTTGGTATAAATTTTTAGAATAAAATAGAATAAAAAATCAGATATGTATTTAACACCTGAAGTAAAGAAAAATATTTTTAAAGAATACGGTAAATCAGAATTTGATACAGGCTCGATAGAAGGACAAGTAGCCTTGTTTACATTTCGTATTCAACATTTGACGGAGCATCGCAAAAAGAACCATAAAGATTTGGTTACGGAGCGGTCATTAGTACGTTTGGTAGGTAAAAGACGTAAACTTTTGGATTATCTCAAAAGGATTGATATTGAGAGATATAGAGAGATTATTAAAAAGTTAAATTTAAGAAAGTAATTTTACCTAAATTAAGCAATTATAAGAGGCATTTTTTGCCTTTTTTTTGTATTTTTGGTAAAAAAAGATAAAAAATTAGAAGAATATTTTATGATAGTATCGAAGAAGATAGACGTTGGCAACGGGAAAGAGATTACACTCGAAACCGGTAAATTAGCCAAACAAGCAGACGGAGCAGTAGTAGTTCGCATGGGCAACACTATGCTTTTGGCAACAGTATGCAGTAAAAAAGAGGCAGATGAGAATGTAGATTTTATGCCCCTTTCGGTGGAATATCAGGAAAAATATGCATCAGTAGGGCGTTTTCCGGGAGGATTTTTCAAAAGAGAGGCAAGACCATCTACTTATGAAATATTAATAGCCCGCTTGGTAGATAGAGCATTAAGACCTTTATTTCCAGAGGATTATCATGCAGAAACACAGGTATTGGTAACCTTAATTTCGGGCGATAAAAACGAACTACCGGATGCATTGGCAGGTTTGGCAGCCTCTGCCGCATTGACAGTTTCGGATATACCGTTTCATGGACCTATTTCAGAGGTAAGAGTAGCACGAATTGATGGTGAATTTGTGGTTAATCCCTCCGTTGATATATTGGAAAATGCTGATATAGACATCATTGTAGCCGCCTCTATGGACAACATTATGATGGTAGAAGGCGAGATGAAAGAAGTTTCTGAAGCCGATATGGTTGAGGCATTGAAAAAAGCACATGAGGCGATAAAAATTCAATGTCAAGCACAGTTAGATTTGGCAAGTGAAATAGAAAAAGCACAAAATAAACGCCAATATTGCCATGAAAACAATGATGAAGAACTGCGAGAAAGAGTTCGCAAAGAAACTTACGACAAAATTGTTGCTGTTGCCAGTCGTGCTACAACAAAACAAGAGCGCACGGATGCTTTTGAACAGATTGTAGAAGAATTTCTGGAAACCATTCCCGAAGAAGAAAGGGAAGACAAAGAGCCGTTAGTAAAACGTTATTACCATGAAGTGGAATGGGAGGCAGTGCGAAATGTGGTTTTGGATACACGGACACGATTGGACGGCAGGAAATTAGACGAAATACGTCCTATTTGGTGTGAAGTGGATTATTTACCTTCCGTGCATGGCTCGGCAATATTCACACGCGGTGAAACACAGTCGCTGACCACTTGTACATTAGGCACAAAATTAGATGAGCAAATCATTGACGGTGCGATTATTGAAGGCACTAACAACTTTTTGTTGCATTATAATTTTCCGCCATTTGCAACGGGTGAAGTAAAACCTATTCGTAGTACAGGCAGGCGTGAAATCGGTCATGGAAATTTGGCATTGCGTGCATTAAAACCTATTTTACCTGAAGGTGAGGACAATCCTTACACCATTCGTTTGGTGTCTGATATTTTGGAATCCAATGGGTCTTCATCAATGGCAACAGTTTGTGCAGGTACAATGGCTTTAATGGATGCAGGTGTTAAGATTAAAAAGCCTGTTTCAGGCATAGCAATGGGGATGATAAGTGATTCACAATCAGGTAAATATGCTATTTTATCCGATATATTGGGAGATGAGGATCACCTTGGAGATATGGACTTTAAAGTTTGCGGAACAGCCGATGGGATTACTGCTTGTCAAATGGATATAAAAGTAGAAGGACTTTCGTATGAGGTTCTAACAGAAGCCTTAGAACAAGCCCGCAGAGGAAGATTGCATATTTTAGGCAAATTAACCGAAACTATTGCGCAACCGAGAGAAGATTATAAAGATTTTGTACCTCGCATTTTCAAGATGATGATACCCAAAGACACTATCGGAGCGGTTATTGGGCAAGGCGGTAAGGTTATTCAAGAAATGCAAAAAGACACCAATACCATAATTACCATCACCGAAGATGGCGAATTTGGTATTGTTGAGATTGCATCCCCCGACAAAACAAGCATTGAAGAAGCAGTACGCAGAATTACAGGCATTACAACTGACCCCGTAATTGGCGAAGTTTATCACGGAAAAGTCAAAAGTATTGTCGCATTCGGTGCATTTGTAGAAATTATGTACGGCAAAGAAGCCCTTTTGCATGTTTCGGAAATTGACAATAAACGTGTTGAAAATGTGGAAGATGTTTTGAAAGTAGGAGACGAATTGGAAGTCAAAGTAGTAGGGACTGACCCGCGCAATGGCAAATTAAGGCTTTCTCGCAGAGCATTATTGCCCGGTTATAAAGCCCCCGATGAAAATGCAAACGACTCTCATTCCAATCGCCGTCCCCCTCACGCTAATAAACGCGATAAACACAAAAGGAATTAGCGTCTAAAAATTGTTTTTCTAAATTTGGAAAAATTGTTTTTCATTTAATAAGATTTTGAAGGTTAAAATATTAGCAATGAGCGACTGCTTGCAGTCGCTCTATTTTTATATGCTTGTTTAAACAATGAGAGTGTTAAGAAAGGATAATATTGGAGGATGACGCTGTTGCAAAAAAAACGGTGCTAAAAAATTACACAAATCAAAAAAATAACTCTAAAATTACTGTTCAAACGATTGATAATCAATTATTTACGCTTTACACACTACACTCTCCACATTGAAAAAATGGGCTTAATTTTTTTGCATATTTGCACCTAAGATTAAAAGTTTCGCTTAAAATGGGGTCAAAAAAAAATTTGTATTGATTTTTTGTGTATCTTTGTAAAACACTTGGCGATGTTGCCAAGGCAATTTTTTTGAATGGTAATTTTATTAAGTAAAGACAAAGAAGAAAAGATGACAGATATTAAGAATATTAGAATGATTTGTAAATCATTGGTTTACAAGTTTTTAAAAGGGCAATGCGGGATACCGGGAGGAGGTTATAACCTCTCTAATTGCTTGATTATCAGCGAGTTACCCCCCCCCCCAAAAAAAAACTGCTTGATTATCAAGCAGTTAAGCCTTTTTTGTGGGCAAATTCACATTCCGAAGACGCAAGGCATGCCATTGTTGGTGTTGTACTTTCCTCCGCCAATGTGGATATGGTTCCCAATTTCCAATGGACGGTTTGTGAGGGCAAATATCACTTAAACGAGAGGACGTTTCCTGTGATATATTATTGTGATGAAGCCGTAAGTTATTATTGAATTTTTAAATTTCTAAATTTCAGTTGTTAAAGTTTAACTCTCTTTAACGACAGGGTTAGCGGGAAATTCCAAGCCTGCTAACCTTTTCTTTTCAATTAAAAATTAAGGGTACAATGTAGAGACGTGGCATGCCGCGTCTCTACATAAAAAAATATCCTCACCGTTTTCATAAAACTTACTTAACTTTTCATAAAACTTATTCAACTTTTCATAAAACTTACTTAACTTTTTACTAAAACTTACTTGCATTTTTGGCAAAAGGAATTTACGGATAAAAAAAAAGACAAAAAATGGTAAAGGCGGTGCAAGCACCGCCTTTACATAATCAAAAAATTTATTTAAAACAAATACAGTAGAGTTTTGTCAAAAGTGTAAATTTAAAATTGCTACACCTTCAACTCACGTACTCCATTTTTCACTTTATTGCACTGTTGTCAGCATGGAACTAATGGTAAAATTCTTTGTTGAGCCACCCGAATAGGTGCCGCCTGTATTGTAACCATTGACGGTTGTGCCGCCTGAAATAGTACCGCCATATTGCAAAGTGTAATTACCTGTGGTCAAATTGGGGTCTGAAAAGAGCAAAACGACTGATTTACCACTGCCCTGACCGCCGCCTCCGCCGGGACCACCGCTGCTGCCTGCAAGTGTAGGTATAGTGTATAGCAATACCGTTTCACCTGATGTTTTTTTGATGCAGATAGCACTGTTTTCCGAGCCTGTGTAGCGGATAGAGCGTTGTGTGCTTGCGTTCATGGTGGGATTGCTTGTAGAACCGCCCGCACCAATGAGAATACCGCCGGCAACAGTAAAAGTAAAGTTATCATTATCAAAACCGCCTTCTGCCCCGCGTGCCCCTGTTGCGACCGTAAAACCGCCCGAAACGGTGAGCGTTCCATTGGCGTCAATAGCATCATTACCTGTTGCTACACAATAAACATAGCCCCCAGCAATGGTTATATTGGTTGCCGCATTGATGCAGTCGTCATAAGTATGAATTTCAATATCGCCGCCGTTAATGGTCAATACATTTTTACTTTCCAAACCTTCGCCGCCTTCGGTAGTTTGTGTATTTGTAATGCGGATAACGCCACTGTTGATTGTCATGTTGCCTTCCGATTTGATGGCTTTGGGATTGGCATAATCCGAATTATCACCCGCACCGCCACCACCGCCGGGACCGCCGCCTCCTGTATTACCGGAGACTAAAAACCGCTCGCCGGATGTGCCAGCCGTAATATGCAATACATTATTATCAGCCCCAATGTTGCCGATAATGATTGTGCTATCAGCCGAAATACATTTGCCTCCGCTGCCCGAACTGCTGCAAGTAATGTTACCGCCTAAAAGTTGAATATGACCGTCTGCCTTAATACAAGTGGCTGTATATGAATCTTTTATGCTGTCGGCATTGATATAAACCGCTCCATTGCCGGCAGTTGTAATGGCAATTGTTCCTGCTTCAATAATAATATTTCCATCGCATGAAAAGCCTTTTCCGCCGTCCGAAGTAGCCGTACTTGTGATATGAATATTGCCACCGGTAACATGAATAAGGTTATCGGCTTTAACGGCTGTGCAATAGGAAGGGTCTTTGCCTTTGCCTGATGTTTCCAACACCGCTGCCCCTGAACAAGTTATATCAATATCTCCACTGCGAATAAGAATATCTTTTTTGCTGCTCAATCCTTTTGATTGGTTGCCGGAAATAGTCATTGTGATAGCGGCATTGTTGTCAATAATTAAATCATCATCTGTTTTAATACCTTTTACGTCGTTGGCGGAGGAATTGATAACAATCGTTGAATTGCCGATTTCAATGGCTTCACCGCCTGCATCAATGGCGTCTCCTGTTGCCGTAATATTGAGTGAACAGCCGCCGTAAGCCTTAAAACCTTCGGAGTGAAAACCGTCAGAGGCTGCCGTAATAGTGAAATTACCGTTTGCCACATAAATGGCTTTGCTACTCGAAATACCATGCTTTTTCACCCCTGTTATTTGCAAATTGCCATTGCCTCCGAAAGTGAAAACACCCTTGCTCACTAAGGGAGCATTTTTGCTGCTGCCATTGCCGTCCGAAAGGATATTATCCCCCACCAATTTGATAATTGTGGTTGTAGTGCTTGTTATTTCAATGGCGGCACCGGCGGTGTTTGTTAATGAAAGGTTATCAAGGATAAATATTGCCGCAAGGTCGCTCGACATTGTCAAAGAGCCATCGTCAGAAGTGCCGTCAATCAGATATTCAATATCTGAAATGCCCGCAGTGGTGGCAATAGAAACCGCAGAACCATTGACAGTAATGCTAACACCTTGATTTTCATAAGGATTAACAACTGTTACTTGATTTTGAGCATAAGTGATATGAACTTTTTGTGTTGTATCCATATCGCCCGAAAAAGTTAAACTGTCAATGTCCGACAACAAAATAGAGTGAGAACTGCCATCGTTAAAATTGAAAACCGAAGAATGATTTTCAAACGAAATGCCCTGTAATTTTGCTACATTGGTGTCTAACAATACATTTGTACCTTGATGCACAATAATTTTCTGTTGAGAAAACAACAAAATCGGGCATAAAAATGCCATTACTATAAATGTATACTTTTTCATAACTTAATAAATTTTAGAATTGATTTGTTAATTTTTATTAAATAAAATCCTTTTGGCAAAACGCTGACATCAATAGTCTCGCCGGAAAAATAGTCTCCCGCTTGGAGCAATTTTCCATCGGCTGAATAAATGCTAAAAGTTGCATTTTCCACGCCCGACAATCGAATAACATCCTGCACAGGATTAGGATAAAGGATTATCTGCTCATTTTTATAATCAGATACATCCTCTGTTATCCACTCCTCAAAGACAAGTTTGCGGATAGTGCTAATTTCAACGGGGGCATTTGTCGCCGCCGGATGAGAAAACTGTACATATCCATCTGAAAAAGAGAGCGTTGTCGCCAAAACCTCGCTTTCTGTTCCGTCTTTGAGAAAAATATGTACTTTGACTTCTTGTGCAAATCCTGTGTCGCCTAAGAGCAACAAACAGAACAATGCAATCCATTTCGTAATCTTACAATACTTTTTCATACAAAATAATTTACTTTTGTTTAATTAATAATAGAACTGTTTTATTTATAATATATAATAAATGCAAAATTACACAATTTTTTTGATTAAAAATTAAAAATTAAAAAAAAAAAGTTGTTTTGTTAGTTAATTTATTGATTGTCAAGGAGAAAAAAATCAAGAAAAATCAAGTTTTTTTTGAAGGAGGGAAATTAATAAAATTTTAGGGGGATTTTTGGGTAAGGAATGCCTTACCCCTACATAAACAAATGATAATCAAATATCTACACTCTATACTCTACACACTAAATGCAATATTTCCACGGATTTGGCGTTATAAAAATTTGCAAAGAGAATCAGTGTAAATTTATAAATTAGATGCTTAAGAGGTTCATTATCAATATATATAATTTTTTTCGATGTCATTTATGGGCAATGTGGGGGCTATTGGCAGCCATTGTGGTTGTTTGCGTAGGTTTTGCATTGCATATCAATTGGGTAGAAGATATTTCTGATTTTTTGCCACAAAATAAAGAAAATCAACAAATTAACGACTTTTATCAATTGCTTGGAAGTGAAAACAATATCGTTATCAGAGTGCATCTAAAAGACACATTATCTGCTGATAATGAGATACTTAAATCTGCTGTTGAAACTATGGCAAATGATTTGCTCAAAAATGACAGCAACAAATACATCAAACGACTGTTCTATAAGACTGAATATGAACAAATTGCGACTCTTACGCACTTTTTGCTCTCCAATATACCCTATTTTTTGACAGAAAAAGATTATCAAAGAATGGATACTTTATTAACTGCTCAAAACATTGAAAATCAATTGATTAACAATCAAGAATTGCTTTTTTCACCTGCTCCCGAATACATCAAAGAGATAGTTTTGACAGACCCATTGCATTTTTCCAATTCTATCTTTTCACAACTGTCTGTGTTACAATTAAATGAGCAATATTCCATGCAAGATGGCTATCTTTATAACCCCGTTTCTGGGGAATATATTTTGATATTGACCGCTTTCGAATCTGTTGCAGAAACAAATCATAATAAACTACTAATCAACAATATACAAACATCAATTGATAGAACGGAAAAGCAATTTCAAAATCAAGTCAAAATCACTGCTTTTGGGCAATGTATGGTTTCGATTACGAATGCCGAACAGATAAAAAAAGATAGTTTGTGGGCGGTGGCAATATCTATGTTGTTGATTTTGAGTTTGTTAATATGGTTTTTTAGAAATATCAAAACTCTTTTGCTCATTGTGGCAAGTATTGGTTTTGGATTTTTGGTTGCAATAGGCTGTATATCAGCGTTTTCGGATACGGTTTCTGTTATTGCGGTGGGCATTGTGTCTATCATTTTTGGCATTGCGGTCAATTATCCTTTGCATTTTCTCTCTCATTATCAACATGTTACAGATAAAAGGCAACTGTTGAGTGAAATTGTCAATCCGCTTCTTATCGGCAATATTACCACTGTGGGGGCTTTTTTGAGTTTGCTTTTTATCTCCTCAAATGCCATGAAAACGTTGGGCTTGTTTTCGGCTTTGCTATTGGTAGGGAGCATTTTGTTCGTGTTGCTGTTTTTGCCGCATTTGATAGGAAAAAAACATAAAACATCTCCACACGACCACCATTTGGCATTTGAAAAATTATCTCATTTTTCACCCGAACAAAATAAATCCCTTGTTGTTGCTATTTTATTGATTACCATTGTTTTAGCATTTTTCAGTACAAAAACATCTTTTGAGACCGATATGCACAAAATAAATTTTATAACCAAAGAGCAACAATCTGAATTTGAACAACTTATCTCTAAAAAAGACACTACCGCCACCACACTTTATTGTATCAGTGAGGGGAAAAATTTAGAGGATGCATTGTCGGTATACAAAGAAGTTTTTTCACAAGTTAATCAACTCAAAGACAATCAATTAGTCAAAAAACAGTCAGGAATTGGTATCTTTTTGCCAACTCCTGCTTTGCAAAAAGAAAAAATTGAACAATGGAATAACTTTTGGAGAGACAGAAAAAAGCCGTTTTTAGAACAATTTAATGCAATTATGCAAAAATGCGGCTATCAACCTCATGCCTTCGACAGTCTAAAATGTTTATTATCAAAGCAATATGAGATTCAACCATTGTCATTTTTTTCTCCATTGCGAGAAAATTTAAGCGATAATTATATTTTGCAAACAAAAGATAAAACGCTTATATTCACACAATTAGAAATTTCCAAAAAACATCTTCCTGCCGTGAAAGAAAAATTATCCGACATTTCCAATTCTGTTTATTTATTTGATAATCAATCAATTATAGAAAGGATGGTCAATGCACTTTCTGACGATTTTAACTATGTATTGTTTATCTGTGGCGGGATTGTTTTCTTGTTTTTGTTGTTTTCTTTTGGGCGTCTCGAATTGGCACTTTTGGCATTTGTACCCATGTTGGTCGGTTGGATTTGGATTTTGGGAATTATGAACATTGTAGGGCTTAAGTTCAACATTATCAGCATTATATTAGCCACATTTATTTTCGGGCAAGGGGACGATTACACCATTTTTGTTACCGAAGGACTGATGTATGAACACCGATTGGGGAGAAAAATGTTGCCACAGTTCAAAAATTCGGTCATTTTGTCAGCCCTGATTATGTTTATCGGCATCGGAATACTGATTTTTGCACAACATCCTGCCATGCGTTCTTTGGCACAAGTAACCATTATCGGAATGCTCGTGGTGGTGCTAATGGCATACATTTTTCCGCCCTTAATTTTCAAGTTTTTAACGCAAAAAAATGGCAAAAATCGGCAACGCCCGCTCACTCTTTGGAGTTTAACAAAAACGGCATTCGCTTTTATAATTTTTGTAACAGGCAGTTTGATATTGTCAATTATTGGATTGATTTTCATGCTATTAGGAGGTGCAAAATATTCCAAAAACAGATTGCTTTTCAGAAAAATAATTTGCCACCTTTTCAGATTTTTTGTAAAAATGATGCCACAGGTGAAATACAAATTGCAAAACACTGTTAATGAGGACTTTAATAAACCTGCTATCATTGTTGCCAATCATCAATCGGACTTGGATTTGTTGTATCTTTTGGCTTTAAATCCCAAAATCACTTGTCTGACCAACGAGTGGGCACAAAAATTTGTTTTTTATCGGGGCATTGTCCGTTTGGCGGGTTATTTTTCCATCCATAAAAATTTGGAAAACACTATGTATCAATTCAAAAAATCAATTGCAGACGGCTGTTCGGTGCTGATATTCCCCGAAGGGACCCGCTCGCAAAACGGTGATATTCTGCGCTTTCACAAAGGGGCTTTTGAAGTCGCCAATACACTCAATTTGGACATTTTACCCATTATTGTACAAGGAACAGGCACAGTTTTTCCCAAAAATGACCATATTTTGCGGTCTGGGGAAGTGATTTTGCACATTTTGCCCCGAATTACGCCTCAAAACACACAATTTCGACAAAATATTACTTGTTTTCATACAACAAAATTAATTCGCCATTATTTTGCAGCAGAATTTCAAAAATTGTATTTGTCATCCTGTAATATGCACAACATCAAGCAATTAGTAAAAGAAAATTACCTTTACAAAGGTAAAGAAACATATTCTTCATGTTTGAAAAATTTACGTCAAACTGCCTTAATAGAAAAGCATATTGCGTCATTGCCGACCGATGGTACTTATTACCTCCCTCACTGCGGAGAGGGTGAATTCGCATTCTTATTGGCACTCTTACGCCCTGATTTACAATTCATTGCATCAGAAACCAACCCGGAACTACTCGCCATTGCTCAAAATTGTGCCTTTATCCCGAAGAACTTAAAATTTTGTGCAAAGGATGAAGAGCAATTGAGAATGGAGAATTGAGAATGGAGAATTATTTTTTTTGCATTTTCGCACCAAAATGTTCTAAAAACTGTACTCCTCCCTCCACCGTCATTACGGGCTTGCCCCCAATCCTCTTGTCTGAACTGTGATTTGGAATGGTTAACATGATTACTATGATTTCACACAAATCAAAACAATCATACAAAAATCAAACTTCAGACAATGAAAAAAATTCACTCTCAATTCAACCTCAATTTTAATTGAATCTCTTCACTTTGGGATAAATCTACATGGATTTTTGAGCGTATATCGGTGGAGGTAAAGTGTGTTATGGGGATTGAGTTGATTTCAGAGAAAGGAGATGATTTTTTGTTTTCAAAGGCGCCTAATGAATATGTAATAGTTTGATTTTCAATGTTTTCTGTACATTTTGCAGAAGGTTGATTTTTAAAAAAACTGTTTAAATTATCTCCGAGTTCACCGCCTTTGCAGGCAATACAATACAGTCTTTCTTTTGCTCTGGTGAAAGCGACATAATTGGCATTGAGTTCATCTAAGTCTTTTTCTTGCTTTTCTTTTTCTGCAATATGTGCAAAAGAGGTTTGTTTTAATAGATTGATATTCAAGTACATATAATTTATTCCTTCTACTTTGTTCTCCAAATTGACCCATTTTTCAACGGAATGATTATTATAATCTTTTGGGCAAGGATAAATAACCACCGGAAATTCAAGTCCTTTGGATTTATGAATGCTCATAATCGTTACTGCATTGCTTCCTTTGGGACTACTGATGGAAAATTTATCCTTTCCCTCCTCCCAAAAATCCAAAAATGAACGATTTTGCACCTCATTTTTTTGCATAAATGAAGAAATAATTTCTAAAAACGACAAAACAAAGGGGTCAGCAGGCTCGTTGAGTTGAAAAATTTGCAGCAAATGCTCCACTTGCGAATACAAATTGCCAAAAAGCATTTTTTGCGGATAAAACGGATAATGTTGTTGTATAAACTGCAAAAAATCTGCATTGCTTTTTATAACTAACTCATACTGTTGCTCTTGTGGAAGTTCTTTTTGCTTCATCACAAAATCAATTATCACATAGCGGGCAATCGGATTTAATGAGGACTCTAAATATTCCAAACAAGACAGTAAAAATATGATTTTCAAGTTTTTATCTAACAACAATGAGTCATTAGAAATAACAGGTATGCCATTTTCGAGCAAAAATTCTGCCAATTCACGAATGTGATTGTTGCTTCTCATTAAAATTGTAATATCTTGATAATCATAATTTTGCTGTAAAAGTTGCTCAATAATGGATTTTACTTCTAATTTGTATAAATTTTTGTATAAATTTTTGTAATCTTTTTGAGTCGGCTTTTGACCTTTATTTCCTTCATAAAATGTCAAACTGACACCGCCTCCTGTATTTTTAGGATTATCTTTTTGCTCACAATTGGCATAAATATTTTTTGCAAAACCAGGGATAAATTGTTTAAAAAATTGATTATTAAAATTGATTATTTCTGATTTTGAACGGAAGTTATTGTCTAACAGTATATTATCATAATTTTCTATCAATTTTTGTTCTCTTTCTTTTAAGATGCTATTGTCTTGATTATCAGTGATATGTGGCAAATTGATAAATTGTTGCACGTTGCCGCCTCTAAATCGGTAAATAGCCTGTTTTGCGTCGCCAAAAATGAGCGTTTTTCCTGTATTATTCTCATCTATCGCACTCGAAAGTACCTCTGTTACAAAGGGTAACAAATTGTGCCACTGCAAGGTGGACGTGTCCTGAAACTCATCTATAAAAATATATTTATATCGTTCTCCAATGCGCTCATAAATGAATGGAATGTATTCTGTTTCAACAAATTCTGCAATTCTCATAGTGGCTTCCGAAATATGAACAATTTTGTCTCTCTGCTTAATATCTTCCGCAATTTTGCTCATCTCATTTAACAATGCAACAGAATGAATATTTTTTAAAATGGCTGAAAACAGACAATAAGGCTCTATATTTTTTTGTATAATTGCATATTTTTCTTCTAAAATATGAGAAATTGCATCAATTTCTGCCTTTTTTTTGCAACTATTTGAATACCAAAAGTTTTCATTGATGGCTTTTAAGACATAAGTATTGCTCTCTAAATTAGAGAAATTTTCTTTCGATATTTTTTCAAACCAACAGCCTATTCCTCCTTTTTTTCCGCGAAAAAAATCTTCATACTCTATTCCATTGTTTTTGATGATATTACATGCTTCTTGAGCCGTTTGTTGAATATTATTTTTATATTGCTCTTTTTGTGCAAAAATTTGAGCAATTATTTGTGTAAATTGTTGTAAATCAATGTTTTTAAGATGTTTAAGATGCTCAATGGCTTCTTCGCTGTGAAGTTGTTTGCCTATTGCTTTGAGTTCGCGTTCAATATTCCAACTTTTTTCCTCCTCCATTTTGTAGAAAGAAAAGTTTAATACTCTCTCTGTCAATAAGTTATCATATCCCAATTGTGCAAGTAGGTTATCGACCACCATTTGCAAAATTGTTGAACTGTCCAACTCTAAGCGGTGGTCAAGCGGAATATGCAAATCAACGGCAAAACTTTGTGCCAATTTTTGGAACAAACTATCTATCGTACAAACAGATAAGTCGCTGTAATTGTGTAAAATACGGGATAAAATATCCCCACATCTTCGGCTAATTTCATCCTCGTCTGCAATATCTGTCAATTGTTGAAGCAAAATGTTATTTTTTTTGTTGGCTAATTCATTTAAAAAACGTAGAATTCGCTCTTTCATCTCCTCCACTGCTTTGTTGGTGAAAGTGATTGCCAAAATATTTTTATAAACGTTTTTAGGATAATGCAATAGGCAAATTCTGATAAATTCTTTGGCTAAATTGTAAGTTTTCCCCGCCCCCGCTGAGGCTTGATAAGTGATAAATGATTTTTGTGTATTTTCTGGCATGATTTTAAGGAATATGTATATATTTATGTGTTTGTAATGAAAGTCGCCACTTTGGATTTTGAAGTATGTAATTGACAATCAATGGAGTAATGACATTTTTGCAACTCCATTCAGGTTGCAAATAAAGCAGGCATTTTTGATGAACTTTTTGTGCATTTTCTTCCGCCCAAAAAAAATCGGACTCATTTTGTATAATCACTTTCAATTCATTAGCAATTTGATAAAATTTTTCTTCAATCTGTGTGTTTTTTTTAGGTGAAAAACAAATCCAATCCCAATTGCCTGATAATTTTTCAGAACCGGATGTCTCAATAGAAACTTCTAACTCTCTCTGTTTCAATAAAATACATAGATATTCTAAATTATACAAACAAGGTTCGCCACCGGTAACGACCACCGTTTTTGCCCCCGACTCCAACACTCGCTGAACAATATCTGTTACGGCTGTTAATGGATGTGTATCTTTGTTCCACGACTCTTTAATGTCGCAAAAATTGCACCCCACATCGCAGCCTCCAATTCGCAAAAAATAGGCTGCTTTTCCGGTATGAAATCCCTCGCCTTGCAATGAATAAAAATCCTCCATCAGTGGCAAAAAACGCCCCGCCTCCAATAAATCCATAACTAAAATTTATTTATTTTTTTAATTTATTCTTTATGATAAGAAAAATGCAAAGTAACACCCCAACAACAAATGGTGTTAATATAATATATTTCCAAAAAGTATCCCATTTTAGTAGAGAATATACCCCTATGCAAAATCCCGCCAAAAAAGGTAAGGTTATCGCAAAAAACGCAATTTGTTCCATAATGTTTTCTCTCTTTTCCTCATTTTTTCTTGTTTTCCTTTCTGCGTCTTCTTTTTTTTGTTTTTCTACCCTTTCTCGTAATATTTTTTGATATGTTTTATTATTGTCAACTTCGCATTGTCCAATCAGAACTCCTTTTACGAAAAAAAGTATCATATCTTTTTCATAAAGGGAAAGATACCCACCATGAACATAATCAAGCATTTTGCCATAAGGAACTCTTATTTCTCCTGAAAACCATTCTGCAAATACTTCGTTTTGATTCGGGAATAGCCTATCCATTAAAGTTTTTCTTTGCTCCACAGTTCTTGACAATCCACGAGAAACAGTAAAAGCATGAACTCCTTCAAAATCTACTCCATCTTTTTCTCCGAATAAATGAAGTTTAGTTAAATACAGTTTATTGTCTTCCTTTATTGTCCATGTACCTATGTAGCCTCTCCAACAGGCTGTACAATCCGCATCCGGTATAAAAATATTTTTGTTTTGTTCCAAATAGTCATGCAAAGGTTCTGTTGCCATCCCATATTCTTTGCCATTAAAAAATAACCGTTCTTTAATTTGTGCTGTCATACATTGAAAATTTATTTTTTAAATAACGCAAATTTATTAGTAATATTATGTATTGATGTTTTTTATTGATGTTTTTTTTTTGCATTTTGAGAGAAAAAATGTTAAAGAAAAAACAGCAACTACAATAACTGTCAAAAAGCCCTCCTTGAGGAGATTTAGGGGGCTTTTAATTTTTAATTGAAGAATTTGTGTAATTTTGTATTTTAATTACAAAAGGTTAAAAGTCATAAGTAAATGAAACAGTTAAGTATAAAAAACAGCACCATTCAGTTTCTTGCCTTCGTGAGCGAGCAAGGTGGCGACACGGTTGAAATTGCCTTCCAAAACGGCGATTTGTGGGCAACAGAAAAAGTGATGGCATTGCTTTACGGCATCGACCGTAGCGGTATTGCCCGACATATCAAAAATATTTTTGCCGACGGCGAATTGGAAGAAAAAGTGGCTTGTGCATTTTTTGCACATACCACTCAACACGGTGCTATTGAGGGAAAAACACAAACGCAAGAGGTGAAATTTTACAACCTCGATATGATAATTTCTGTTGGCTATCGCGTAAATTCGGCACAGGCAATCA
>JAISTU010000224.1 GCA_031272415.1 Bacteroidales bacterium | reverse complement strand
GCCATTTCAACCGAAAAAACCCTCCAAAACGAAACCCGAAGAGAGGCTTTAGAAGAAGGAAGAGCAGAAGGAAGAGTAGAAGGTTTGGTTGAGGGTGAAAAGAAAGGTGAAGCAAAAGGAAGAGCCGAAATTGTCCTAAAAATGTGGCAAAAGTTACAATCTATCGAAGAAATTCATGCTTTGACAGACATTCCGATAACTACAATTGAAGAAATTCTCAAACAAAATGGGATAAATACATAGCAATGGAAAATGTGGAAATTTCATTTTCCTTTGCTAAAAAAGGTGAAGATTAAGAGTTTTTTTTGCATTTTGGGATACAAACGTCCTAAAATTGGGAAATTTCGGGTAAGGTATGCCTTGCCTCTACAATCGGTTAATTTTTAATTTTTAATTTTTAATTGACGAAAAAGTGTATCTTTGTAAAACAGTATATCAAATTGTAGAAATGAATACAGAAATATATAGGGAATATCTTAATAATCCTGCAAAAATAAATAAAAATGCAGATTTTGGTGATTTGAGGGAAAAATATCCTTACTTTATGCTCGGACATTTGTTTTTTTCGCTGCAAAATAAGGAAATTTTGCCCACACGTTTAGCAATTTTGCACCCCAAAAGGGAGTTATTGGCAAAAATGTTGCTTAATGGTGTTTTTGAAACTGCTCCAAAAGAAGCGTATGTTTCTGAAAATCAAACAGTTAAAGAAAAAAAAGAGAAAAAAGATATACCGCAAACAGTAACTGTTGAGGAGAAAAAAACAGTCGAAAAAATAACTCCTGCCGACACAACAGACGCAAAAATGGCAATAGTTCAGCAACGACTTAATGAAATTCAAAAAGAAAAAACTCCAATCACAAAAAAAATCACAAAAAAAGATGCTCAAACAGTTACTTTGGATGATTTAGTGGAAAAATTTACCAAAAATCCACCTACCATTTCAACTATTTCGGATACAGAATATCCCAAAATTAACCCTTCTGACATCCGAAAAAATAGTCTCTCTCAAAAAAGTAATGTTGTAAGTGAAACATTAGCAGAGATTTATGTCTCTCAAAAAGATTATGATAAAGCCATAAAAATTTATCAAGCATTGGGGGCAAAATATCCTCAAAAGAGTGCAAAATTTGCCAACATTATCAATGAATTAAAAGAATTAAAAGAAAAAAATAAATAAGTTTAGATATATGTTATATTCGATTTTATTAGTAATAATAGTGATAGCGGCAATATTGATGGGATTAGCCGTATTGATGCAAAATTCCAAAGGAGGCGGTTTGTCGTCTACATTTGGAGGTGCAAGCCAAATTATGGGCGTTAGAAAGACAGCAGATTTTTTGGAAAAAGCAACGTGGGGATTGGCAATTTCGATTGTTGTTTTGTGTTTTGTTTCCAGTTTTTTAATGAAATCACCAACATCGGGGACTACTGAAACACAAGGCAGTAAGGCAGCAAAAGGCGTACTTAATAATCCTATGCCTATGCAACAAACAACGAATTTACCTGCCGAAGAAGTGCCTGTTGAACAAGTACCTGTACAGTAAAACAATTTGTAACTTTTGAATTGCGTTCAAAATGGCTTTGGAAATTAAAGGAAAAATAGTCAAAATTTTGGAACTTCAGACCGGCACAAGTGCTAATGGCAATTGGTCTAAACGCGATTTTGTCATCGAAACGGTAGAAGAGCAGTATCCTAAAAAGGTTTGTTTTACTGTTTGGAGCGAAAAAGCAGATAGTTTGGATAAATTGTACGGAGAAGGCAGTCTTGTAAATGTCTCATTTGCACTTGAATCGCGAGAATATATGGGGAAATGGTACACCACAGCAAGGGCATGGAAAATTGATACTCTTGCAGGCTTGAGTGCCGGCGGGACAATGCCTACTGCATCTGCTCCTCCGATTGCACCACCACCTTCGTCGCCACCATTGCCGACTGATGCGCCTGAAAATCCATTTTTGGCAGAAAGCGATGACAATTTACCTTTCTGATTGAAATTTTTATTGGTATTTTTATTAATTTTTCCCTGCAAATAAAAGGTGATATGTCTTTTATTTGTGGGGAATTATATTGCCAATCAGAGAAAGTAAAAAGACGTAAACTATTGACTATCAGATGTTTTAATTCTCGTAATAATTGACTGTTTTTTCGGTCATGCGTTTGAGAACCGGTTTTATTCCTTCGTAATACAATTTGAGCATCCAGTTTTGGTGTTCGTCATATTTGTAGGAATAATTTTGTTTGTAAATCAGATAATCATCTTTTGCATACCAAAACTCTTCTGTCATATTTCCTTGATTATCATAAACAAATGTATATTTTCGGGAGAGTTCGCCACTGCGGTTATAGGATAGTTTATTTTCTATTTTGTTATTTTCATTGTATTGATAATCATACCAATAATCAATTTGACCATCGGAAGAAAAACCTTTTTCGGTGGTAATTCTTTTTTTTGCATCATATTGATATGTTTTTTGCACAAATCTTATGCTGTCGGTTTTTTTGCTCACTTTGAGAGGATATTTATAATCGTCTGAATCACAAGCATATATATAAGTATCTGCTAAATTTCCTTTTAAATAGCGTCTCACCTCATAACTATTGTCAGGCATGTACGTATATACTTGTTTTTCAAGCACTTTGCCCGAATCGCCCACTACTTGATAAGACAGCGGACGCATCTGCTGATTGTAATGATAGATAGCCCTGTTGATAATTTCGGCTTTTTGATTGTAAAAAGTTTTTTCCAGCAAATTGCCTTCGGGGTCATGCACAAATGTAAATTGTTTAATTTTTGTACCACTTTCGTTAAAAACGGCAGAGTCTGTCATTTTTCCTTGTGGACTGTAATGAACTACAATGTGTTGAGTTTGAGCACCTTTCTGTATTTGACCATCCTCGTCTTGCGAGGCTTTGTATTCATACCAACTTATCGAGGCAATCCGCAACGCAGTATCTTGTCCATAACTTCTACCTGCAAGGCATACAAAAACGCCTGCTATTATCAATATTCTTCTTAAATTCAACATTTTTCTGTCTATTTTTATAAATTTTGTTTAAAATAAAACAACGGCTTTATGGCAAATTTATTGTGTAAATAGTAAATATTTTTTTTTGATATGAATTTCGGGCACATTCACTCCCTACAACAACCGACAAAAAGTCCCACTTATGAGGATTTAAGAGGCTTTTAATTTTTAATTGAAAAAAAAGTGTAATTTTGTATTTTTAATAACATTCAATTATTTGATTATGAGCAAGAAGTTAGTTATATGCACGATGGGGGTGATGATGATTTGCCTCAATGTAAGTTTAAATGCACAAAATGTTGCAGATAGTTTATTTTCAATGCAATGGAAATCGAAACAGTCTGTATTTGAGCAGATTAAGAAAGATAATATTTCTATTGTGACGCCTCCAAAGGGTGAAAAATGCAAGTCCGTAAAGCAGCATAAATCTATTTTGCAGGCTTTGGACAGTATTGTTACGGCAGAGACAAAAGAGGTGTTTTTGTATAACAATAAAGGCGAACATGCGGGTACGGAAACCTACCAAAAAGATATGATAGGAACATGGAAAGGCAGTTCCAAAACGGAATATGAATATGACGAAAACGGCTACCAAACCAAAATTACGACCTATCAACGCAGTGGTTCTCAATGGGTTGAGTATATAAAAATTATGTATTTGTTTGATAATGACGGTAATAAACTTTCAGAAGAAAGATACCTTTGGCAAAGCAATCAATGGACACCTTTTTCTGCAAAATCCGAATATTCGTATGACATTAACGGAAATATCACAGAATCTATCAATTATGTTCCAAACGGAATGCAATGGGAGGCTTCTGTTAAAGTTACAATGGCTTACGATTTTTGGGGACAGGAGTTGTTATATGAGCAATACCAATGGACAAGTGATGCATGGCAAGGAGTACTCAAACGCGAGTCTTCGTACTCAGGTTATGCAGACGGGACAATAGATTCTTGTTACACTTGCATTTTTTTTAATTGGAACGGATCCGATTGGCAAAAAAATTATAAAACAGAATTTACCTTCACTCCAAAGAAAGAACCACGCGACTATATATTGTCATATTGGATTGATAATCAATGGGTTATAAATTACAAAGAGAGCCGAATATATGATGAAAATTCATTTTGGATTGAATATTTGGAACTTGCAGCCATAGATGCAACTCAAAATCAATGGGATACGCTTGAAAAAGTTGTTATGCAACACGCAGCGGACGGCTTGGACACTCTAACAATTGTTTATGAAGATGATGGCGACGGACTTGTCCCTGAGGAAAGAGGTCATCATTATTATAATGATAAAGGATTGAAAATCAAGGTGATATTTGAACATTGGGAAAATGACGAATGGGTATTTTCGACTCAAAGGTTGATGGAGTATGACTCTAATGGGGTTCAAATTTCGCTCGAATATTATCAATGGGATGGCACGCAATGGCTCATCACTTCTAAAAGAATTGAAGATTACGACAGCAATAACAACTTGATATACCTTGAGTTATATACCGCATCAGGGGGACAATTGGTCGGCTCTACCAAATACACACGCATCTATAATGCAGATAAAAAACCGATTTTGTTGATAAATTATCAGTGGATAAACCAACAATGGCAGCCCAAAGATAGCACAATTTTCGATTATGACCCCAATCTAATAGAAATTTTAAATGAATCCTACATTTGGAACGGCACTCAATGGGAGAAAAAGTTGAAAAAAATCACTACCCAAACCAATGATTTAGCAGATGAAATATTGACCCCAAATACCTATAAATATTTTTATAAAACATTGAGTAGCAATCAATTACAATTAGATACTTTATTGTCGGATTGGTCTTTGTTTGATTCAACGGTTTATTATTATTCCACTTATTCTTTGACAAAGACCGTTTCAGTTGTTACTTTGGCGGCGGACAATATTTCCTACACCTCTGCGGTGCTCAATGGCAAAGTAGATGCGGGAGATTATGCACTCTCGGAGGTCGGATTTGCATATAAAGCCTTGTCAGACAGCGATTATACGTTTGTTAATGCTCCGCTTGCAACCAATTTTTCTTTCCTCTTAAATAATTTGCAAGAAGGAATGAAATATAGATATAAAGCATTTGCAATCAATGTATTAGATGACACAATTTATGGGAAAATACTTACTTTTACATTGCCACAACAGCCATCCAACATTCTAAACACAGAACAAAATAAAATTCAACTCTATCCTAATCCCGCAACTTCGCAATTAAAAATTAAAAATGTGCAACTAAAAGATGTTGAAAATGTGGAAATTATAGACATATTAGGGCGTGTTCAACAATCAACAAGCGTCAATCAACAATCCGAAATAATAATTGATGTTTCACATTTAGCAAAAGGAATCTATTTTATCAAAATTGGCAATTGGATAGAGAAGTTTTTAGTGAATTGAAAAAAATGTGTATTTTTGTAAAATAGATAAAAAAACAGTAAACGTTAATATAATAGATACTCTAATAAATGAAAAAGAGAAATAGATTATGAACGGACAAAAAAGTCGCCAGAGCAATTATTAGAGGGTAAAGCAAAAAATATTGAAACAAACAATAAAACAAATAATAATAACGTTAATAATAATAAAAACAATATAGAAAATGAACAAGGACAAGAAGGAAAACAAGAAGGAAAACAAGAAGGAAAACAAGGAGATGCGAACATACATAATATGGGTAACTCCCCCTCCCCCTCCTCCCACTCCCAAAATACAATTGGAAATGCCTCGGTGTTGTTACCGAGTGAGGGAAGACCAACTAAAGGACTTTCCGAACATAGTTCACAAGAGACTGTGGGACGAAACGAAAGATCCTCAAAGACCTATGGAAGACATTACTCAGAACTAACCTTTCAAGAAATAATAAAGAGCCTTATCCCTGCGGGTGCCACTCCTATAGCCGACCAAAATGCAACAACATTAGGAGCAGCAGAATCATTTAACAATATTAAGGGTTATGAAAATGCTAAAATTGTAGAATCGTTTAGTCTAAATGGTTTTGATTATGCCATTCTTGTTGATGAGAATGGGAAATTAGGATTTTTTGTAGCAAATGATAATATAACATACAAAACGTATAATGGTAAGAATTACCCAGCATTTTTAGCATTTAAAGAAAAAGAACCCGGAATTTATGAGGCAATGGGGGGATTGTACGGTGTTTCGGGAGCACAAGTAAAAGAAATTATGCAAACAATGAATCGGTTTTTCCCGCAGGGATTTAAATTGTATGAAACAGCAAGTGTTTCTTATGACGGGTTAGCATTCCAACTCTCCCAATTAAAGCATGGATATAAAATAGGGAGAATATACGATGGGGTTACCAGGAGGGTTCCGATTTCATTTGCTTCAAATTTACCCTCATTACCTAATGTTGCGAGTTTTGCGAATTATGAGGAAGCACGTGTAGACAAAGCGACAGCAGAAGCAATAAAAGCAGATATTGACAAGTTGTTAAAACCGTATGGGATGGAGGCGACTATTGAACTTCAGATGGGGAATGAATATGCTGTTTTTATCCCCATATTTACCGTTGTTGCTCAAAATGACAGTTATGAAGATAGGATAGATAAAATAGAACATCCTGAAGCATATACAGACGTGAGTGCAGAAAACACTCAAACAGATACTCAA
>JAISTU010000207.1 GCA_031272415.1 Bacteroidales bacterium | reverse complement strand
AGATTGTAACGCCTTCGTTGATAGTTAGCGTCTTGTTAATGTTTTTATTGCCAACAATATAATACGGCACGGTTGTTTGATTGAGCGCAGTATTCACCATATTTCCGTTGCTCGCAATGGTAATGTAATCGTTGGCATTGCCTGTCAGGTTGGAAGTCATATCAAACTTGGCAGGATTTTAAATAATCACACAAATCATTAAAATCATTCAAAATCAAAGTTCAGACAGAGGCTTGCGGGGCAAGCCTGCAATTCCCTGCTTTGAAGTGTTATATTGAATGATTTCGGATCAGAATTTTATACAGGTAGAGAATGAGGCTAATTTAAAATGGTGGCAAAAGATATTTAATTTCTTTAAAAGGTTATTTAGATGTCAGGTTAATAAGAATGCAGAGCAGAAGTTACAGGAAATAATAGGTAAAAACAACGAAAGACCCGAATGGGTGACAGATTTCCAATGGGAGACAATAACGAACAGAGATTATTGGATGAGGGCAAAACAGAACAGCGAATCCGTGAAACGATCAACTCCGCCTACAGAGGAGGAATCGCGGAAAATTTGGGAGAACAATCTCAAACTGAGCGGAGGTGGTCGAAGTTTGCTTTCCAACAAGAATTAAAAAGGATAGCCATTGAAAATGGACTTTGGATAGACGATTTAACACTTTATTTACAATATAAAGGGCATTGCATAAAAAGCAAAACAGCCTGATATAAACATATATAATAATATCAGACTGTTTTGTGCCCAGGACCGGAGTCGAACCGGTACGGGAATTACCCCATTGGTGTTTGAGACCAACGCGTCTACCAATTCCGCCACCTGGGCGTCTTATGGAAAATTTAAGTAAAATGCAAAGATACACTTTTTTTTGATATAAAATGCTTTTTCGAAGAAAATAAATGAAAATAAATGCGTAATGTATTGATAATCAATAAAATAAATTTTTTTAGCCTGTTTTAGCGTACAAAACCGATGAATGAGAGATAAAAAAATCACTCCTTATTGAGAATAAAATGCAGCGTATCTATCTCATTAGCAAACTCATACAAACATGGTTGCTGTGCATTTTCGAACGCAATAAATTCGCTATAAGGCATCACATTGCTACACATACATTGAATTTTGTCTTTTTGTGCCGACAATTGTTCGTACAAGTCTTTTTTGTTTCCATAAAACTGGTAATGCACCACACTCAAAGGCGAATGTAATTTCTCATCCTCCTTGAAAATGCTGACACCTTGGTCTAAAAACACTTGATTGTCAATCAAATGAACTACTTTTTGATATTCTAAATTATTCAAATATTTATGATGTTGAGAAAGTATTGTTTTATATTGATTATCAATTGATTGAAACAATCTCTTAAAATCATATCCGTGCGGAATATAAATTTTTGAAACACTTCTGCAGCCCATGCCAAAATACAAAAACAAAGCATCTGTCAATGCCGACAATTGTGTATCATTTTCGTTGCCGTCTAAAACCGCAATTGAATTTCTATGTCCTCGCAAAAGAGTGGGAATGTTGGCAAAATAGGTCGCCATCATGCTCATAGTTACATCCGAACCTGTGGCAATTATTTTGTCAACAGAAGATATTTTTTGCTCAACAAAATGAATTTGCGAAGAAAAACGTGGCTCAATTTGCAGCAAAATGGCAACAATGGCAGGCAAAAGTCGCTTGTCATCAGAAGATAATTTGCAAATTGCTTTCTCGCCAGCCAACAAAACACACAAAAAATCATGAAACCCTACCAAAGGAATATTACCCGCCATAACAATCCCTATATTTTGTATAATCTTCTTATTTTCAATTAAATAATAATATTTTTTAAGAAAATTTTCCAACGTTTCTTTCTCTAACCAAAGACTGATATTGTCAATAGATGTCTGCACAAAAGGAGTAATAAACCAAGGATTGTACAAATGTTCATTTTGAATTATTTTTTGTAAATCATTGATTTTCTTGCTTTTCAATTCTTCTCCAAGTCGTACAAAAGCCGTAATTCGTTCCGATAATTGCATATAATTTTTTTTTGATGTTTAATTAAAAAGGACGGCAAAGCCGTCCTTTTGATTAAATAATCACCACACAAAATTATTATTTCTTTTTCTTTACGTTTTCGGGTAACAATGTTACTCTTACGTAATGATTGGGGTCAAAATTTTCTTGTAAAAACTTCTTAATGTCATCCATTGTAACGGCGTTCACTCTTGCTTCGTATGAATTGATTAAGTTGAGTTCTGCTTGCTCGTCCTCAAAATATTTACCAGAAATATAATTTTTCCAAAAATTATTTGATTCTAAACGCGTAAGGTTGCTGTTGATGAGTTGTTTTTTAACTTTTTCCAAAGTTTCGGGTTTAGGTCCTGTTTTTTGGAAATTTTTCAAAAACTTCAATGCTGCAGCGGTAATTTTTTCTACTTTTTTGGGGGCACAAGCGTAGGCAATCATAAGAGCCCATTCGGCTTTGGGATGTCTCTCAAAATCTGCTTGAACGATAGGCGAATAAACACCTCCCATTTTTTCGCGTATCAATTCTAATAATTCAATATCAATTGCGTCTCCTATTTGTGTGGCTATCATGTTATTAGCGTTTGAATAAGGATATTGGTGTGAAAACGCAATGCCAACCCAACTTTGGTCTTCCGTACCTGAAATGATTGTTTCACTTTGTTGTGTTGTGGGGAACATATCCGCCAAAACAGCATCCCTATAGAATTCATTTTGACCGCGTTGTGTAGGCAAAGAGGCTACATATTTTTCCAAATATTGACGCATCAAAGTTTCATCAAAATTGCCTACAAAAGTGAACACAAAATCGGCAGGATTAGCAAACCGCTCCCTAAATATCTGCACTGCTCGGTTAAAGTCGGCTTTTTTGATGCCCTCCTCGCCCATTGTCAAAATATTGGATGCGTAAGGATTTTTTTGCGTACTTACGTCCATCAATTTGGCAAGCATTTTATACATTGGCATTTGTGCAATCATTTTTATCTGCGTAAGCATTTGATCCATTACCACTTTGTATGCACTTGTATCTATTCTGATATTGGTAAAATAAGCATGCAAATATTGAAAATAGGTTTCCAAATCGTCGGGTGATGCAGACCCGTCAAACGATTCCCCCAAAGTATAAATGTAAGGCATTAAACCATAGCGTTTTCCTTGCATTTTTTTGTGTAACGAATTGACGTCCATGTCCGCAATACCGCCGTTATCTACAAATTCATTGGCAAATTGAGCCGACACAATATCTTCGGGCGGATAGAGACTGTAACCGCCTTTGCTACGGGCACTCATTACAATTTCGTCATTCTTAAATTCGGTCTTTTTCAAAATCACTTTTACACCGTTAGAGAGCATCAATTCTTTGGCACCAATTTCGTCCAAATTCCTTTCAGAAACTATTTTTCCGGCTGTAATTTTATCAGGGTCAACAAAATCAGTTTCTTTATAATCATCAACATAAGGTTCAACGTTGGCTAATTGAGGGTCGGTCATAATTTTGAGCAATCCGTCTTCGGTAGGCACTTTAATTCCTTCTTTTTCAGGGATTTGCAACACTACAACAGCATTATTTTCTTTTAACCAAACCTCTGCCAAAGCGTTTACTTCTTCAAGTGTAATTTCTGCCACAAATTTTTCGGCAAATTTGGCTAATCTTTTGGCACCCGGAATGGGGTCGCCTTCTAAATAATGGCTGATATATTGCCATGTAAATGTAGCAGATTCGGTCTTATCTACTTCTTTTTCAGCCCGTTTGTATCTTTCCATTAACACTTCTTTGGCACGCTTGAGTTCCGACTCCAAAAAGCCATATTTTTTCACTCTATGTTCTTCTTGTATCACTCTTTTGAGTGCGTCTTCGGTGCGATTTTCTTTGCAAACTATCTGAAAACCATACGCATCCAACACGCCTATAAAATCTCCATAGCCTTCTGATGCTCCAATAAACGGACAATCAGGATTTTGTGATATTTCAGAAAAACGAGCATCAAACATCGTATTGTACAATTGATGCGTAAATTCGGTCTTATAATCGCCTACTTTCTCAATTTTGAAATTAGGGAACAACTTGTAAGAAAACAACACTGTTGCGGGGGCTTCTTTATCGGTGCAAATAACGACCGCCGGCTCGGTACGCATAGGAATGGGATAAATTTCTTTTTTACGCGGATTAGCAGGCATTTGAATACCACTCATCATTTCTTTAATTTTGGCTTCAGTAGCATTTACATCAATGTCGCCAACAATTATAATTGCTTGTAAATCAGGGCGATACCAATCTTTGTAAAAATCTTTTAATACTTGCGGTTTAAAAGTTTTCAACAGTTCAACTTTCCCAATCGGCATCCGCTCTGCATAGCGGGAATTGTTCATCAAAACAGGGTAATATTTCCGCTGCATTCTGTCGTTGGCTCCCAATCGCATTCGCCATTCTTCGATAATGACACCTCTTTCTTTGTCAATTTCTTTGTCATCCATCAACATGCCGGCTGCCCAGCCATAGAGAATGTCAAAGCCAAGATTGAGATATTTAGGGTCATCTGACGGCAACTGTATCATATAAACAGTCTGGTCAAAAGAAGTGTATGCGTTTAAATCAGCCCCAAAAGAGACGCCAATTTTTTGCAATTCACTTACAACCGCATTGCCCGGATAGCCTTTGATGCCGTTAAAACCCATGTGTTCAGTAAAATGCGCTAATCCTTGCTGGTCATCATTCTCCTGCATAGAGCCTGCATTTACTGCCAAACGAAATTCCACCTTTTTCTCAGGCTTTTTGTTTGCCCGAATATAATAGGTCATTCCATTTTCTAATTTCCCAATTTTAACGTTGGGGTCATTGTTAATCGGCGCATTCACATCTTGCGCCCACACAGCCGTCCATAACATGCAAACGACTAAAAACATACTTTTTACAATTCCTTTATTCATGAAATTTACAGTTTATTTAATTAATACTACAAAAATATTTTAAAAATACAAAGATACACTTTTCCTTCAATTAAAAAATAAAATTAAAAAAATGTAAATGTAGATTTTTTTTGCATTCAATATACAATAAAATATCTCAATAAACGTTATAACATAATAATTAAATTGTATTTAAAATTCGTAATATAATGATTAAGACAGGAATAAATTTGAGAAAATTGATTTTGTTGGTGTTACTGACAACGGTTTGTGTAGGTTTTGTACAAGCACAAAAATCTAAAAAAAACGACACTTCTGTGGCGACAAAAACATATTTAAGGGAAGACCAAATCCCTGAAAATGTGATGAAAATGTTTAAAAAGAAGTTCTCTTCTGCCACCGAACAGCAATGGGAATTTGTTAAATCGGACGGGATTTACAGAATCAGTTGCTCGTTAAGGGATGTTGCGTCTGTGATTGATTTGGATACTATGGGCGTTTGGAAAAGAACATTGGAAAAATTGCCTAATGAGCGTTTTATGTCTTCGCAGGCAAAGAGTGTGAATGAGTTTTTTCCTAATTTTAAATTGGAAAGTCTGCAAAGAGAGACGCGGAGTGATAAAAATGACCAGTTCATAGTTACTATTTATGAACAACAAAACATTAAAAATAAACAAATTACGCGTGTTTATTTAGACAAAACAGGGAAAGTTATTCGCACAGAACAAACAAACGAGACAACAAAAAACACTAAAAATGCAAAAAAAGAAGAACAGGAAGATAAAAAAATAGAAAAAGCGTTTGAAAATTCGCGTTCTATGGAAATTTATCCTACAAAATTGAGAGAAGATGAACTGCCTGCCGCCATTCAAAGATGGGTCGCCAAAAATTATCCCGATTATATTTACAAACAAATAGATTATGATGAATATGACGAATTTGAGCAGGAAGGTAGTGTGTATCAGATTGTTATTCAAAGAAATGGTGTCAATCAGCCTCATGCGACAGTGTGGTTTACACGAGATGGAAAATTTCTCAAAGTAGATGACCCTTACAAAGTGGTTGAACAAAGTGAGGAAGTTGAACAAAAAGAAGAGATTAAGCCTGCCTATCGCCCCAAATCTGTTGTATGGGAAGATTCTGTAAAAACAGTTTTTGATTCATTGCTCAAATCTCGCTATCCACGTGCCAAAGATGCAGATTGGATGTACGATGAGGAGCAAAATTATGTAGCCACTTTCACTGATGCAAAAGGCGAAAATACTGTTACTTATACCCAAAATGCAGAGTGGAAAGAAACAGTTATTAAATTGGCAAAAATTGAAAGTATACCTTCTTCCATTCGGACATATATTGAAAATAATTATCCCAAATCGACTGTAAATGAAGGCAGTATAATTTATCAACCCGGTCAAAAACCTTATTATTCGGTAGAATTTTACAATAAAAAAGCAAAATCTAACGAAACAATGGAATTTTTGTCTAACGGAAAGCCCAAAGAATAAAGGAATATAATGGAAATATCATCAAAATACGAACCGCATAAAATCGAGGAAAAATGGTATAAATATTGGCTTGAAAATAAACTTTTTCATTCTCAGCCTAATGCACAAAAGCCTTATACTGTTGTTATTCCGCCTCCCAATGTTACCGGTGTTTTGCACATGGGACACATGCTCAACAATACCATTCAGGACGTGCTTGTACGCAGGGCAAGAATGCAAGGAAAAAATGCCTGCTGGGTGCCGGGAACTGACCATGCCTCAATTGCCACCGAAGCCAAAGTAGTTAATAAATTGGCACAAGAAGGCGTCAAAAAAAGCGACCTCTCCCGCGAAGAGTTTCTTAAACATGCTTGGGAGTGGACACACAAACACGGCGGAATTATCCTTGAACAACTTAAAAAATTGGGCTGCTCCTGCGACTGGGACAGGACTGCATTCACAATGGATGAAATTCGCTCAAAATCAGTGCTGAAAGTCTTTTGTGATTTATACGATAAAGGGCTGATTTACAGAGGAGTACGAATGGTGAACTGGGACCCAAAAGCACTCACTGCTCTTTCGGACGAAGAAGTCAATTACAAAGAACAGCAAGGGAAATTGTATTATTTGAAATATAAAGTTGTGGGAAATAAGCATCTCGAAAATGATATTCTTGCCGAATTTCAAGAGCAGTTGTGCAGTTTCAGTAAAGAAAAACGCATGAAAATCAATGCAGTGCTAAAAAAGATTGCAGAAGAGTCTCTGAAAAATGACTAAAATATGACTACCCCAATTGCCGACAAGAAAAATGAAATAATATTATATAAACCCAACGATAGTGTTCAGTTGGAAGTGATGATTGAAAACGATACTGTTTGGCTCACGCAGGCACAAATGACCGTTTTGTTTGCTACAACAAAACAAAATATTAGTTTGCATGTCAAAAATATTATCAAAGAAGGCGAATTACAAAAATCAACTGTCAAGGATTTCTTGACAGTTCAAAATTCGCAACGAAATTCAGTATATGCAAATTTTGCATATACTATAACAAATGGGGAAATACAGGACGTAACATTTTTAGTTGAAAACATATCACAAAATAGAACAAAATGAATACAAAAAACGAAATTATATTGTATAATCCTAACGATAGTGTTCAGTTGGATGTCAGAGTGGAAAACGATACTGTTTGGCTCACGCAGGCACAAATGGTTATGCTCTTTGAGCGTGACCAATCGGTTATATCCAAGCATATAAAGAATGTTTTTAAGGAAAAAGAACTTGACGCAAAAAGCAATATGCAAATTTTGCATATTACAAATATTGATAGACCTGTCGCTTTTTATAATTTGGATGTAATAATTTCTGTTGGTTACCGAGTAAAATCTCAACGTGGTACTGAATTTCGTATTTGGGCTACAAAAACGTTAAGAGATTATATTTTAAAAGGCTATGCTATCAATCAACGTTTTGAGCGTTTGGAATATCGTGTTACACAAACGGAAAAACAGATAGATTTTATAGTTCGTACCGAATTGCCTCCAAAAGAAAAAGAAGGTGTTTTTTACAACGGACAAATTTTTGATGCTTATAAATTTGTTTCCGATTTGATTGAAACAGCAAAAAAAGAAATTGTAGTGACAGATAATTACCTGGATATGAGTGTTTTAACTTTACTTTCCAAGCGAAAAAGCAAGGTAAAAGCAACAATTTTTACAAAAGAAATTTCAGACACTTTGCGATTGGATTTACAAAAACAGAATGCACAATATCCTAAAATTTTGATGCAAGAAAAACCAAATATACATGACCGTTTTCTATTGATTGACAATGATTTATACCATATCGGAGCATCATTAAAAGACTTAGGTAAAAAACTTTTTGCATTTTCCAAAATGGAAATGACAGCAGAAGAATTATTAAAAAATATTTTATAAAGTAAAAAAGACAAAATGATTTATCCTGCCGATTTTGAAAATAAAATTGATTTTGAACAAATTCGGAATTTACTTAAAACACACTGTATTAGCACATTAGGAAAAAGACAGGTAGATAAAATTCGTATCAGTACCTCCTATTCCTACCTGCAAAAAGTACATACACAAACGGACGAATTTATACAAATTTTGCTCTCAAATGCCTACTTTCCTGCACAAAATTATTTTGATATGACGCAGGAAATCAATCGCTTACAAACAGAAGGCACTTTTATTGAGATTGAAAATTTGTGTAATCTGAGGGATTCTTTGCACACAATTGATGCTTGTTTGATTTTTTTCAAAAATGAACAAAATATTTCTAAATATCCACAACTTTCTCATTTATCGACAAATATGGATTTGCATGAAAATTATTTGTTGCAAATTGATGAAATTATTGATAATAAAGGAGTTATAAAAGATACTGCGTCAGAACAATTGTCTTTTATTCGGCGGCAAATTCGGGAAACAGAAAACGAACTTTCTGCTTTGGCAAAGAAAAATCTGCAATTTCACAAACAACTCAAACTCATTGACGATAATGCCGAACTCAATATCAGAGATGGTGCTTTTGTGTTGCCTGTGCCGGCAGTCAACAAGCGGAAAGTGAAAGGAATTATAAGAGATGTCTCAGCAAGTGGACAAACGTATTTTATTGAGCCACAAGATATTTATGAATCTAACAATCATCTGCACAATCTGCAATTGGAAGAAAGGCGAGAAATAGTGCTTATTTTAAAACAATTTACTGACAATTTGCGTCCTTGTTTGCCGTCTGTTTTGGAAGGTTATAACTATTTGAGTATCATTGACTTTATAAGAGCAAAAGCCAAATTTGCACTCCAAATGAATGCTTGCAAACCGATTATTTCCAATCAGCCTTTTATTCACTGGAAAAAAGCAGTGCATCCATTGCTTTGGTTACATTTGAAGTCCAAAAATAAACCCGTTGTACCTATGGACATTGTTTTGGGTGAAAAATTTAAAATATTGGTTATTTCAGGTCCTAATGCAGGGGGTAAGTCAGTGTGTTTAAAAACATTAGCATTAACACAATATTCGTTTCAATGCGGGTTGCCTGTTTGTTGCAGTCCTTTGTCGGAATTTGGTATTTTTAAAGATATTTTTATTGATATTGGAGATGAGCAATCAATTGATAATGATTTAAGTACGTATTCTTCACATTTAAAAAATATGCAAATTTTGCTCTCCAAAGCACGTCCTGATAGTTTGTTTTTGTTGGACGAATTGGGGGGAGGCACAGACCCGCATTACGGAGAGGCAATTGCAGAAGCACTTTTGGAAACTTTGGCGGCAAAAAATGCTTGCGGATTGGTAACAACTCATTTTGGAAAATTGAAAATGATGGCACTCAATAATTCTAAAATTGAAAATGGCGCTATGCTGTTCGATACCAATGAAATGCGTCCTCTTTTTGAACTCAAAATCGGTCAATACGGCACCTCATTCACTTTTGAAATTGCACAAAAATCGGGTCTCAATCCACACATTCTCGCCCGTGCCACGCAAATTGCAGGAAAAGAAAAAATTAAATATGACCAACTTTTGCACCGATTGCAAAACAAAGAAAAAGAAGTAGATGAACAAAAAAAATCATTGGAAATCGCTCAAAATCAATTCATTGAACTAAAAAAAGAATATGAAGAAAAATTAGCATCACTACAAACACAGCAAGCAAAAATCCTTAAAACAAGCCGACAAGAAGCACAAAATTTGCTCAAAGATACCAATAAATTGATTGAAAAAACAGTCAAAGAAATCCGCGAACACCAAGCAAATAAGGAAGTTACAAAAAAAGCAAAAGCAGAAATCCAAAAAGTGGTTCAACAAATGGAAGAAGAGAACAAAAAAGAAATACCTCCCGCCACTGAAAACGAAAAAATTGCAGATATAGACCCTCAAATTGCCTTATATGACACCGTAATTATGGAAGATACGCACACTATTGGGGAAATAACGACTATCAATGGTGATGAGGTAGTGGTGTCGTTCAATTCTATCAATGTACGCACGGACAAAAAAAATGTACGCAAAATTTCACGCACAGAAGCCAAAAAAATCCGTAAATCAGGCTCTCTTTATCCCGATTTAAGCAAAAAAACTGCCAATTTTTCCCTTCAATTGGACATCAGAGGCTTTCGTGCAGACGAGGCTTTGCAAGAGGTTGAAAAATATTTGGACGACGCAGCATTGTTGAGCATACATCAAGTGAGTATTTTACACGGAAAAGGAAATGGAATTTTGCGTCTCAAAATACGCGAATTCTTGCGCAAACAACGCTTTGTTAAAGCATTTTATGACCAAAAAGAAGAATTTGGCGGCACCGGAATTACAGTCGTAGAAATGTAAATTTACCTATTTTTTTTGCATTTTGGGATAAAAACGTTCTAAAAAATGAAAATCACCCAAATTTTAAGCAAAAAGCAATCCATAAGTTCCCTTTAAAATTCTATATTTTTTGTTTTAAACATTGAGTTATATGTTTGACAATCAAAGTATTCCTGTTTTAAGAGTTCATTATCGGGTTTTGGAAATTCATCTTTTGTCAATTTAAGAGTAGGGTCTTCATAACATTTTTTCATGAACAAAGCCCACACCGGCAAGGCTGAATTAGCCCCTTGTCCGAGTGCTGTGGAGCGAAAATGTGCTTGTCTGTCATCGCAGCCTACCCAAACGCCAGCCGTCAAAAGTGGAGTATAACCCATAAACCAGCCGTCAGCATTGTCGTCTGTTGTACCTGTTTTGCCCGCCATGGGCATATTGAGTTTGTAACGATAATTGAGACGTGCAGCAGTGCCTTCTAATACTACACCTTGCATTAAACGGACGGTTTTATAGGCAGAAACTTTGTCAATCGGCTCTTCTTGTGTGGTGGAAAATGTGGCGATAATTTGCCCCTTACTCGTACAAATTTTGGTAATATAATAAGGCTTAATATAAACACCTTGATTATTAAAAGTATTGATTGCTCCCACCATTTCTTCGAGTTTGAGTTCGCAAGCCCCCAAACATATAGCAGGCACTTCAGGTATATCGCTTTGGACACCCATTTTGCGTAATAAATTGATAACTGCCGCAGGACCAATGCGTTTCATTAAATAAGCAGATACATTATTCATCGAATTGGCAAGGGCTTCGGAGAGCGTAACCATTTGACCCTCTTTATATTTGGAAGAATTTTTTGGTGTCCACGATTGACCGTTGGGCAAATCAATGGTAACAGGCAAGTTAGGAATTTGCGTACAAGGATAATATTCAGCATCTTGCATCGCCACCGTGTAAACAAAAGGCTTAAATGTCGACCCTACCTGACGCCGAGATGTAGTTACGTGGTCATACTTAAAATATTCAAAATTGACGCCACCGACGTATGCTCTCACCTTGCCCGTTTTGGATTCTATCGCCAAAAAACCGCAATTTAAAAACGATTTCATGTGCCGAATGGAATCAAAAGGAGACATAACAGTATCAATTTCATCTTTCCCGTTAAAAAGCCACATTTGTACAGGCGTTTCAAAATTAGCACGTATTTTTTCGTCCGACCAGCCATTTTTTTTGAGTTCTTTGTAACGGTCGGTCTCTTTCATTGCTTTTGTAAGGTTTTTTTGGGTTTCTTCGTCCGAAAGATTGTAAAAAGGTGCATTTTTTTTGCCTTTCCATTCCTTGAAAAATTGCTCTTGTAAAGTGCCTGCAACCCACTCTTTTACAGCGTCTTCCGCATATTGTTGCATTTTATAATTGATAGTTGTATAAATTTTTAGACCATCTTTGTAAATATTCCAATGTGAGCCGTCAGGTTTGGGATTTTCTTCTGCCCATTTTTGCAATTTTAGACGTAAATATTCTCTCAAATAAGTCGCCGAGCCTACCCTATGGTCTTGCAATTTAAAATGAGACATATCTATTTCTGTTTCTTTGTATTGATTGCACTCATTTTCAGTTAGATAGCCATATTTTTCCATTTGACTTAAGACCACATTTCGGCGTTTTTTGGCATCCTCAGGGTGTCGTTTAGGATTGAATTTGGAAGGTGCTTTGAGCATCCCTATCAACAGCGCACTTTCTTCGGCGGTCAAATCTTTTGGAGATTTATCAAAATATGTTTTTGCAGCCGAATTGATGCCGTGCGATAAATTACCAAAATCTACCGTGTTGAGATACATCGCCAAAATTTCATTTTTTGAATAATTTCGCTCCAATTTCACCGCCACAACCCACTCTTTGAGTTTAATAAAAACAATTTCAAACATATTTCTATCCTCGCCTCTGGGAAATAAATTTTTTGCCAATTGTTGAGTAATTGTACTGCCACCGCCTCGATTTGAGAAAGTTAGCACGCCAAACAAGGCTCTCATTATCGCCCGAACATCTACTCCCGAATGTTTATAAAATCGTGCATCTTCGGTAGCGACCAACGCATTTATCAGATTATCAGGCAATTGATAATATTGTGCCGGCGAACGATTTTCTACATAATATTTCCCCAAAACGTAGCCATCTTCGGAGATAATCTCTGTCGCTAAATTGGTTTTGGGGTTTTCCAAATCCTCAAACGAAGGCATAAACCCCAATGCACCTACGGAAATAAGAAAAAATATCAAAATAACAGTCGCAAAACCGCCGATAAATATTCTCCACAGCCACGTAAGTGCTTTATTATTGCTTTTTTGTTTGCTTTTTTTGCGTATATTTCCCATCTTTATTTACTTGATTTTCAGTTATATATAATCCTATTGAAACAATTCCTTTCAAACTATCAATTGCTGTTGTGTCTATGCGTACCGCCTGTTCAAGTCGCATGGTATATTTTCCTTTCAATGGAAAAGTTAATGGACTGAATGTATTATATAATTCCTTGATTCTCTGTCCTTTACCAATTGCACTGCCGTCTAAATAAAACAAATCCGTCAAAATTGTATCGTGCATAATCATTCCATTGGGCAAAGTGGTATGCAAAAAAACATACATATTTTGCGCCGGATATTGCTGCGTATAACGCACACAAAAGCCTACATAATATGGTTTTATGGTGTCCTCAACCGTAAAATGAAACGGCAATTGATTATTGACCGTCCACACTTCATTTTCTATATCTTGATTTTCAAAATAAAAATAATTCGGTTGATTGCACGCCATAAAAAAAACCATACAAACAAAGGCTACTATTGCCAAACTCCATTTTTGTTTAAATATTTTTTTCTGCATATTTTTTCATTCTTAACTTTTGCAAAGATACACAAATTATTCAATTAAAAATTAAAAACCTTTTTTTATAGTGTAGAGTGTAGATTTTTTTTTTGCATTTTGGGATAAAAACGTTCTAAAATTGGAGAAAAGAATTGAGAATGGATAATTATTTTTTTACCTTTCATCCTGTACCCTCTACCTGTCTCCCCCCTACAAAATAAGATATAAACATTTGATAATCAATTCTCTACACTCTACACTCTAATTGAGCCGATTTTTAAAATTTAATTTTTAATTGACGAAAAGGTGTATCTTTGCAAAATGTTAATTAATTAAATAAAGTAAAGTAAAAAAAGATGAAAATTGCTGTAATTGGAGCCACAGGATTAGTGGGAAATGTGATGTTAAAAGTGTTGGAAGAGAGAGGTTTTTCTTCCTCAGATGTAATAGCGGCGGCATCGCCTAAATCAGTAGGTAATGTATTGAAAATCAACAACAAATATTACAAAATTTATTCGGTAGAAGATGTGATAAAAATGCGTCCTCACATTGCTTTATTTTCGGCAGGCAGTGCGGTTTCGCAACAATATGCACCTACTTTTGCCAAAAATGGATGTTTTGTGATTGATAATTCTTCACAATGGCGTATGAATGAGCAAGTTCCGCTGATTGTGCCGGAAATAAATGCCGCAACTATTTCGCCGGTTAATAAAATTATTGCCAATCCGAATTGTTCTACTATTGAAATGGTGATGGCTCTTTATCCACTTCATAAAGCATTGAAAATCAGGAGAGTAGTTGTCTCTACTTATCAGTCGGTAACAGGAACGGGCGTAAAAGCCGTTCGCCAATTGGAGGCAGAACGGCGAAAAGAAAACGTAGAAAAGGCATATCCGCACCCCATAGATATGAATGTTTTCCCGCATGGAGGCACTTTTGAAAAAAATGGCTACACGAGCGAAGAGATGAAATTGGTCAATGAAACTCATAAAATACTCAATGACAAGAACATACAAATCTCTCCTACTGTTGTACGTGTCCCCGTTACGGGCGGTCATTCCGAGTCGGTGAACGTGGAATTAAAAAAATCTTTCTCCATGGAAGAGATTTATACTTTGCTCAACAACATGCCTGGGGTTACGGTAGAAGATAATGTAGAGAACAATCTATATCCTATGCCACTTTTTGCACAAGGAAAAGATGATGTCTTTGTGGGCAGAATCAGACGCGATTTCAGTAGAGATAATTCCCTCAATATGTGGATAGTAGCCGATAATCTCAGAAAAGGGGCTGCCACAAATGCCGTCCAAATTGCTCAATATTTGATAGAAAAATATTTTTAATACATTGTAAATCAATAAATTATATTATTTCCCCCATAAAAAAAAGACTCCCCAAACATATATCAGGGAGCCATAATATTATGACACAAAAAATAAAACATTAATTAATTTGGTTTTTCTACTATATTGAAATATTTCCAAACATCATGCGCCTCATAGTTGGTCTTTGAACCCGCCGGAACATTCAACTTTATAGTTGCTAATTTAGCAGTAGAAATACTTTTGAAAACACCATTGCCAATGTCGGTTGAATTTTGCATTGCACATGTGACTGGGTTTGCCCAATTGACGGTCAATTCTTTTAAAGAATCACAGCCACCAAAAGCAGCCTGTTGAATTGTGGTAACTTGGAGAGGAATTTCAATCGTTTCCAAACCGGAATACTGAAATGCAGCCGTACGGAGAGCCCTTAGCGTTGAAGGCAGTTTGAGCGTTTTGAGAGACCAACAACTTTGGAATACGTAGTCGTTGATGTCTTGCAAGCCTACATCGCTGGCGAAAGTAATCTGTTTCAACTCAGAGGCTTCCGTAAATGCACCCTGTCCGATAGAAGTTACGGTTGTCGGCACTGTAATCGTTTCTATCATAGCCCGATAGAACGCATACTTCCCGATAGCGGTTACACCTTCCTCAACAATAATGTCCTTAATTTTTGAGTTGGGGTTATCCCACGGTTTAGATTGGTCAAGGTTGGTGTAATCTTTCATTGCACCTTCTCCCCTGAGAATCATTGTTTTTTCATTGAGGAGTATCCATTTAATTGGACTCCCTGCCAGAGTTCCGCTGTCGATAGGCACGGTAATGTTGCATGAGGCAGATTTATTGCCGTCATTTGTTGTTACCATAATCACCGCCGTACCGCCTGCGAGTGCTACTACTACGCCATTTTGGTCTACCGCCGCAACTGTTGCATTGCTGCTACTCCATTTGACCGACTTATCTTCTGCATTGTCGGGCAAAATGGTCACCGTTAGCGTAATTGTGTCATTTTTAAACATCATCAGTTCGGTTTTATCCAAACTAACTGTGTCTACTACTATCGGTTTCTTACATGCTGTAAAACCGACCGCCGTTGCTATCAACGCAACAGCCATTGTCATACGAAAAATCCTAAAATCTGTCATAAAAAAAAATCTGTTTTTAACGTTAAAAAAAAATATAATTAATAATTTTGCAAAATTACACTTTTTTTTGAGTTGAGAATTAAATATTTTTTTATGTTAGATTTTATTTTTTAATTTTCAATTATTTTTCCGGCACATAAATTATTTCTCCTGTTTCTAATTCGTAAGCGATACCGACTTTTCTGCCTTTTGGAGAGGCGGAAGTTTGTTGGTCGGCGGTAGAATATTTGGTAATTTTTTCGCCTTTTTTGGTAATAATTTCCATTTGTTGGGTACCGGGATTTTTAACAATTGTATAATCTTCTTGCGAGAAAATTTCGGTCATTTTAAATTTTGTTACCAAAGCCACCATCAGAGCGACCGCAAACACCATCGCCACATCAAAAAGATTGGAAACCGTTGCCATAATATCCGTATTGTCCTCATTTTTAATTATTTGTCGCCTTCGCATAATGTATTTTTTTGATTCTCAGACATAAGATTGGAAATAAAATCGAGTTGTGTAAGGTCTTCATTTGCCCATTTTTGCCGAAATTGCAACAAAATATAGCCGATTGCACCCGTCAAAAGCCCCAAAACAGTAGTTGCAAAAGCGACCTGCATATTGTAAGCCATCGATTCTATGTTTCCTGTGGAAAGTCCCACCAATGCAGGTCCCATAGGGATGAGCGTCCCCATTAAACCCAAAATGGGTCCAAATTTGACCAATATTTTGGCTTTTGAGATGCTTTTTTGTGCTTTCATTTCAAATTCAGAAATGTATAAATCTCTGTGTGCCAAACTATTTTGCATTTTGTACAATTGGGAAATGGTTTTAGTCCATTCATTTTGAGGACTTTGCTCAATTTCTTTTTCCAAATCCGATAAATTGTTATTGTCTAATTTTAACAATTTGATTTTTAGGATTTTATGCTGCTTTTTGCGCTGTAAATATTGATTGTAAAGGCTGCCTATCATCAATATTGATTGACAAAAGAAAAACAGCAGCCCGACAATTACAGGCACTAACAAACCATTTGAAATCCAAAACATTACATTTGATATATATTCCATTATTGATATTTTTTTATATATTTTTTAATTTTTTGCGATAAAAAACCAACTACAAAGCCTAACAGCAGAGTCAGAAATGAAAAAATAAACTCCCTGAAATTGATGTAATTGGTTGTGTTATAGATAATTACACTTGTCGGATGCAATACCATGCAACAGACAGAAAAAACAAACAAAAACAATGATAAAATGCCGATAATTTCCAAAAAAATTGTTCTTGTTGTGATGATTTTGCTTATTCCACTCGAAATTCCTGTTATGAGCAGAAAAATAAAAACTGAAAATAAAAAGGTTAATTTTAGAAAAGATTGACCCCAAAACAGAAAAAATGTTTGTATTTGCCAATAAAACACTATCGGTAAAAAAGATAAAAAAGGCAAAAAAAGCAATATTTTTTCATATAATTGCAATTTTTTATATTGCTGTTTTTTGACAATTAAGTGGCAAAAAGTGAAAGTCAGCAAAAGGTCAACAGTTGTAAATAGATTGATATTCAAGATATTATCATATTTTAGCAATACATTTTCTGCATAAAATTTGTTGATTTGAATGGCGTAAGGTTCTAAAAACCAAACAACTGCAAAACAAATCAAGCCAATGAGCAACTTTTGCCAAAAAGAAGGCAAAAGAGAGGCTGTAAACAGATTCTTTACAAAGCATAAAATAGTGATAATCAGCAAAATATCAGTCATTTTTCCTCCTCTTAACAATAATCAACAAAACAACCAACACAACTGCAACGCCTCCCACAATTGCCAAAATCGTGGACAATGCAGTGCTTTTCCGCGTAAAAGAGTTGTCTTGTAAAGTTTCTTTTTTTAACACGACGTTCTGATTATCAGATGTTTGTATTTCCCTTGCTTGCGAAATTTGAGAATTGTATCTATCTCTTTGATTATCAGGTAATTGAGAAGAAATAAGATGTTGTAATTTTGCATTATCACACACAAAACCACTGCATCCTGCACCATATTTTGTAACCAAATCGGCATGTAAAGTACTCAATTTTGCAATTTTTTCATTGGCAGTTTTCCAATAGCCTTTTCTGTACGTTTCCAACATAACGGCGGTCATTTCTTGCAGAGCAGCAGGATTTTGTGTCTCAAAAAACGTTTTCAAATTCAGATTGTATTTATCGTCAATGTACGTATCAAAAATTTGTTCCCACAATTCGTTGTCTATTACGCTGGGTTTCATCACATTCCATCCATAAGTATTGCGAATAATTTCTGCAAAAGAATTGGCGTCGCTTTCACTTTTGATATGCTCTTTAATATAGGCAGGATTGAAGATGGTCGTGCGTGCTTCCACCCCTATGGCAGTTTTCAAATCCTGTATTCGGACATGGTAATGATTTCTCAAATCATTGAAGTAAGCCTCAGGTTCTTTGCCTGTTACGTTCCGAACTGCCAACGTTATGCCCCCCATAAATTCATACACATGGTCAAGACTCAACGCTCCCCACGTATTGCTTTGTCTGGGTTGCACAACTATATCCGTGTTTTGCAAAGCGGCGGCAAAAACACCGCCCTGAAAATCACCCCAATTGCCTGTATCACTGTAAATTGCACCCATATTATTGAGATAAACTTCTGCAATTTGAGACTCATTTTCCCAACGCGCCCCACTTTCCACCATCGCCGTAATGCCGGTGCCTGCCATACCATTTACACCGCCAAAAATACGAACAGACGCTAATTGTCGTGCATCTTTGGGAGAAAAACCGCTCTTTAACAGCATCTCTTCGGCTTTTTGATTGCCTTTTTGAACAAAATTGTCCACTTTTGTATCTGTATTTGCCACTAAATCAATGGCTTTCTGTAACAATAATAAACGTGAAGCCGCCAAATCTCTGAATTGCCCCGAAGTCTGAACAACTACATCTATATGAGGTCTATTTAATTCATTTTCAGGGATTAAGCGAACATCTAAAACACGATTAAATTGGTCTCGCACCGGCTCTACCCCCAAAAGGTACAAAATTTGTGCAATCGTTGCCCCTTCGCTCTCAATAAAACTGCCCGACCAGAGCGTAAAACTCACTTTTTGTGGATATTGATTGCTGTGATTTTTGCGGTATTTATCAATGAGTTCCTTTGCTAACGTAACGCCTTTTTCCCATGCTTGCGGTGTCGGCATGGCTTCGGCATTGATTGCATACAAATTTCTACCACTTGGCAAAGTGCTTGGATTGGCGATAAAATCACCACCGGAAGAAGGCAAAATGTAACCTCCATTGAACGCATTGACCAATTGAGAGAGTTCATTTTGCGGACTTAATTTTAAATTTTGATAATATTGATTGACTTTTTGCAAAGTGTTTTCTATTGTTATAATTGATTGACTAATAAGTTGTTCCGACTGTGAAGGTGCATTTTGCGACATATTTTGCGGATGATTTTTTGCATTTTGGGATAAATTTGTTCTAATTTTTGTATTTTGTGGCATATTTTGGGGAGAATGTGACATTGCAGGTGATTGAGATGTCATTTTATTCCCTTTTGTTGGCTGTTTTGCCATCATCATCGCCATTGGATTTGCAGTAGGCTGGCTTTGAGCGTTAATTTGTTTTGCTTTTTCAATTTCCGAAGGGCTAATTCCTATAGAAACAAGCACTTTGAGAGGGTCAATGTTCGGATTTGCCAACATTTTTTTGACTGCTTTTTGGGCAGGTAAATAATAATTTGCATTGAAATAAGGCTGATTTTCAATCTGTTGTGGTGTAATTTTTCCTTTCAACACGTCCAATTGTGCCAAACTGTATGCAATGGGGTCGCTGCAAATCAATACCACCGAAGATTGTATTTTACGCTCATCAAAAGCAATGCCTGTAATGTGTTGTCCTGCCGTAATTTTCTCACTGCACAACTCCTCTGCAAAATTATCTATTTTCTGTAAATCTTCATCTGAATAAATTTGCATTAAAGAACTATCTAATTTTAAATCTCGATGAAAACCCATTTTTATGACCTCTGCTTTAATTTGTAAATTAAGCGATTTTTCTTTATTTTTTGCATCTGATGACAAATAATTGCGAATTTTTTGCTGTAAATGCTCCACCTTCTCATTCAATTGGGTCTCTATAAAAGGCGGATTAAGGTGGCTAATCAGCGTGGCATAAGTTCTTCTTTTTGCTATCATTGCCTCGCCCACGTCTGCAATACTGTAATAGTAAAAATGGGGTGTTTGACCGACCAAAATATCACTCCAATCGTAAGAAGACAAAGCCACCTGTTTGCCGGGTATAAATTCCAAAGAGCCATGCGTGCCAAAATGCAACATAGCATCGGCTTGAAAATGATTTTGTGCCCACAAATAAGCAGCAATATAGTGATAGGGAGGCAATGGATTGTCGCCATGCACCGCCGAGAATGAATTATCACCCGTCCCTTGCACAGGCTGGGGCAACAAAACAATGTTTCCCAACTCAATACGCGTAACAGCAAGCATCTTTTCTCCATTTTGAGAGAGCGTAAAATATTCCCCCGGCGGTGTGCCATATTTTTGCTGTAATTGTTGTTCCACTTGCGGTAAAAGCCTCTTTTTAAGCCATAAATTGTATTCCTCTTGTCCAACAAAAGCGGGATAATTTGAGTGCAAAAATTGGTTAATTTTTCCCTCCGCATAACTGTTAAAAACAGGTCCTTGTCTGTAAATCAAATCCTTAAATTCCGACACAGAAGAAGGCAAATTTTTGACCGTATAGCCCTCATTTTTAAGCATTTGTAATAAATTATACAAAGAAGGCACAACATCCAAGCCAAACGCAAGCAAAGAATTATTGCCTGCACCTTTGTAATAATAAATCGCTAATTTTTTGTCTTTGTTTGGTTTATGCTTTAAATTTATATAATTGGATACAATATTTACAAATTGTTGCAAACGATGAGAGATGGGAACAAATGAGTAAAGTCCCTCATTATCAATTTGTTGTGCAAAAACTGTAAAGGGCATAATTCCGCCGTCAATTTCAGGCATAACAATACTTTGACTCAAAAAACCGCCGAACATTCCATGTTTATTTTTGAGCCATTCATCTATCGTAACATGCACAGTAAGAGGACAAAAGAGTGGAATATTGCGACTTTTTAACCAATGTGTAATTTTGTCGCCCTCGCCCATCAAAAGACGTCCGTGTGGCAAATAAACCACTGCATCGGGCGAAATGCTTTCCAAAAATTCAAACCGCTTGGAAAAACTGTAAAAAGGATATACATTTAATTGCTTTTCTTCCAGTGCAATAATCAACGAATCCAAATAGGCTTTCTCCGACCCAAAAGGTGCCATCATCCCACAAATGAGTGCTATTTTGGGGGCATTTTCCTTGTAATAGCCATTTTTTTTGTAATAATTTTCAAATTCAGACACGGAATTATACACATTTTCACCATCCAAATGGAAAAATATGTCCGAACTGACAACGGTCGGCGCTGCGACAGGCTGATTAAAAAAATGCTTTTTCAACACCTCTTTTCGCATGTAATTGAATAGATTACGATAATTTTTTTGGCTTCCATTTTCCAAATATGCCGACACATTTGCCGCTTGTAAACTGTCCAATGTAGAAATTTGATTAACAGGGTCGGTTACAGCAGTAGAATAAATTGTAATTCCTTTATTTTTAAGGACTCCCAATGCTTTTCTATGCTCATCCGTCATGCGAATGCCCATGCCGAAAATCAAAACAGCATCATAATTTTTTAACTTTTCAAAATCTTCTAATGTAATGTTTTTCAAGTCAATATATCGATTGGTATTGGACTTAAACATTTTTGCATATTGAAAATTCGGAAAATTCAATAAGGCTATTTTTACCGTATTTAAACGAATAAATAAAGCACATATTCCAATGATAAACAGTGCAATAGATGCACAAATAATAATTTTTTTGCCTTTTTTTCTTAATAATCTCATAGTTTTTTATATTTTTTGTATTTTAAGTGAAATAATTTGTCAATTTCTATATTTAAACCTGCAAAATAAGTTCTCCCCGGCGTGAGTGAAGAATTGAAAGTTTGATGTTTTGCCTTGTAATCAAAAATATTTTCAATGCCTAATTGTAAAGATAATGCCTTGAAAAAGTGTTGATTAAGTATAAATTTCCACAAAGTGTAAGCAGGGTACGTAATGGTGTAATACTCATTCCTGTCGGCAGAATATCCTTTCATCTCCAACGAACTCAACACACGTCCCTGAATGAGCGGCTGTATTTCATAAATTCCTTTTTTGAAACGATAACCTACTTGCAGAGTGGCGGTGTGCGGACGAGTGGAATTGATATTGACACCCATGTCGTCCAATGAATATGTGTAAGTATATGAATATGAGTATTTTACGGAAAGCCCAAAGGCGGTTTCAATTCTTGCATTGAGTTCCATTCCCGCTGTTTGCGCTTTTCCATGATTGACATAAAATGCAGTATCTTCTTTTTGATTCCAAATGCTTGTAATTTGGTCTTTGATATAGTTGTAATATCCTAATAATGAAATATTTAAGATATTTCTTGTATATTCAGCCGACAAAGAGCAATTGTGGCTTTTTTCGGGTTTAAGATTTTTGTTGCCCACTAAACGAAACATGCCCTGATGATCCCAATCGGTATATAATTCTTTCAAAGAAGGAGCGCGAAATCCACCACCGTAAGAAACACGAAATGTAAAATCTTTCAACTTGTACATCATTGATACTTTGGGACTTATGTTAGGATTGAACGCAGTATTATAATCCAACCGCAAGCCATATACCAAATTGAATTTTTTCCACAACAGTATATCATGTTGGGCAAAAACAACAAAATTATAACTTTTCTCAACTCCCGTGTCTTTGAATTGGTAGGTGAGCAAAAAATCTCCCGCAAATTCCGCCCCGACCGTCAAAATATTATTGTCCGTAAAGTATTGATGAAAAAGCACATTCGCCGTGTGTTGCGTGTTTTGGTAAGTGTTTCTCTTAACGCCCGCCATCTCTTCGGTCAAAAAACGGTCAAATTTGCTGTAAATATCAAAATTATAATTCCACTGCAAACTTTGCTTTTTTGTCATTTGCCAATCGCCTCTTAATGAGGTATTTCCACCTAAATAAAAATCATTTCGCTTATTGTTGCTCGCCAAACCTAAATCTTCATGCTGATAAAATCCACCTTTTAAAGTCAGTTTTAATTGATTTACAGGCTGATAGGTAAATTTTTGATGAACCGAAAAATCTTTGTATCCTTTGACTTCGGTAGAATATTTGGCAGTATCTGTAATTATCTCATTTTCAAATAAATAATCAATTCCTTCCGCATCTTTCAACATATATCCTTTAAAATATTTGAAATTTGCCGAAGTGAGGCTGTTAAATTTTCCTTTTTTAAAGCCGATATTGCCTCCATATTGCTGTTGAGCATGGCTACCATAGCGAGAATGAAGGCTCACTTGCCACGGCTGTTGGGCATCTTTGGTAATAATATTGACCACCCCTCCGATAGCACTTGAGCCATAAAGCGCTGATGCAGAGCCTTTTACAATTTCAATTCGCTCAATGTTAGTGGCATCTAAACGGTTATAATCTACATTGTCTCGCGTTTCACCCGCAATTCGCTCACCATCAAGCAAAAACAAAATATATTTTCCGCTCATACCTTGCATATTGATATTCGTAGAGCCACCATGAGAGGTAAATTCCATGCCGGAAAGTTCGGTCTCTAAAATATCTTTAACATTCACAACATCAGCATTTTGTATATCTTTTGACGGAATAATTCGTGTCGGAACAGGCACATCTTTCAACATTTTGGGTGTTCGTGTGCCGGTAATCACCACCTCTTCCATGTTCAATCTATCCGCCTGCAATACAAAATTGACCACTGTATCTTTTTTGACTTCAATTGTCCATTCTTGTTGCTCAAATCCCATTGCTCTGACCCAAAATACATATTTTCCGACCGCCGGCAAAGAAAGGTCGTATTTGCCATCTTTGTCGGCGGCAGTCCCAAAATTTGTTCCTTTGATGCTAATGGAGGCATACGGAATGCCCGTTTTGGCATCTGTAGCCGTTACCATGCCTGAAATTTGCCGATTTTGTGCCGACAAACTTCCGCACCAGCCTAAAAATAATCCAATAGTGATAATGTATGTAATTTTCATAGTTTTTTTTAATAATTTAACTGTTTTGCAAAGATACAATACTTTTTTGGCTTAATATACCCCCATTTTTTAGGAATTTAAACTTTTTTTTCGCTATTTTTAGGGAAATTTATTCAATAACCCCCTAAATAATTTACTGTAGAAGCAATGGCATGCTTGCCAAACATAGTGGAGAGTGTAGATTTTTTTTGCATTTGGAGATAAAAATATTCTAAAAAGTGACATTTTTTTGAAAGAGATGACATCGCTCTTACAATCAGATAAACAAATTTTGACAAATAAAAATTAAATTTTATGGTTTTTTTGTGCTAAAATCATACTTCCGAAATACATCTCTTTTCGTTGTCTAAAAATAACAGATAGTAAACAGCCAAGCAATGTAAAGGGGAATATAAAAATGAAATTGATAAAATAGTTTAAAAGTACGTTTTTTGTATACAACAATCTATGTATAAGCATTATCCATAATTGAGTTAAAAGCGATATTGAGTTGCCGTTTTTCTTATACTCAAGTGTTTCAAATCCGTGTTCTGCAAGTTTGGCTTTTAATCCGACAAGCGTGAAACGTCTGAAATCAAATGGCATTTCGTGTTCAGCCGATAAAAGGAACAGTAAAAATAATCAATGCTTTGTCTTTGCAAGCATGATTTAACAAATCCAAAGTGCCGTCAATGTCGGGGACATGCTCTAAAACCTCTGTACAAATTGCACAATCGAAGTAGGCATCGGGGAAAGGCAATGTTTTTCCATCATAAGAAACATCAATTTTTTCCTTGCTGTGGCTATGTCCTTCATTCTCAAAATCAACACCAATATATTCTGAAACATTTGGAAAAAAAGAACGATATGGTTTATGCCCGCAACCAAAATCAAGCATACGTCCATTTTGAGGGAACTGTTTTGCAAAGCGGGCAATTTGCTTTGCCATCCCTACACGACACAAGAAAAATGGATTTACCAAAACACTGAACAAATTAGGCAAAAACAATTGCCTGACATGAAATTGTCTAATTTTTAAAATCAATCCCATAATTGCAATTATTATTTAAAATTTCACACAATACACACCCCAATATCCTACTTAATTTCCAAGAATTTTGATAGCACAAAATCTTGTCAATCTTCCTAACCTTATTAATATTGTGGTTGAGACGATTATTTTTCTTTTCTCCTCCTTTGAGGAGAGGATAGGTTGTGCTTCGTAACTTATTGATTATCAGTGAGTTGGGGGGGGGGGGGGGTAAATGCTTGATAATCAACACATTGCATAGCAAAAACGCACTTCTCGGCGTCTCCTCCTAAACGAGCGACACTTAAAGCACCTTTTTTACTCCTCAATACAGCCTTATTGCTGTAGCCAAAATTTTGTCTGATTTCGTTTTCCATTACTCCATATTTTTTTACGTTTTGCAAAGATACACAAATTCCTCAATTAAAAATGAAGAATTAAAAAATATTTTTTTGTTATTTTGTGGATTGTTAAGGAGAAAAAATTTGAGTTTTTTTTGCATTGTCTGAACTTTGATTTTCGTAAGATTTTTTTGATTTGTGTGAAATCATAGTAATCATGTTAATCATTCAAAATCATAGTTCAGACAAAGAGATTGCGGGGCGAGTCTGCAATATGGTGCAGGAAAAGGCACTGTCAGACGGGAAATGACCATTTTTAGAACAATTTTGTGCGAAAATGCAAAAAAAATAATTATCCATTCTCAATTCTCAATTAAAAAAAGGTTCTTAATTTTTAATTGACAAAAAGGTGTATCTTTGCATTTTACACAATATTTTATGAGCAAAGCAATATATATCTTTTTTTTGTTGATTGGAATTGTTTTTACAGGAGAAAACGGAGCGGTTGCACAAAAAAATATTTTACAAAATGGTGATTTACTGTTTATTGTGAATAAGAGTTCGGATTTTACGGACGCAATTGTTGCATCAACTGCAAAAAAACAAAGTCTCCCTTACACGCATGTTGGCATTGTGTACATTGACAATGACAGCGTTTTTGTCATTGAGGCAACACCTCCGCTTGTTTGTAAAACTTATATCGCTGATTTTGTGAAAGATATAGCAAAAGATGCTACCGGAAAATATTTGGCAAGTCTCGCAAGAGTGAAAAAAAAATACCAATATTTGTTGCCGACTGCACTCCAAAAAGCCAACTTATGTATCTCTAAACCATACGATTACCTGTTTTCTCCTTCCGACAGCAGTTTTTATTGCAGTGAGTTGGTTTGGTATTGTTACCGTTTGAAAAATGGAAAACCGATGTTTAAGCAAAAAATTATGTCTTTTAAGGGCGTAAATAGTTCAGTATCAGATGAATGGATTGAGTATTTTGCACGTCATAATGCGACCGTACCACAATCCGAATATGGCACCAATCCGGTTGATATGTCGCAATCCAATAAAATTAAAATAATTGCTCTATTTTATGAATTTATTTGATAATCAACATGTTATGAAATACTTCTCCACTTTTTTTCACACCATTTTGGTATTGTTAACTTTTTTGTCGACAAATGGGCAAACATCGGACTTTTCTGCTTATGCACAAAGGGAAAACAGCACTTTGAGAATATGCTTTTACAATTTGGAAAATTTCTTTGACACAATTGATAATCCCGACAAAAATGATGATAGTTTTACGCCGACGGGCAATAATCATTGGACATCTTGGCGATTTCATCACAAAGCACAAAATATTGCCAAAGTGTTGATTGCGATAGGAGGTCTGCAAGTGCCTGATATTGTGGGTGTTTGTGAAATAGAAAATGAAAACGTCATAAAAAAACTGCTTTACGGTTCACCATTGAAAAAGTTTGATTATCAATACTTTATATTTCAATCGCCCGACCCAAGAGGCATCAATACCGCATTGCTCTACCGACCTGCTACCTTCAAAGTGTTGGAGGCAATGCCAATTGTTGTAAAAATAGATAATGATACTACTTTTAAAACACGTAACATTCTGTATATCAAAGGATTAACAACAACAAAATGCAAAGATACACTGCATATATTTGTCAATCATTGGACTTCTCGCTACGGAGGCTATGCAAATACTATCGAAAAAAGGAATAAAACGGCACAATTGCTTCGTTTAAAGGTAGATACACTGCTTTCTCAAAATCCGCAAGCCAAAATTTTGATAATGGGTGATTTTAACGATTATCCTGATAATGAAAGTATTACAAAATATTTAAATGCACCTTACAAAGCACGTCAATCGGATGGCAAATCGTTGGTCAATATGATGTATCCTTATTTGGAAGCGAACAACAAAGGAACAAACAAATTTGGGCAAATGTGGGGAATTTTAGACCAATTTTTTGCCTCATTTGGCTTGCTCAATGACACCAACGGACTGCACACCGTAAGCGAAGGAGTGATTTTTGACGCAGATTTTTTACTCATAGATGACCCACAAAATATGGGCAAAAAAACATTTCGCACTTATACAGGAATGAGTTATACAGGCGGATTTTCAGACCATTTGCCCATTTTTATTGATGTAGGTTGTCCGTGAAATTTATAAAGTGCGAAGTTTTTTTTAGAGTGGAGAGCGTAGAGATTTTTTGCATTTTGGGAGAAAAATGTTCTAAATTTTGTGCCTTTCCTGTCTGAACCACGATTTTCATAAGATTTATAAGATTGGCAGGATTAAAATAATCACACAAATCAAAAAAATCATTCAAAATCAAAGTTCAGACAAGGGTAGTGCAAAAATGCAAAAGAATCTCCACTCTAATTCAAGGTGTGCCATTGCTATATGTTAAAAATTAAAAAAGCCGCCCTTATGAGGGCGGCAAAATAAAATTATGATAAAAAAACTAACAAATGTCGTTATTTATACTCTTCGATGATGCCTTTGACATCATCAGGGGCGAGTCTTCCGTACACTTTTTCGCCGATAGTAATCACGGGTGCTAAACCACAGGCTCCGATACAGCGCAATGCCGTCAGAGAGAATTTTCCGTCTGCTGTGGTTTCTCCTACATTGATGTTTAAAAGACGTTTAAACTCGTCCAAAACACGTTCAGCCCCGCGTACATAACAGGCTGTTCCCATACATACCGAAATCGGATATTCCCCTTTCGGCGTCATGGTAAAAAATGAATAAAAAGACACAACTCCATAAACATGTGCCACTGATACATTTAACTCACTGGCTATCAGTTCCTGTGCTTCTGCGGGCAAATAACCAATAAAATGTTGTGTCTGGTGCAAAACATTTATCAATTCACCGCCATCATTATTGAATTTTTTACAGATCTCTTTGATTTTATCAATATGATCTTGTTTCATTTTTATCTTTACAGGCATATCTATATCTCCTTATTTCTTTGTTAATCAATTATTTATCTAAATCTACTTCAAATTCTGTTTTACGCTTAAAATAGTGCGTATGCAACAAATGATGCGCCTTTTCGCCACAAGGTTCTCCCAAAAATTCTTTGTACAATTGTTGTACTGATTTATTTTCGTGAGATTTACGGATAGGTTTATCTTTGTCTGCCTTGTAAATGGCTTCCCAGCGGGCTTGTATTATCCGACTGTCGCCATGGTTAAGTGGTTGACCGCCTCCATTGATACAACCGCCCGGACAAGCCATAATTTCGATAGCATGAAATTGGCTTTTTCCTTCCCGAATTTCCTCCAATAACTTTCTGGCATTGCTCAATCCGTGTGCAATTCCAATATTGATAGGCAAACCGTCAAAATCTATTGTTGCCGAGCGAATGCCTTCTAAACCACGCAATTCCGTAAAATCTATTGACGGACAAGGCTTTCCTGTATGTATCTCATACGCAGTCCGAACTGCCGCCTCAATTACACCGCCGGTTGTTCCGAATATAACACCTGCACCGGTAGATTCGCCCAATGGTGAGTCAAAATCTTCTTCCGGCAAAGATGAAAAATCAATATTGGCTTGTTTAATCAATGCTGCCAATTCGCGTGTGGTGATAGAAAAATCAACATCAGGATTGTTGTCGGTCTTAAACTCATCACGTGAAAGTTCATATTTCTTTGCTAAACAAGGCATTACGGAAACCACTATCAAATCTTCTCTTTTAACACCGATTTTTTGTGCAAAATAATTTTTAGCAATTGCCCCAAACATTTGTTGAGGTGATTTGGCGGTAGATGGTATGTCTTTTAAATCAGGGAATTGATGTTCAAAAAACTTTACCCATGCAGGACAGCAGGAGGTCAAAAGAGGCATTTTTACTTCTTTATCGCCCGCTAAATATTTGTTCAATCTGCCCAACAATTCCGTACCTTCTTCCATAATGGTTAAGTCGGCACTCCAATCCGTATCAAACACATAATCAAAGCCTAAACGCCGTAAAGCCGCTGACATTTGACCTGTTGCAATGGTGCCGGGTTTCATGCGAAATTCTTCTCCAATAGCAACCCTTACCGCAGGGGCAGTTTGCACTACAACAGTCTTTTTGGGGTCATTGATAGCACGTATAACGCTCGCAGTATGATTGACTTCCGACAAAGCACCTACCGGACAAACGGCTACGCATTGACCACAAAATGTACATGCTGTTTGCGAAAGGCTATCCTCAAATGCAGGCGCAACAACCGCATTAAAACCTCTATTGACCGCAGAAAGCGCCCCGACAGTTTGGAATTTATTGCACATCATTTCACAACGCCGACACATTACACATTTGTCCATATCCCGCAAAATAGCAGGTGATTTATCGCGCTTATGTGATGATTTTTCTCCTTGATAAGGCAATTCACGTATGCCAAATCTTACTGCTAATGCTTGCAGTTCACAATTGCCACTTTTTGGACAAATCAAACAATCTGTCGGATGGTCAGAAAGCAATAATTCAAGCACCGAACGTCTTGCATTTAAAACCCTGATATTGTTGGTTCTAACTATCATTCCGGGCATACATTCGGTAATACAAGCAGGGGCTAAATTTTTACGTCCCTCAATTTCTACCGTACAAATACGACAACTGCCCGGTTTGTTGGTAATGTCCATCCCTTTGAGGTCAAAATAACACAATGTAGGTATTTCAATATTGTGCAAACGTGCAGCCTTTAAAATAGTTGTTCCTGCTGCAACCTCAATTTCTTTATTATCTATGGTTAATTTAATATTTTCCATTAAACTCTTACTCCTTTTTGATTAAATAATACTGATTGCGTTAAATTTACATTTTTCATAACAAGCCCCGCATTTGATACAAAGGTCTTGATTGATACTATGTGGATTTTTCTTTTCACCTTTGATAGCCCCCACAGGACAAGCCCTTGCACAAGCCGTACAGCCTATACATTGCTCTGCATCAATAATATACTGTTTCATTGACTTACACTGACCGGCAGGACATTTTTTGTTGGTAACGTGTGCCACATATTCATCCCAAAAATGGTCAATAGTAGATAAAATAGGGTTAGGAGAGGTTTGTCCTAATCCGCAAAGGGCTGTATCTTTGATAACTTGACTTAAATTTTTCAAAATAGTTAAGTCATCCATTGTACCTTTTCCTTCAATAATTTTATCCAAAATTTCGCAAAGCCTTTTATTTCCGATACGACAGGGAGTACATTTTCCACAAGACTCCTCAACAGTAAAATCCAAATAAAATCGTGCTACCGCCGGCATACAACTTGTTTCGTCCATGACAATCATACCGCCTGAGCCCATCATAGAGCCGGCTGCAATCAAATTGTCATAATCTATAGGTGTATCCAAAAATGCCTCCGTTAAACAACCGCCGGAAGGGCCACCGGTTTGAACGGCTTTGAATTGCTTCCCCCCTTTGATGCCTCCTCCGATTTCAAAAATAACTTCCCGCAATGTAATTCCCATCGGTACTTCTATCAATCCTACATTGTTAATCTGTCCGGCAAGGGCAAACACTTTTGTACCTTTTGATTTTTCCGTTCCAATAGATGAAAACCACTCCCAACCTTTGTTGAAAATAACAGGTATATTGGCAAAAGTTTCTACATTGTTTACATTAGATGGTTTTTTAAGATAACCTTCTTGTGCCGGAAATGGGGGTTTAAAAGTCGGCTCTCCACGCATACCTTCCATTGAATGAATTAAAGCCGTCTCTTCACCACATACAAAAGCCCCCGCTCCGTAACGCAATTCAAGGTCAAAATCAAAATCAGAACCTAATATTTTTTGACCTAAAAATCCATATTCTCTGGCTTGTGCAATAGCAATTTCCAAACGTTTAATTGCCAACGGATATTCGGCGCGAATATAAATCAATCCTTTTGTAGCACCTATACAGAACCCGCCTATTGCCATTGCTTCTATTACGCTGTGAGGGTCGCCTTCCAAAATAGACCTATCCATGAATGCGCCCGGATCGCCCTCGTCTGCATTACATATCATGTATTTTTGGTCTGAAGGATTTTTACTTGCCAACTCCCATTTCAATCCGGTAGGAAAACCGCCACCTCCGCGTCCGCGTAAACCGGATTTTTTAACAACCTCTATTGCCGCTTGCGGATTGTTTTGCATCAATACATTCGCTAATGCCATATAGCCGTCGCGAACAATGTATTGATCAATATTTTCAGGGTCTATAAAACCGCAGTTGCGTAATGCTATACGCAATTGTTTTTTATTTACGTCCATGTTTTTTAACTTATAAAATTTAATTTAGTTGTCAATTGATTGATAATTTTGCGGAATAACACCTTCTATAATTTCGTCATTAAGAATGTATTTTTCTACAATTTCTTTTGCTTTTGCTGCATTTACATATCCAAAAACGATAGGCTCTTTGCCCGGTTTTTTAATCTCTACTGTCGGCTCGGCATAGCAATAGCCCATGCAACCGGTTTGAGAAATATTTGTTTTGACACCCTTTGCCTCACAAATATCTGACATCGTGTCCATCACTTCTTTTGCACCCGCAGCAATTCCGCATGTAGCCATCGCCACTTTAATTTGAACATCTTGTTCATTCGTTTGAGCCATTGTCGCCAAAAGACTCTCTTTTTTCGCTTGTAAATCTGCTAAAGATTTGATTTTGTCCATGTTTTTTATTATAATTTATTTAATTCTCGTTTTTAAAATTTGTTATTTTTTTACCAAATAAATTCCCCTTTTTACAAAGGCATTTACAAAGATACACAATTTTTTCAATTAAAAATTAAAAAATGAAAAAAAATTTTTTATTAAGAATTAAAATTTAAGAATTGTAGAAACGGCATCCTTGCCGTTTTTTGTGTAGGGGCAAGGCATGCCTTGCCCAAAAAAGGTGAAAGGAAATTGAGAATGGAGATTTGAGATTTATTTTTTTTGCATTTCTAAAATTAGACATTTCTCGTCTGAACCACGATTTTCATAAGATTTACAGGATTAGCATGATTATAAAATTGTCTGAACTTTGATTTTCGTATGATTTTTTTGATTTGTGTGAAATCATAGCAATCATGTTAATCATTCAAAATCACAGTTCAGACAAGGTGGTGCAAAAATGCAAAAAAAATAATTCTCAATTCTCAATTCTCCATTGACCTAAATATTTCAATTATATCTTTTTCCATACTTTGGCGGGGAGTTTCCACTATTTTTCCCAGCAATTGTTCATTGGCATAAAACAAAAAAATAGGTATTCTTTCAACAGCATATTCGGTAACATCTTTTTGACCTGCTTTTTTGTCCCTATTGACCGCAATATAAGTGATTTCCACGTCTTTTAGGGCAGTTGCAGAGAGAATTTTCAACAAAATCGGCAATTGTTCTTTGGTATCTCCGCACCATGAACCAACAATGGCAACAATATGAAAATGTTGATTTTGATAGTCTGAAAAAAGAGTCGTTATTTTTTCCAATTGTTCCGTATCTAATTGATATTGAGAATAATACATTTCAAATTCTGTCCGAAAATTATCAATGGATAAAAGTTGCTCCAATGAAGTTTCTCCAACAATTATCGGCTCAACAATGCTATCCGATTGCGATAAAAGAGAATTGGAAATCAAGCAAAATGCAGCCCCTAAAATAATATTTTTTATTATTAACTGATTGATTATCATATATTTATTATTGTAAAAAAAATTTATTAAAAATCCAAATTTAATGAAAGGTAAAAAACACCTTTGTTGATTTTGTAATTGGAAACACCCCACGCATAATCCAAGCGAATAAAATAAGAAAAAAGCATAAAACGTGCCCCAATGCCAAAGCCGGCAACAATCGGCTCTATTTCACGGCGAAAACTGATGGTCAAATCGCCTTGCGTTACTGTTCTGGTATAGAGTGCATTATCGGGGTCGTAAGGACTCCAACCGTTCCACGCCGTGCCTACATCCCCAAATGCAACTAACTGAAATGTCCGCAAAAATTCACTCCGCAACGGACGGGCAAACAAAGACTGAAAAATTTGCCACCTTAATTCGGAATTTAAAACCACAAAATTGTTGCCATTGCGTATATTTTGCTCAAATCCACGCATATTGGTCGCCAATGTTTGATAACTGTAATTGATAGTTGTATCTACCGAAGTTTCGGAATTAAATTTGGCAAAAATCCAATTATCCACACCGCCCATATAATAAATGAGCCTGTTTTTCCCTAACGAGCCGCTACCTGCTAAGCGATTTGCCCATATCAACGTTTTGTCCAATTGAGTATAATGCCGAAAATCAAAGCCATAAACGAGCATATTTTCAAATTTTTTGTCAGGGGTGAAATAAAATTCTGCAAATATCTTCCCCCGAAAACCTTTTAACATATTGACATCCAACTGTTTAGAGGCATCAATCGTATATTCTTCTTTAATATATGTCCAAAAACTCCTTTCTGCGGTGTGTTTGAGCACATTAAGGTCTGACGCCGAGCGATAATCGGTTTGATTGTAACGCAAAGCAAATGTAGTTAAAAGACTGTTAATGCGGTCAAAAGGATATTTTAAACGATAATAAACAGTAGCCGTTTGTTGGCGAATGTCGGTTTGTGAGAAGGTGTATTTTTGCGTTCTATAAAATATAAACACTTGTCTATCAAGTCTTTGCTTTAAATTTTCAAAACTATAAAAACATTCAATATCGCCCAAATCCACCGACAGACGTCCGCCCGCCGACATGCGAAAATCTTCCAATAAATCCCTAATGCCAACCATCGCAAACGCATTTAAACCCGCATTAAGATAAATCGGAGACGTGGAACGAACATACTGCTGATAGGCATCATTAAGAAAACCAAAATCTGCCTGCGCCACCAACTCGCTGATAAAATATTGCACCTGATAACCCCTTTGCAACAAAACAAGAGTATCGGCGCTTGCGGAATTATTTTCAAAAACGGGTAAATTATTTTCCTTTTTATCGGCATTTAAACTTGTATCTTTCTGATTTCCAAATACTTCTGACATTCTAACTTGTCGCAATCGTTTTATTTTTACTGCCCTTGTGCTATCTAATGAAAGGCTATCTTTGGGAATAGATACATCTAATTGAATATCAGCATTTTGCGTAATTTCTATAAATTCATTGTCGCTTTCTTCTTTTAAATTTTGTGTTGCCAACAACCAACGCCCATTTTTAAACACTTGTTCATAAATTGTTTGCCCGTCTGTTGATAAATTTTGTTGTTCAATGTCCACATCCGTATATTTTTCCACAGGCTGGGTTACCAATCGAAAATCGTAATGAACGGAAGTATCTATATGACTTATAACGCTCTGAAATTCACCAAGATAGCGAACAATTTTGTGATTATCTTTGCTTATATACATGATTTTATTTTCCCCTGCATTGCAAATTCCGCTCTCGTTTGCCTGTGGTGTTTTAGTTATTTTGGTGAGGTTTTTGCTCTCTTTTTCAACATCATAGAGAAACAAATCCATGTTATTGTCGAGATAATCATCCTTCTCTTTACCCAAAGTATCATTTGTTCGGTTTGAACTGAAAGCCAGCATTTTATCGCCATAAACAAAGACCGCTCCACAGTCGTCCGCCTTATCATTAGTGATTTGAATAAGAGAACGTGAGGCTAAATTGTAGATGTAAATATCTGATTGTCCGTGATTTACGCAACTCATTGCCATCCTTTTTCCGGCCAAATCATAAGAAAAATCAACCACTTTATTGATAAAAATCACCTGCCTTTGACTCCATTTTTTGGTTTTTAATGTATAATTTTTCAAATACACTTTATCATGCCATTCGATGCACATTGTCAATTGCTCCCCCAAAGGATGCCACTCAATTAAAGGCGAACTGTAATCAGGTCTATCTTCAATGCTATAATGTTGAGAATAAATACATTGACGTTTTTTTGTTTCTAAATTTTGCAAAAATATTTTCACCTTGCCCTCTTTATTTGTGATATATGCTAAAGTTGTGCCATCGGGCGAAATTTTGGGCTCAATATAGTGCGTCCGTTTTTTGTATTTGACTAAATCCGCCCCAATGGTTTTTGTATCTCCGTGATTTACAGCAAATTCATTCTCACACGCCGACAACCAAGCCTCAAAAATATCTCTAAAGTCTGTCCCAATGGCATACAAAAAACCTTTTTCATAATTTTTAGAAATCCCTGTATAATATAATATCATAGGCACTGCCGTCTCACCGTAAGTCTTTGATACATAGTTCCAAAACGAAAATCCTGCCAATTGTTGCTCCTCAAAACTTAATTTGTATAATTTTTTATATTTTTTTGCAATAAAACTATTTTTTAATTGAGATTGTTGCGTTTGTGTCCATTTTTTAGACAAAAAAGCCGTTGCACCGCCGGTAAACCATTGAGGTATATCGGAGCGGTAAGAAGAAGTGATTTCTGCCGCCAAACCACTGCCGAAAGTCAAATAATTAACAAATAAACCCGCCACGCCCGCCTGTAAAGCCTCAAAAAAATGACCACTATTGCCGTCAAAAAATAAAATTATTTTGTCCCCATACACCTGCGTTACTCCACCTATATTGTAAAATTGGTCATTCTGCAAGCCAATATTAGACTGCATAAAATCCGATTGACGTGCATAAATTATCAATTGTATCTTCCTTTCGAGTGAAACCCCAATTTTTTGCTCCATTTGTGTGATGATAGATTGCATTTTTTGAGCCGCCGACTGTGCCAATTCTTTGCCTTGTGAGTAATAATAAATATCAACAATCGGTGTGCGATAATAGTTCCAGACTCTATTTTCGTACTGTATCCTATTTTTGCCAAAAGTAAGATTATAGCCGTTATAGAATTGTGCCTCTGTATGTAACAAACTCAATATCAATCCTATACAAATAATCAAAATTTTAAAATGCCTTCTCATTTTTTACTTATTTTAGAAATATTTTTTTTATATAAGCATAAATTACAAAGATACACCTTTTTGCCAATTAAAAATTAAAGATGAAAATTTAAGAGATTGTAGGGGCAAAGCATGCTTTGCCCAAATTAGAGTGTAGATTTTTTTTGCATTTTAGGATAAATTTGTTCTAAAAATTGAACAAAAATAATGGAGAATGGAGAATTGAAAATGGAGAATTGAGAATTATTTTCTTTAATATATCCCCGACTTCGACGGTCTTGTCATTTTGAGAAAAAAATTAACTATTTGATTATCAGTGTTTTATATTTTTCAGAAACGGTTTTTTTGAAATGTAGTGCCCTCCCCCGCTAAATCGTAAC
>JAISTU010000175.1 GCA_031272415.1 Bacteroidales bacterium | reverse complement strand
AAAAAAATGGAGAATTGAGAATGGTTTTTGTAAAATTGTACAGACGTAGCGTGCTACGTCTCTTTTTAGCATGTAAATTTTTATATGCTTAGCAGGATTAAAATAATCATATAAATCATGTTAATCATTCCAAATCACAGTTCAGACAAGGGGGGGCAAAAATGCAAAAAAATAATTCTTAATTTTCAATTCTCCATTCTCAATAAAAAAAAGTGTATTTTTGCAAAACAGTAAAACAAAAACAATTTTATAAAAAGATTTATTTTATGAAACGGAAAGTGATTTTTTCTATGTTATGTATATTGCTGATTATGAGCAATGTAGAAGTTTATTCGCAGCCACGAACTGCAAAAGAAAGCCAAACGGTGTCGCCGCCACGCACGGCTTATGGTGAGCCACAAGGACATCATATTATTAAATTGGATGTAACAAATCTCATTGAGGACGATTTGTCGGCTATTTATGAGTATCAATTCAAAAAAGTAGCAGGATTAGAGGCAGGAATGGGGATTTTATTGCCGTATTATGTCAATATAAATTTTTGGGATGCGTTCGCCAAATTACGCAACCCTAATTTCTCATTTTCACCTCAAAAAATCGGTTTTTCCATGCAAGCGTGTGTCAATTTTTACATCCGCAACGTTTGGTCTCCTTATGGTGGTTATATTTCTCCGATGATGCGTTATAGAATGTATTCGGGTGTAAATGTAGTAGATATGGGCATCAGATGGGGAGCAACGCTTGTTTTTTTTGACCATTTGAGTGTAGATTTAGGAGGAAAAACATATTATACCTCTCAAAAATCTGTAGATGGGAGTACTTATTTTTTCGCACCCTCCAACAGTAGTTTTGATATGAAATTTGCAATCACTGTTGATGTTCGGATAGGCTATAGGTTTTGAGTTGGGAAAAAAAAGTTAAATATTTTTTTTATCAATGTGCAATAGAATAAAATATTTTGCGTTATCATTTTTTTTATTGAATTATTGAAATATGGTAATAAAAATTGTAAATTGGTCGGAAAATACATTGCCGACATATCAGACGGCGGCATCGGCAGGGATGGATATATGTGCAAATTTGAGTGAAAGCGTGCGCATACATCCAAGGCAAAGAGTATTGATACCCACAGGATTGCATATTGAATTGCCGATAGGGTATGAGGCGCAGATACGTCCTCGCAGTGGGTTGGCGATAAAAAACGGCATCACAGTACTCAATGCACCCGGTACTATTGATGCGGATTACAGGGGAGAAATCAAAGTGATATTGATAAACCTTTCTAATGAGGATTTTGTGGTCAATCATGGCGACAGGATTGCTCAAATGGTGGTTTCAAAATATGAAAATGTAGTCTGGGAATTGGTATCTGACATTGCTCCGACCGATAGAGGTGAAGGTGGTTTTGGTCATACAGGTAAATAAATGGTAAAAATGTGGAAAGGGCTTCTGTTTTTGTGCATTGTTGGCATTTTTTGCAATAATAATGTTTGGGCACAAAAAAAGAAAAAAGACAATAAAACAAAAACGCCAACGGTTGAAATGCCTATTCAACAGCAATTGCAAATCAGTGCAAAATTTATTGAGGCAGTTAAAGAGCGTCTAAATGGCAATTTTTCTTCGGCAGAAAATTTACTTCGAGAAGTAATGGCAGCCGACCCGACTCATGATGCATCTTACTATGAATATGCTCAAATTTTGCTCGAAAATGGCAATTATTCAGGTGCCATTGCCGAATTAAAAAGGGCTATTTCACTCAACGAGAATAATATATGGTATCAAGTTTTGCTGGCAGAAATTTATGATAAAACGGGGCAATATTCACTTTCGGAAAAATTGTGGGAATATATTGCTCAAGAATCACCACAAAACATTGAATATCTGTATAAATACACCCTTTCTTTGATTTATCAAAACAAACTTAAAGAGGCAATTGCGGCTTACAATAAAATTGAAATACAAATGGGTGTAAATGAGGATATTACAACTGCAAAACGCAATATTTGGTTACATCTTAATAAAATTGACAATGCAGCCAAAGAAATGGAAAAATTAGCCGAAACACACCCTTTGGAGGCTAAATATTACATTGAAATTGCGGATATGTATATCAGTAATAAAATGCCCGAAAAAGCCACTATTTATCTGCAAAAAGCCGCCAAAGTAGACCCTAATAATCCCAAAGTAAATGTAAGTTTGTATAATTATTTTACTGAAAATAAGCAATATAACGAGGCATTTAAGTATTTATTACCTGTATTTGCGTCCACAGAGTTGCCCATTGATGATAAAATTAAAATTTTGTTGGCATATCATGCCACTTCCCCCCAAGATACAACACGTACCAATAAGGCTTATCAATTGTTAGACAATCTTTTAAAAGCACACCCCGACAATCCGATAGCGTGGTCAATGTATGCTGATTTTTGTGTAAGAGACCATAAATATAAGGCTGCACGAGAGGCTTATGAAAAAGTTTTGGAATTAGACAACAGTAAATATCAGGTTTGGGAGCAATATTTAATGATATTGTTGGACATCAAAGATTGGGATGCAGCATATTTTCAGGGAGCAGAGGCAATTTCGTTATTTCCTAATCGCTCTGTGCCTTATTTGTGTCACGGTATGGCGGCGTATATAAAAAAGGACTTTTCACAAGCAGTAGAGTCTTTGGAAGAGGGTAAAAATTATGCCGTTACGGATGCGGAAATGTTTCGATTTAATTTTTATTTGGCAGAATCTTATGCACAAATCGGTAAATATCAGCAATCTGACCGCTATTATGAAACACTTTTGGCAAAATATCCACAAAATTCAGTCGTTTTGAACAATTACAGTTTTTCTTTATCCAAAAGAGGTGAGCGTATTTTGGATGCACTTTCAATGGCAAAAAAAGCAACAGATATTTCACCTAATCAGGCTATTTATGAGGACACTTACGGATGGGCATTCTTCCAAAACGAAGATTATACCAATGCCAAAATTTGGTTAGAAAAAGCACTCTCGCATCAGGGAGATAAAAATATTGATATATTGCTGCATTACAGTCAGTTATTAGATAAAATGGGCGATATATCAGGTGCAAAAATTTATAAATCAAAAGCAGAAGCATTAAAGAAAAATGAGTAGTTTTTTGAAAAAAATAAAAGATATTGTTTTTTTTGATATTTTTGCACACCCCTTAAAACGGAATAAAAAAAATAATAAATTTAAAAATAGAATAAAATTAAAAAATTAGATATGTATTGGACATTAGAATTAGCATCAAAATTAGAAGACGCTCCATGGCCGGCAACAAAGAGTGAATTGATAGACTTCGCCGTCCGATCGGGCGCACCTTTGGAAGTAGTTGAAAACCTCAAAGAAATTGAAGAAGAAGACGAAATTTTTGAATCAATAGAGGGCATTTGGCCAGACTATCCTTCAAAAGAAGACTTCTTTTTTCACGAAGACGAATATTAACTATATATTCGCAGAGGTAAAAGAAAACCAATCTGTCAAACATACTCAATTTGAGAGTATGTTTGAGGTTGGGGTGTATTTGTCTGATTTTAGAACAATTTTGTGCAAAAATGCAAAAAAAACTACACTCAAAACCTAAATTCTCTTTTATTATTTTCCTCATTTACAGTAATATACACTTTTACAATGGTGTCGGGTAGCAGTTCTTCTACATATTCAGCCCATTCGATAAAACAATAATTTTCACTGTCAAGGTATTCATCAAAGCCGATGTCAACTGCCTCTTTGATGTCTTTAATGCGGTAAAAATCAAAGTGATAGATAATTCCTACCGTTTCGCTTTCATATTCATTGACCAATGCAAAAGTGGGGCTTGAAACGGTATCCTTGCTGTTCAACGCTTTTACAACGGACTGCATAAAAGTGGTTTTACCTGCTCCCATTTGTCCATACAGTGCAAAAATCCGCTCATGGGGAAATTTTGCCACTAATTTTTTTGCAATTGGCAACAAATCGTTTATCGAATGGGCTATAAATGTGTCCATTACCGTAAAAAATTACAATTTTGAATAAACTAATTCTAAAATTTGTTTTTCCTTTTCCAAAGTATGGTCTAAAATTTGCTGTGCTTGCTGTAAAATATTGTCTACAAATGTTTTATCTTTTAATGAACCTGCATTGATTTTAACATTAAAAAAAGCACCATACACCGCCGAGCGAACACATAATGCCCCCACTGCAGCATCTGTAACCGAATTAGGATTACCTTTTTCGACCATTGCCTCGCAAATTTCAAACACCTCAAACGCCTTTTTCATGGTGCGAAACGGCACCTCAATAGCATAACGTGTCGCCGATTGTATGGCTGCACTGCGAGCCGTTTTTTGCTCCTCTGTCCCTTTGGGCAAACCAAAAGCGTCCATAATTTTATTGAACGCCCGCGTGTCTTCATCCACCAAAAAAAGAAGTTCGTCTTTGAGCGACTGACCTTTTTGTGCATAACAAGAAAACGCCTCCCAACGCTCGTCCCAGCCTGCTTTGTGTGAAGATAAATTGGCAACCATTGTTCCCAATGCAGCCCCCAATGCTCCTAAATAAGCGGAAATTGAGCCACCCCCGGGGGCAGGACTTTCGCTCGCCGTTTCATTGGCAAACGCAGTACAAGTCATATCTACCAACTTCTTTTCCGTTTTATCGGCAGCCAAAAGGTATTCTATCACTTTTTCTTGCGGTAAAAAGGGCTTTAAATCGTCCAATCCCATTGATTTGACCGCAATTTTGAGCATTTCCTCTTCGCTTATTCCCAAAGAACGCTGTTGTTTCTTTAAAAAATATTTTCCCGCCTCAATGAGTACTTTTTTTGGTACTAATCCCACAATTTCAACACCACTGACCCTAATTCCGCGTTTTGTTGCCGCTTTACAAACCTCTTCAAAAGCAATATGCAAAGGTGTAATGCTTATATTGGTCAGATTCATAGACACTTGTGCAATTCCGTATTCGGCGATATACCAACCGATGGCTTTGGTGGCTTTGAGAGTGCCGGGTATCATTATGGGGTCGCCCTTTTCATCTGTTAAAATTTTTCCTGTTACCGAATTGCCTTCTCTTTTCGGTCGCCCTTTTTCACGCACATCAAACGCAATCGCATTGGCACGACGCGTAGAAGTTGTGTTGAGATTGTAATTGACAGCAATTAAAAAATCCCTTGCACCGATAGCCGTAGCCCCCGATTTGGCAACAGATTCAGTGAAAACAGCAGGTCCAAAATCCGGTTTCCATGCTTCTGTTGTAATTTTGTTGGGCAATCCTTCATATTCGCCTTGTCTGCAATTGGCGAGGTTGCGTCTGTTTTCCGTAAAAGCCGCATTTTCATAACAATACACCGGAATACCCAATTCTGTCCCAACTCTTTGGGCTAATTTGCGGGCATATTCTGCTGTCTCTTCCATTGTAATGCCCGAAACAGGCACCAACGGACAAACATCTGTTGCCCCAAATCGCGGATGATCGCCTTTATGTATCCGCATATCTATCAACTGTTGTGCTTTCTTTATACAGCGAAATGCCGCCTCACAAACCGCCTCCGGCTCACCAACAAAAGTAACAACAGTTCGATTGGTGCTTTCGCCAGGGTCAATGTCTAACAATTTGACACCTTTTACAGTTTCTGCCTCATGCGCAATCGCATTGATGACCTCTAAATTCTTTCCTTCTGAAAAATTAGGAACACATTCTATTATTTTTTCCATCTATGATAAATTTATAATTCCTTATAAATGAATTAGTTATTTAAAAATATTATTGTATTTTTACTGTTTTACAAAGATACACCTTTTATGCAATTAAAAATTAAAAAAATAAAAAAAATGGGGACAGACTTTTTTTTAATCTGTCCCCGAAGAAAATTCATGTTACAAATATTTAGTATTTATTTTTTTGCAAAGCGTGTGCAAAGCGTACCTACTTTGAGTGTGTACATACCGCTTGTCAATGCAGAGACATCAATACGTGCTTTTTGAGCGGTGATGGTTGTGGTGTATACACATTGTCCTAATGTGTTGTAAATTTCCACTTTGTCATCAATATTAACGCCCTCATTTTCAATCCACAGTTCTGTTGTTACAGGATTAGGATAGATGCGGATAGTATTTTTATCAAATGCAGCCACATCTGTTGAGCCTGTAATTGTAACTGTTGTTTTGTCAAACACTGTCGGCTCAAAGATAGATGTTGCTGTTACGATGATAGATGTTGCTGTTTCGTTTGCTGCAACTGTCAACAGTCCGCTGCCGCCGTCAATGTTTGTGGAGCCACTGTTGGCATTTTCTATTGTCCATATAACGGTTTCATCTGCACCGCCGGAGGCTGTTACTGTGGCTGTAAATTGGAAAGTTGTGCCTTTGGCAACGCTCGGATTTTGTTGGTTAATTTTTACGCTTGTAACAGCGGGTGCCAAAGCGGAATCTACAATAACTGTTGCCGTGCCTGATTTAGTTGGGTCAAAATCAGAAGTGGCTGTTACGGTGAATGATGAACCGTTTGGTTCGTTGCTACCTACATAGAGCCAACCTTCACTGTAAGTGGTGGTCGGGTCGCTGTTGCCGGTAATTGTCCATGTTACACTTGGGTCTGCTCCATTGACGGCTACTACATTTTCTATCATTGAATAACCATTGCCCGGTACGGCATAAAGTGTTGAAGGTATGATAGATACGGATGTGATAGACTGTTGTGGCGGAGCGGCTACAATAACTGCATTGGCTGTGCCGGAAACAGAAGATTTGGCAACAGAAGTAGCGGTTATGGTTAAAAATGGTGCTGTTTCGTCCAAGCCTACGGTGAGCAATCCATAATTATCAATGCTTGTATTTGCACTGTTTTTACCTGTTACACTCCATGTAACATCCGTAGAAGCACCGCCTACTGTGGAAACATTGACAGAATATTGCTGTTGATTACCTTGTTGAACTGTGGTAATTGATGGTGTTACTACTACCGACAATACATCAGGTGTAATGGGGGTATTGGTAACGGTTACAATGCTTGTATCTGTTTTGCTGTTGTCATCGTCTGCGGTGGCGATTACGTAGATAGTGCTTGCCGTTTCGGAGGCATCAATTATCAATGTACCCGAACTTGCTATGCTTGTTTGGGCATGATTTTGACCGTTTATGCTCCACGTTACATCTTGGGAAGCACCGTCGGCGACCACTACAGTGGCAGTAAATGATTGTGAAGTACCTTTTTGTACGCTCGGATTAACAGGCGTTACGGAAACGCTGATAACGCGAGGATTCAAGGGGGCTGCGTCCACAGTTACCGATATAGTAGCACTCAACGGAATTGAATTTGGATTGGTAACATCGGCGGGCAAAGTAACTGTACCTGCTACGGTGAACGTTTGGGCTGTTGTTGTTGCGGGATTGTATGCACAACTTGCCACGTTCCATGTTACTGCTGCCGATTGACTGCCTTGGTTGGTAATCATTGTTACTGCTGCCGGCAAACCTAATGCGGCGGCTGTTTTGGCTACTCCATTAGCCACGCCGGTGATAGGTGTCGGATTGGTAATGCTCACCAATACTTTCGGTGCAACAGGTGTGGAATCGGTTGTAATAGGAGCACTTACAGGGGAGACAGGTGAGGCATAATGCGTTGCCGTTTCTGCCAAACGTGCATAGAACGTGTAAGCAGTGGCTGCCGACAAACCGCTAAATGTAGTCGTAGGCTGCCAAGTAGCCGTTCCTGCTTGTTGATATTCGGCATTTGTAATCGTATTCAATGTGATTGAATTGTGCGTTTTGCTTGCCATTGTCGGGGCAGCAGGAGCATTTTGTGATGCTTTGTCTATTGTTGCTGTTGGGGCAGAAACGATGCTGTCCCTTGTATTGGCTGCCCATACGGTTAGCGTAATTGTTGAGCCAATATCTGCCGCAACAATGGAATATGTACTTGCATTTCCAATATTAGTAGCACCGCGTTTCCATTGATAGGTAAATGCACCTAATGCAACAGAAGGCGTGGAGGTCAAAGAGGCTGTATTGGCGGTCAATGTTTGTCCAAATACTGCCGTACCTGAAATTGCCACAGAACCTGCCAATTGCGCTTTCATTGTAGTCGTAGATACGGAACTATAGGCTGTCCTATTGCCGGCTTGGTCTGTTACTACTACATTGAAATAATAAGTAGTGTTAGGTGTCAAATTTTGAGCCGTGTAAGAGAGCAAATTAAGTGTGCCTCCGCTGTTGAGCAATGTACCATTGAGACGACAGCCTGCTGTGTCGGTGATATTATTGCTTGTGGATTGATAAATATAATATCTCAAATTTGCTTGTGGAGTTACGGCATCTGTGGCGGCTGTCCATGTGAGCGGTACAGTTGTTGAGGTTACAACTCCCGCAGTAACACCGCTGCCTTTAACAGGAGGTGTTACATCGGTTACGGATGCGTTGAGCAACAATTGAGTTGTGCCATTGGAACTTAATGTAGATGTATAACCGGGCATAGAAAGCGTGAACAAATTGGTATAAATGCCCCCTCCGGCGTTTATCAATATTTGGTTATTACCTGCATTTGCCGTAATATCCAATGTAGTTTGGTTAGATGCATACAAAGAGCCTGTTATATTGATGAGCGAAGGAGGTGTTGAGGTCAAATTCATATCAATATTACCACCGCCGGAGGTATGGAAAGTGCCACCGATATTGACAGTACCATTAACATCTAATGTTGCTCCGCTGTTGAGAGCAAATTTGCCTGCCCATGTACCGCTCATTTGTAGCCCCCCTGCTACCACTTTTAATGTATCTGTTGCGGTATGAGTGCCACTCATTGAAAAGGTCTGCAAACCTGTTTTGATTACGCCACCTGTCCCTTGAAATACCCCTTTAAATACACCACCGCCGTCCGCACTGGTAGTATTGGTACCTATGGTCAGTGTACTATTGTTGGAGGTAAAAATTACTTTGTTGTTGGCACTTACCGCTGAGAGCGATTTAAGTACCCTATTGCTATTGACAAGCAAACAGCCTGCACGTCCGCCTGCGGTATCAAGCACAACTCCGGCAGCATTGGCAATAGAACCTAATACTTGTAATGAATCCGCATAAACCCTGATTGTACCGGTATAATTGGATTGCGTACCATGAATGTAAGGATAAGCATAAGTGAAAGGAGAGGTAGCGGTATTGATATTGTCATACAAATAAATATCTCCTGCACCGGAAAGTGCTCCTGTTACATCTAATGCTCCTGTATTGACGTCGCCCGGCGAGCCAATAGTAAGGTTGCCATTAAGAATCGCTTGACCATTAGAAGCAACATACAAACCTTTGATTTTTTTTGCATTATTGATTCTGAATTTAGAAGTTGAAGAACACGCTACATACTTAGAGTCTTCTATTGTTCCGTTTGCACCCAACTGCAAAGTACCGCTACCGGAAATATTAGTCATACCTGTGTATGTATTTACCCCGTTCAACACTAATACGCCGCCGTGAACGCCAAGTTTGCCCTGACCATAAATCGTACCTGTATAAACTACGCTGTCGCTACGACCGAAACTTATCAGACTGTTCGCGTTTTCTACATATATATTCTGCGTGGCAATCGAGCCGTTAGTGTTGCCATCGCCAATCGAAACAAGGGCACCGTAGTATATTCCTAACTGTCCTGTAAAAGTATTATTGCCTGTCAGATAAAGTGCCGCAGAGGTCGTACTATAAACTTTCCCTGCACCCGAAATCACACCTGAATATGTGTAATCCCTATTGAGATAAAAGTACAAGTTGGAACCTGATGACGTCAATTCTATATCGCCTCCTATTTTGGCGGTATCAACTATTTCTACATATCCTTGTCTTATATACCATTTGGCAGCACCGTAACTGCCTTTTAAGAGTCTCAATGTTCCTGTACCTCTTTTGACAATGCTCGTACCTGTGCCACCGGGTACATATTCTGCAAATGTTACCGTATTTCCATTAAGGTCAAAGATAGCACTGTCAAGATTGGAAGTGAGACTAAAACAAGGCGAATAGTCGGTAGTATTATTAGTTCCCCATTTAAGGACACCTCTCATAAATTTAAATCGAGTAGAAGCCGGTGTACCAATAGTAGCCCCCGAAGACATTACCCACTCACCGGAACTGAGTACAATCCCCACTCCGTTGTTTATTTTCCCTGTTGAGCCAATGGTAAAAGTGGCAGCACCTCTTTTGGTAATGCAACATGAGGTATTCCCTGCAATGACGCCATTGATAGTACCACCACCGTCATTAGCGGTTGCAGAGGCACTCCCTACATAAAGCGTATCGTAGTATGAGCCAATCCAAAGCGTATCATTAGCCTCAATATCCAAATTTTTCAGCATTCTGCGGGTTCCTGCATTGCGCATATCAAAATTACCTCCATTCAAATACAACCGGTAACAAGAATCTATAGCACCGGCACCACTCAAAGAAAGTGTACCGGCATAAACAACCACTGTCCCGTAAAACGGCTGTGCTTTTGTCAGTGTAAGAGTGCCGTTATAATATTTATTTACACGACAATTTGAAATTGTGTTAAATATTTTTCCATTGTAGGTATAAGAATCTGTACGATAAAAATTAAGATAAGAGAGAATCCCTATTATAATCACTGAGTCTGAAATTGTGCCCGTGGAACCACCATTACCAACATAAACATCTCCCCAAGTTGTTGCTGTTCCCATTATGGTAGCACCTGTGTAGGTATTATTGGCAGTAAATCTTATTCCAGTGCCGTTGATGATGCTCACATTACCTATTCCTGTAATTTTTCTGTCAAAATTAAATACGGAACCACTTGCAAAGATAAGATTTGACGCTGTTCCATATAAACAAATAGAGTCCGTAGCGGTTAAAGTTACCGTATCAGAAGCCCCTATACCCAATTGCAATGGACCGTAAATTAGGGTTGCGCCTGAATGTGTAGCCGATTTTGTGAGTATCAATTTCCCTGTGGGGTAAGAACTACCACCTTTGCTAAATATACCCGCCCCGGAAATAGTACCGTTGTAGGTTACCTCTCCTGTTGGAAGATACCAATACAGCCTGGTATTAACCGAATCTAATACAATAGCCGAAAAGTTAATCCCCGGATTGTAAGTTTGCGAAATGTTTCCAAAAGCAACAGCACCTCTTGCGACCGTCAATGTACCGCTACAAGTATTGTTACTGTCCAAAAATCGCAAAGAGACAGAAGCTGTACTCGATCCTCCTGTTACCGTAACATC
>JAISTU010000033.1 GCA_031272415.1 Bacteroidales bacterium | reverse complement strand
GAGGATACTCACCAAGTGCCGTCCGAACTTACTGCCAATCGCGACATCAATGAAGCCATAGAGATTTGCGAAGTTGCAGCCTACAGTGAGGAGGAGCAGCGACGTTATGAAAAGTACTGGGACAGAGTGCGTTATGAAAACACATTGTTGCATGAAAAATTTAGAGAGGGTGCAGAAGAAGGATTAAAAGAAGGTTTGGCGGAGGGTGAGGCAAAAGGAAGAGTAGAAGGGCGAACAGAATTTATTTTAAATGCGTACCAAAATGGTATTTCAATAGAACAAATTGCAAAAATTGTCCAATTATCTATTGAAAATGTTACCAAAATCTTGAAACAATAAGGGATAGAAAAATCATCCATATTGTAGAGATGTAATACGTTATGTCTCTACAATGTTGATTATCAATGTTTTGTATATTATTTTTTTCATTTTTTATAATATTTTTATCCCAAAATGCAAAAAAAAATCTCCACTTAAAAAAACGGCAGGATGCAGTCGCAACATTTTTAGTTTCTCTTCCACTATTTTTATTCAACAATTTTGAATATTACCAATGTTTTTTGTTGGGTGAGGGCGGCGATGAGATGGTTGTCGGAGGCGGCAAAGATGATGTCAGGACGTGGTAAAAATGTTTGTTTGGTTTCTAAAGTTTCAATATTGAGCAGGTTTAACATGCCATCTGCAACATATACAATTCCTTGATTGTGAAGCGAAAACGCAACTATCAAAAGAGGAATGGTTTTGATATAAGTGCCATAATGGTCAAAAATCAACATTCCTGTTGTAGAGTCGCAAAGGATAAGATAACCGTTCTGGGTTTCTGCCAATTGATGAGGCTCTATTTTATTTTCTGTTAAATGATTGACTGTGTGCGTTTTATGTGTTAATTTACTTTCGGCATTATAGCGAAACAATTTGTTTTCATTGTGGTCATAAATCCAAAAACCATTATCGTAGGAAAGGCAAGCCACAAGCGGAGAAGAGAGTTCCAATTCAGTCAGCAAACGCGTTCGTTTTTGGGGCGAAAGTTTATTATCCAAAAAGGTAATGGTGAGAAAATCTTTGGAAAAAACCAAAATTTTGAGTGGATTGGATACGTCAAAATGTGTAATTCTACCCGCAGAAAGATCTGAATATGAATACATTACATCTCCATTGGTATCATATTTATACAAAATACCACCGTCAGAAGCATAAACAAATCCCAATTTATCAATGGCTACTTGCTCAAAAGTTTGGTTTAATTCTTTGACCAATTGACAATTTTGTGCCTTTGCATTTTGTGTAAAGTAAAAAATGTAAATCATTGATATACAGATTGTTTTAGCAAAAGAAGGACACATTTTTAGAATTTATTTATCTATTTTTAGAAAAAACTTTATCATTGACCACCAAACGGATGATAAAGTTATAATTGGGAGTAATTTTGTTGTATCCACGCAGATTGGCTTTTTCGGCATATACTTGTGCCATAGGCTCAATGGCAACCCAATCGGTAAAAGCAATTTTCAAACCAACACCTCCACCGACGCCAAAACCAACACCGCCCAAACGCGGGTCTACCTTTGTTTGCGTAATCGTGGGGTCATATTGAACACCCTCGCCATACCAATTGATGAGTGAAAAAGGACTGTTTTCTACCACTAAATCAGCACTTTTGACCTTCACACTGTTGATATGAGCATTGATTTCTATAAACGGACTGACAATGCTTTGGGTCGGAAAATAACATAATAAACTCAAACCGAAGAAGTTACGTCTTTCTTTGCCAATAATCGGATACAATTGATAACTATAATCACCCACATTGACGCCGGAGGTGTTTTTGAATACAAAATTCGCATCACCACGGGCGGTGAGCAATGCTTGACCGAAATTTAAGCCAATAGTAAAATGCTCCCCCAAACGATAACGTATCCCAATATTAAATGAAAATGCCATTTGATACTTCATTTCCGAAATTTCCTCAATATCAAATGAAGTTCTATCTATGGTGTGATTGCCGCTCTCTTCAATTACGGTCATTATGTTATTGAGTTGTAAGGGATTGTTTAACAGATAACTGATATTAGGGTCTCCGTAACTGCTTTCTTTTGTCGGCAAACCGCGATAGTAGTTGGCATTTTTTTTATTTCCTACATACATGCCTGCGTCAAAAAAAACATCAAATCCTCTGTCTTTTGCTGCCACTTTTTGATTTGCCTCTTCGGGTAATTGTTTTTGTGCAAAAATTGCCCCGCAAAAGAGGATAAATATATCCGTAAAAAGTACTATTTTCAATATCTTTTTCATTTTTTATATATTTGGATTAAAAACTTTCATTTTTTTTATGGTTTCCATTGGATTTGGGGAAGAAAAAATGCTATTTCCACATACCAACGCATTCGCACCCGCAGAAAGCAATTGTTGGTAATTATCCAAACCGATACCGCCATCTACTTGTAAAATGACAGGGTATTTATTTTTATCAATAATTTCCTTTAATTGCTTAATTTTGAGTAAAGTATGTTCAATAAAAGATTGACCGCCAAATCCCGGATTAACCGACATCAACAACACCATATCCACAAAAGGCAAAATGTCTACCAAAACCGCAATCGGAGTATGCGGATTGAGAGAGACGCCCGCCTTCACCCCCAAAGAATGAATGAGAGCCACTGTCCTGTGTAAATGATTGCATGCCTCATAATGCACTGTCAAATAAGCGGCATTCCCTTCTTTGGCAAAACGCTCAATGTAAATGTCCGGCTTTTCAATCATCAAATGTATATCTATCGGCTTTTTAGCATGATTAGCAATGGCTTTGACTACCGGAAATCCAAAGGATAAATTAGGCACAAAATGACCGTCCATAATGTCCAAATGAAACCAATCAGCCTCACTTTGGTTAATCATTTCAATATCACGCTGCAAATTTCCAAAATCTGCCGATAAAATAGAAGGTGCAATTATATGTGTCATTGTGATTTATGATTTAATTGTTTTGAATTTTCATTTTTTTAAACAGCGCATCATTATGTATTACCTCAATGGCTTTTTGATAGGTGTCATCGGTTTGTAGCCATATTTTTGCGGCTTTACGATTATCATACAAATTTCTCGCAAGCAAAGTTTTGATTTGCCGTTCTATATGTAATTGATTATCAAAGTTTTGTGATTCGTTTTCTGTTTTTTGAATGGATTTGCCAATAAAATCGGTCAACCATTGTTGCAATTTATCGGTATCTTTCAAAGTATCATAAGAAACAATCACTTTGTTCAATGAGTCGCCGTTTTCTTTGATAAATGCGTTCAAATAAGCCTTAAAATCAAAGGTAATTGAGTCTGTAACACCTTCTTTTTTAGCAAATTCATAAAATTCTTCCCATGTGGCGGGAGTAAATTTAAATTTTTCTGCAAATACCTCAAAATCAGGATATTTCTGTAAAATATTTTGTTTTTCACGGTCTGCATATTCCAAAGCAAAACGATTGAAAATATTGTTGCGGTAAAGTTTCCAATAAAAATTGGTCATTCGTGTGGTGTCCATTGGCACAAATATATCAGGCATAATGCCGCCACCTCCATAAACTACCCTTTTATTGTTGGTGTAAAATTTGAGAGAATCGGGGAAATGAACGCTGTCTGCATGCGTCAATTGACCTGAATTATAACGATTTATCAAATCTCGGCTGTAATCTTCCACACCTTCGTAAGGCTTTTGAATGCACCTGCCACTTGGAATGTAATATCGGGAAGTTGTCAATCTTACCAAAGAGCCGTCTTGTAGCGGGAATTGGCTCTGTACCAAGCCTTTACCGAATGAACGTCTGCCGATAATAATGCCTCTATCCCAATCCTGTACTGCCCCCGAAACAATTTCGCTCGCCGATGCCGAATATTCATCTATCAAAACCACCAATTTACCCTTCTCAAATATGCCTTCTTCTTTGGTGTTGTAATCAACTCTGTTTTTGTCTTGATTATTTTGCGTATAAACGACCAACTTTTCATCGCTCAAAAATTGGTCAGCCAATTCCACTGCTGCATGCAAAAAGCCCCCCGAATTGCCTCGCAAATCAAATATCAAATTTTTCATGCCTTCGCTTTTGAGTTTACGTATTGCCGTTTCAAACTCCTCAACAGTGGTTTGTGAAAATCTATCCAATTGCAAATAACCGGTCTCTTTATCTATCATAAAATACGACTCTATGCTATAAATCGGTATCTTATCTCTGATAATTGTAAATGCCAATAAATCAGGTATATTAGCACGCTTAATCTTAACTATTACTTTAGTTCCTTTTGCTCCTCTGAGTTTGTAGGCTACCCAGTCGTTAGTACAATGTTTTCCTGTGGCAACCGTGTCGCCGATAAACACAATTTTGTCGCCCGTTTGGATACCAATTTTTTCAGAAGGACCGCCCTTGATGGGCTGTATAACCGTAATGGTATCTTTTATCACCTGAAATGAAATCCCAATTCCCTCAAAATTCCCTTGCAAAGGCTCGTTGGAACGCTGCACATCTTTGACAGGAATATATGCCGAGTGCGGGTCTAATGTTGTGAGCATTTCTACTATCCCTTTTTCTAATATTTTGCCAATATTTACAGTGTCAACATATTGATAATAAATCATTTGCATTACTCGATTGAGTTTTTGGGACTGCATAAAATAATCATTCGTTTTATCCGTAGAACTTCTATTGCCTCCCGGATAAGTCTGTGCAATCACCACTCCATTGAGCAACAAAATTACTACTAAACTACTCCAAAATTTTCTATATAATTTGCTTACTCTCATCTACTTAGCGTTTTTTTTTAATTTTTAATTAAATTTAAATCTTTTTCTTAAAATTAAAGTCCAAAGCGTCAGAAATATTTTCAAAGTATTTAAAATCAACACCTTTTACATATTCTTGTTCGATTTCCAAAACATCATTTTCATTGGCTTTTGGCAATACAATGGTTTTAATTTTGGCACGTTTGGCGGCTAAAATCTTCTCACGTATCCCCCCAACGGGCATCAATTTACCTCTTAAAGTTATCTCGCCTGTCATGGCTAATGAAGAGCGGATAGTTTTATTGGAAAATGTTGATAATAAAGCAGTTAATATAGTAATTCCTGCCGAAGGACCATCTTTTGGCGTCGCTCCTTCGGGGACATGTATATAAACGTCTTTCTTTTGAATTTCATCTACATTGAGGTCAAAATCAGCCGCATGCACTTTTATATATTGATATGCAATGGTCGCCGACTCTTTCATTACATTACCCAAATTACCGGTGAGTACCAAATCGCCTTTGCCCTCCGAAGTGGCTGTTTCTACAAACAAAACCTCGCCCCCAACGGGTGTCCACGCCAAGCCGACTGCAATGCCAGTTTGCGTAGTAGAGGCGTCATTTTCACGCTTATAAAGTGGCACTCCCAATATTTTTTCAATTTCACCGTCTTTGAGTGTACGGCTAACTTTCTTTTTTTCAGCAATTTGTGCCGCTCTGTTGCGAATTACTTTTGCCAACTGCTTTTCCAAAATTCTTACACCAGCCTCCCGCGTGTAATCGGAAATGATTTTTTGAATATGCTCATCTTCAAAGTGAATATCTTTCTCTTTGAGTCCATGCTCGGCAATTTGTCGTGGTATCAAATGCCTTTTAGCAATGCTCATTTTCTCTTCCAAAATATAACTGCTTAATTCAATCACCTCCATTCTGTCCAACAATGCAGGATGTATTGTGTTGATATTGTTTGCAGTAGCGATAAACATTACCCTTGAAAGGTCGTAAGTAGTTTCTAAATAATTATCATAAAATGTTGTATTTTGTTCAGGGTCAAGCACTTCCAACATTGCAGCGGAAGGGTCGCCTTGCACATTCATACCCGATAATTTATCAATTTCATCCAACATAAACACCGGATTGGAAGAGCCTGCCTTGCGAATACTTTGCACAATTCGCCCCGGTAAAGCACCAATATACGTTTTGCGATGCCCCCGAATTTCAGACTCATCTCGCATGCCTCCCAATGAAATGCGTATATATTTCCTATCCATTGCCCTTGCGACCGACTTGCCCAAAGAAGTTTTACCCACACCCGGAGGTCCTACAAAACACAAAATCGGCGATTTCATGTCCCCTTTGAGTTTCAAAACGGCTAAATATTCAATAATTCGCTGCTTAATTTTGTCCAACCCAAAATGGTCTTCATCCAATATTTTTGCAACCGATTTTAAATCCAAATTGTCTTTTGTGTATTCATTCCAAGGCAAATCAACCAATAATTCCAAATAATTCAATTGATTGGTATAATCGGGCGACATTTGATTCATTCTCTGCAATTTATGCAATTCCCTTTCAAAATACGTTTTTGTATCTTCGTCCCATTTTTTATTTTCGGCTTTCTTTTGCAACTCAATTACAGCCTGTTCAACGCCTGTATTTCCCAACTCTTCTTGAATAGTTTTCATTTGTTGGTTGAGAAAATATTCTTTTTGTTGCTTATCTAATTCAATTTTTGTTTTTTTCTGAATTTGAGCCTTCAATTGAGCCATTTGTAAAGCCTTATTTTGCTCTGTCAAAACGGCAGTTACCCGCTCGGTAATGTCTTGCATTTCAAAAATTCTTTGCTTTTCGGCAGCCCCTATGTGCATATTTGACAATAAAAAATTGACAATAAAAATTCTGTTTTCGATATTGCGAAATGCCGATAAAGCCTCCTCCGAAAAAGGAGCGTATGACGTTTTTAAAATTTTTGACGTAACATCTAACAGCGAGGAAATCAATGCATTAAACTCTTTTGAATGCAAAGTCCGCTTGTCAAAATCGTTCGTAGGATAAGGTGCTACAAAACCTTGTAAAAAAGGCTCATTTGTAAATATTTTAGTCAATCTAAACGGACGCAAACCTTGTACAAGTATCGTTTTTACACCGTCAGGCATGTCAAACATTTTAATAATCCTTGACAAAGTGCCTACTTTATATAAATCTTTTTCGTGTGGGTCTTCAATTCGCTCGTCTAATTGAGTAATAATGCCGATTAACCTATCATTTTGATAAGCATGTTCTGCCAAAATACGCGATTTTTCCCTGCCTGTCGTAATGGGCATAACTACGCCGGGCAACATAACCGTATTGCGTAAAGGCAAAATTGCCAACTGGTCGGGCAATGTAGTTTTAAAAAAATCTTCCGACTCTTCTTCCGAAATCAGCGGAATTATCCCCGAATCTGCTTGTAATAAATCTTGTAAAGCCTCTTCTCCGCTCAAAAAATTGATTTTCTTTGTCATCTTTTTTTTATCCTATTTTTATAACTTATGCAAAAATACACATTTTTTGCAAATTTCTTTCTTTTTTATTATTCTTTTTACAAATTTCATGCCAAAAAAATAAGACCTGACATTTTGTCAGGGCAGGGCAGGGGAATTGAGAATTGAGGATTGTTGCTTGCGAGGGATCAAATTATTCATCCCACAACTACTTTTGTATTCTATGTTTTGAGATTCGGACATAATTATATTCGTTTATTGTTGTTTCTTTCTTCTTAATTTCCTTGTCGGATTCTTATCGTATTCCTGTTTTAACTTGTAAAGTTCAGTACCTTCTGTAATTACATCATCTCGATAATTCGTGTAGAATTTCAATAACGTTGTGAATTTGGGATTTATGTTTTCTGATTGCAGTGTCGCAAATCTGTTTTGATGGATTATTTCTTTTAATTCAGCCGCATCCTTGTCGTTGAGGTTGCTAAATGTTTCGTGCCAACATTGCCACCACGCATTTTGAGAAATCGGATATGGATTTTCCTTTTCACCAAGCCATTCAAAGAAAAAGCGATACAGAATCATTGTTTCGGGCATATTAAGGATTTTGAAGAATTCGTCTTCGTGCCTGCCAAATGCTTTTTCAAAAAAATCTTCTTCGCTACCGACCTTGCCTTTTATTGCATTCAAAACTGCTTGAATGGCTCTGATGTACTTTCTGTTCCAATGTTTGCCGAGATAATCGCGATTAAAACGGTCTTCGCCCGTAATTGGATGAAATTTCATTGGAAACGAATAGATTGTTACATCCAATTCTTTGCACAAATCAACATTGAGTCGCAAACGGCTGTAAAAATCTTTCGGCTCGTCTTTGAAATTGTAGAGAATATAATTTGAAAAATTTCTCATAAATGTAAATTTAATTTCATCTTTTCCGAAACACCTTTACAAATGCCAACAATCCCATTATTTTTTGATTTGTCCTTGTACTTCCACCCCATTTCTGTCAAAATAACCTTCAATAATATCGCCTTTACCAAAAAATTTCGATTCAAAGAATTTCCTTGCTCCGCTAAAAGTATCCGTACCAAAAATTAATATTTGAAATTCTGATTTTGTTCCTAACTGCATTACTTCTTCTAATGTCAATGTGCCGTTTTGAGATTTTTCTTTTATTTCACTTGGAAAGAATTCTTTTTGAAAATAGTCACATTCATAAGTTTTTATTTCTAAAACAGGTCTAATTTTAGTTTTTGAAACAGGTCTAATAATGGCAATTTTTTTGTATTCTAATGCGGTTGTAGGCAAATAAATAACTTCCCAGTTTCGTGGCAAATCCGGTTTTAGTCCCTTTATTCTTAATCTAACGATTACTTCTATGTCTATTATATTTCTTTTGCCGATATTCTCAAACTTGAAACGATATTTATATTTTGATTTGTTTTCTTTTGTTGGAAGTTTGCTAATAGTTTTTCCCATGTTTATTTTGGGAGACAGATACTTAAATGTTAGCCACCATACAAACATAGAAGCCACTACCCCAGTAATAGAACTTACTACAATATTTACTAAAAAATCACACATAGGATTCTAACCTTTCAACTTCTTTTCTAATGTCTTCCACCACTTCCTTATTAGCAATTACTTTGTTGCCATTCACTTTTTCAGAGAAAATGTAGAATACTTTACCACCAAACTTTGCAGTAAATTTCTTATGTGTTTCTGCTTGTAATGCATATTCCTTATGAATTTCAGGAAGTTGCAGTCCGTTATTTACTGGTTTTATTTGCAAGCCAATATGTTTTTCACCGATTTTGATAAAAAAATCCACATTAAATAATCTGTCCCATTCATCTGGTGCAGGTTCTATTTTTATATCTAAAATATTTTGCAGTTGTCCGTAAATGGTCTGAATTTCAGTTTGATAGCCATCATAAGTTCTGTCAATAACAAGTTGAAACATATAGTCGATACAATCCTGTTCCGTTACTTCTGCAACTTCTGATTGGATTACCTCCGTGATTTTTACATACAATCTTCTGCCTAATTCTTCAATATGACCCTTTGATTTCACATTTGCAAAGTAATATTCTCGCCATTCGTCCAATGTTTTGGGCGAACATTTGCGAATTGATTCCGAAGTTGGACCAACATTTCTTTTGAAATTCAGTTGATAGCGATTCATTGCACTGTTTAATATCCACTCTTTTGCCATAGTTATAATGTTTTGAATTTCCGTTTATATTTAAACTCCACACTTTCATTCACTTCCGCCAATCCTTCTTTCAATAAATGCGCATTAACAAATGTCTTGTTTTCAAGGTAAAGATACGCCAGCAGGTGGTTTTGGCTGTCGTATTTCTGTTCGTCGAATTTTAGGAAGACACGCTGTCCGCGAAGTTTGTTTTTGAGATATTCGGTTGCCTGTCCGTTGATTTGTGGATTTTGTTTTATTCCTATCAGGCGGATAATCAAATCGTTATTCAGTTTTACGAGTTCGGGGCTTATGATTTCTTTTACCGTAAAATATTCTTCGCGCTTGCCGGAATTGCTGTCGATTTTCGAGCCAAATTGCAGTTTTTTTACATCAATTTTCTTGTCAATTTTGTGGGTGTCAACGAATTGGTACGGAAGTTGGTTGATTAAACTTTCCAAGTTTTCAAAACTTGGAAAGTTTTGCTCTACAATCTCTATTTCCGCCTTATTAAAAACATCATCGCTGCCGATTTTGGATTTAATCAGCGGGATAAAATCAGGATTTATTTCGTAGCCGACTGAATTGCGACCGAGTTTTTTTGCCGCCAATGCCGTTGTGCCACTACCCATAAACGGGTCTAACACAGTTTCTTCGGGGAACGAGAACATTTTGATTAAGCGGTGCGGCAATTCTTCGGGAAACATAGCCAAATGTCCTTCCTGTTTTGCTCCGTTGAAGTACCAATGCCCATTGAAATATGTGTTCCATTCCTCGTTGGTCATTGCCGAATTTGCTTTTTGTTCGGCAGTCGGTTTAGGCGCATTGCCCTGTTTTTTGAAAAGCAAAATATATTCAAAATCAAGTTTTACAATGCCGTTGCGCGGATACGGAAAACTGCCCATCACGGCGCCGCCGCCCGACGTGTTCATCGTCGTTTGCTTTTGCCAAATAATCTGCCCCATAAAATCAAAACCGATTGTTTCACAGAACTTTATAATTTCAGAATGAATGGGAATAACTTTATATCTGCCATAATAAACCGACCGAGCAAACTGGTCGCCAATATTTACGCACAAACGGCAACCATCGTGCAAGACGCGAAAACATTCCGACCAAACCAAATTTAGATTGTTGATATAACTCTCGTAACTGTCATTAAAACCGATTTGATTTTC
>JAISTU010000216.1 GCA_031272415.1 Bacteroidales bacterium | reverse complement strand
GTAATCATTCGTAGTTCCCTCACGCAGAGTTAAATAGCCACTTTGGTAAAGAAATTTTTCAGGGCTTGCATTATCAATTTCACCCGGATTTTCGGCAAACTCCATAGAAATAGGAAAATCACGAAATGGCTCAACAGTTAAACACCTGTCTTTCAAGTAATTAGCAATTACACTGGGAGTGCCACTCTCAAACCAAAAATTAGAAAACCTTTTTTTCGCAAAAAACAGTAACGTAGAATAAGGATTGTATAATTTATGAATACCGTCAAAACAAAAACCATCATAATAATTACGCATTTTCTCCATCAATTCGACCTTTCAGGACGGAAAAATTAAAATTTAAAAAAATCACCACTTTTCCAACAATCCAAAAAAAAGTGTAATTTTGTATTTTAGAAGTAAAATTTAATTTTAATACATAATTTAATACATAAAGTTCTATAAATGAAGAAGTTAGGATTATTATTAGTGGGCATATTTATGCTCAACATGACAGTAGTATTGGCAGACGAAGGCATGTGGCTTTTGTCTTTGCTGGGGAAAAACTATGAACAGATGAAAAAACAAGGTTTCAAATTGACCCCTGACGACATTTATAATGTCAACAAAGGCTGTCTCAAAGATGCAGTAGTAGGATTAGGCAATGCGGGCAGCCCGTTTTGGCACTATTGTACAGGTGAAATTATCTCCGACCAAGGCTTATTTTCCACCAATCACCATTGCGGTTATGGTTCTATTCAATCACATTCGTCAATAGAGCATGACTATTTGACCGATGGTTTTTGGGCAAAATCAATGGCAGAAGAATTGCCCAACGAAGGCATGACAGCCGCTATTTTGGTGCGTATGGAAGATGTTACTAATGAGATAGTTCCACATCTTAGCGAAACAATGACCGAAAAAGAACGCAACAAAATGATTGATTCTTTGTCGAAAATTATTACCACAAAAGCCACCGAAGGCACTCTGTATGAAGCACAAGTGGCAGACATGTTCGCTAAAAACCAATTTTTTATGCTCGTTTACATTATTTATGAAGATGTACGTTTGGTTGGCGCACCGCCCTCTTCAATGGGTAAATTTGGCGGAGATACGGACAATTGGGAGTGGCCCCGACACACGGCGGATTTCTCTATGTTTAGAATTTATACAGACAAAAACGGCAATCCCGCTCCTTTTTCAAAAGATAATGTACCACTCAAACCCAAACATTTTTTTCCCATCAGCGTTAAGGGGATACAAGATGGTGATTTTGCAATGGTAATGGGGTTTCCGGGGACAACAGAACGCTTTTTGACCTCTTACGGTTTGCAAGAAACAATGGATATTACCAATAAATTGCGTTATGAAATTAGAACCGTGAAAATCAATATATTACGCGATGAAATGGCAGCCGACCCGCAAGTGAGAATACAATATGCGTCCAAATATGCCTCCTGTTCCAACTATTGGAAATATTCATTTCAACAAAACAAAGCACTCAAAGCACTCAATACAATGGCTATTAAGCAACAAGAAGAGGCTAAATATTTACAATGGGCTGAAAATCAATCCAATCCAAAATATAAAGATGCACTCAATTTGATACAAAAAGGCTATCAAGACCGTGCCGAAACCGAAAAAGCACTCTCGTATATCATAGAAGGCATTATCACAGGACCTGAAATTTTGTATTTTGCGTACAGAAAAGTGAGCGAAATTTTGTCATTGTCCCGCATCGACAGCCAAGATACAGTTGAAATGATGAAGGCAGAATTGTTAAAAGAAATTGATGATTTTTATAAAGATTTTAATCCCGATGTAGAGAAAAAATTATTGGCAAATCTGTTGGAATATACCTATAAAAATTTGGATTATACCTATCATCCTGCCTTTTTTACCAATATTTTTTATAAAAAATTCAAAACAAATGGCGAAAAATATGCCAATTATATAATGTCTAAATCGGTTTTTGCTTCGGCAGAAAAATTAAAAGCCACTCTCAATGACAAAAATGTAGGTAAAATTTTGTTGGCAGACCCCGCTTTTGTTGCAGGAGTGAGTGCATTGCGTAAATACAGAGAACTTTATCTCAAAAATGCAACTTTTGAAGAAGGCATTGAAGAGGGTAGCCGTTATTTTGTGGACGGTATTCTCAAAATTAACAAAGATAAAAATTATGCCCCTGATGCCAATTCAACCATTCGGCTCACGTACGGAAATGTAGGTCAATATGACCCACGTGATGGCGTTACTTACCACTATTACACTACCTTAGAAGGCGTAATGCAAAAAGAAGACCCGACCAATAGCGAATTTATTGTGCCACAAAGATTGAAAGATTTGTATGCTAAAAAAGATTTTGGTCAATATGCAGACAAAAATGGAAATTTACCGGTCAATTTTATTACCAATAATGACATAACGGGTGGCAATTCAGGCTCTCCTGTCATTGATGGCGAAGGCAATTTGATAGGTTTGGCATTTGACGGCAACAGTGAAGCCATGTCAGGCGATATAGATTTTGAAGAAAATTTACAACGCTGTATCAATTTGGATGTCAGATATATGCTCTTTATCATTGATAAATATGCAGGAGCAAGCAATCTGATAAAAGAAATAAAAATTGTCAAATAATTTGGTTTAAATCATTTTTCATAATGTTGTTATAATATTCTGTCTGGAGAGCAATTTTGCTTTTCAGACAGTTTTTTTTGAATTGAGGGAGAAAAACGTTCTAAAAAATGAGTTTTTTTTATTATTTCCATAATTCTCAAAATGTTTAGTTATTTTTCAGGTGTATAAAATGGCGTGTAAGGTGGAGCATTTGGACAATTTGGAGCAGGAAAATCGTAATTCTCCATACCATTTACAGATATTTACAAAGTTTTTTTAAACCAATTCCATTGCTCGTCTGTGATGCCGTATTGTTTGCATATCTTTTCAAATAAATCAAAAGACATTCCATTGTTTTTCCGACTTTCTCTATAAAAAACTCCAAGCAAAGATATAAATTTATCTTCCCCTATGATTTGGGCAAAAACATGAATTTTAAAAGGCGTATGCGAATATTCTCCTAATTGATTTTGATATTCGGAAGGTCTTAATACTGAGTATTTTCCAAGTCCTTTGAAGCAACTTTCCATAAATTTTCGATTAAAAACAGAGTCCCGCACATGAACGTCTTTGTATTTTAAACATACTGCCAAATATTCCGTCAAACTCTCTGCAAAAAACAAAGAAGTTGAGTCTTTTGGCAAATATTCGTTTATATAATTATGTATCAACTCATGTATAACGTCTTGTGTTTCTAAAACGGCTGATGTGTCCACTAAAATTGTGAATCGGTGATTATTAGGGTCAGGAAAGGCTACTCCCCATGAATAAGTTGCTTCATGGTAATAAGTCTGCATTACAGATTCATAAATATTGACTTCACACTTTCCTAATGGATAAATGATGCTATCTAATGTCTGTATAACAGATTGAATTTCATGCAAATACAAATCTACTAATTGCTGATTAACACGATTTCCTACCGAAACTTTAAAATGTCCTTTTTATCTGTAAATTCTTTGATTTCGCCTTTACAAATAAAAAGATTGATTTGAGTTTTACCGACTTTAAAAGAAACAGGATAATAATATTTTTTTTCCATGCCGACAAACGCTATACCGCTTTTATTGTTTTTTTCTTTTTCCGACAAATCTAAAATTATCTTATTTCCCTTTTTTTCTTTTACTTTTCCGTATGCAATATAAAATGCTGTGTCTCCTTGTACCTCTAATTCAACATCTTTTATTCTCATACTGTCGCAAGTAAAATACCACGAACTTGAGGACGGTCCAAATGGATAAAGATATGTTGCATTATTGTCACTCCGTTAAAAATAATCGGAAAAGACAGTGTAATTTATCTTAATTTTTGATGTAAATTAGGAATTTTAATATCTAAATATTTGCCATTAAAATTATATTTAATGCCTCTAATCTCCTTGTTTGTAATATCTTCTATTATCAAATTTTGGAAATATAAATCATTAGGTGCCATAGCAAATAATGCCATTTGTATGGGAGAAACAATTTCTAATTCCATTGGTAAAATTAACGTATCTTCGTGGGGTGTTTGAATTTCTAATTCTTGCCTTACGTTGGCAAGCACATAGCCCCAACAGTCTTTTTCACAATTTTTAACAATGGCATGAATTTTTGAATGTACATTCTGAGAAAAAACAAAAAAAGAAAAAACAAACACTAAAATCTGTACTATGATTATTTTTTTTATGTATCTTGTTCATATATTGGCTTTTTTTTTTTTTTTTTTTTTATATATATAATGTTAATTTTAATTTTTTTTATCGATACTTATAATTTTTAACTCAAAATTTCAAAAAAATGTCATCTCAAAAATGGACTTTTGCAGTTCTAAATTAATATCCCTGCAAAGACACATTTTTTTTGATACAAAAGTTAATTTTGCGAAAAAAAAGTTGCAATTATTTTATAATTTGTTGATTGTCAAGGAGAAAAAATTTTCAACATTTTTTTGTCTGAACTTTGATTTTCGTATGATTGATGTGATTATTATGATTATAAAATTGTCTGAACCACGATTTTCATAAGATTTATATGATTAGCATGATTAAAATAATCACACAA
>JAISTU010000208.1 GCA_031272415.1 Bacteroidales bacterium | reverse complement strand
CTTTACTTATATTGTCTGAACTATGATTTTCGTATGATTGATGTGATTGGCAGGATTACAATAATTGTCTGAACCACAGATTTTCGTATGATTTTTTTGATTTGTGTGATTAAAAAATTGTCTGAACTTTGATTTTGAATGATTTGAATGATTTATGGGATTATCTAAAATCATAATAATCACATCAATCATATTAAAATCACAGTTCAGACAATGCAAAAAAAAATCTCTACACTCTACACTCTACACTCTCCACTCTAAAAAAAAGGGTTTTTAATTTTTAATTGATAAATTTGTGTATCTTTGCAAAAAAGTTAAATAAATATGCAAAAATTATCTGTGGTTATTTTGAATTGGAATGGGAAAGAATATTTAGAAAAATTTTTACCTTCCTTGCTTAAATATACTCCTTCATGGGCTGAAATTGTGATTGCCGACAACGCTTCAACGGATGCTTCTTTGCTCTTTTTGGAGCAAAATTATCCGCAATTGAGAGTGATTATCAATGCTCAAAATTACGGTTTTGCGAAAGGGTATAATGTTGCATTGGCACAAATTAAATCACAATATTATTGCTTATTAAATTCAGATATAGAGGTTTGTGACCATTGGGTAGAGCCGATAGTGGAATATTTGGACACACATCCGCAAACTGCCATTTGTCAGCCTAAATTGTTGGCTTTCAATCAAAAAGATGAATTTGAATATGCAGGAGCGGCGGGTGGATTTATTGATAAATTTGGTTATCCGTTTTGTCGAGGCAGGCTGTTTTCAACTTTGGAAAAAGACAAAGGACAATACGATGATATAAAGGAAATCTTTTGGGCAACAGGGGCTTGCATGTTTGTACGGTCGGAAATTTATCATCAACTGGGCGGTTTGGATGACGACTTTTTTGCCCACATGGAAGAAATTGATTTTTGTTGGAGAGCCAAAAATGAGAAACACAAAGTGATGTATATCCCTGATTCTGTGGTATATCATATTGGCGGCGGCACTTTACCTAAAAAATCACCACAAAAAACATTTCTCAATTTTCGCAACAATATTATCTTATTATACAAAAATTTGCCTAAACGCCGTCTGTTGTGGGTGTTTGCGGTGCGATGGGTGTTAGATATGGTAGCCGCATTGCGTTTTTTAACCGACAGTGGCTGGGGCGATTGTGTGGCTGTGTTTAAGGCTCATTTAGCATTTTACAAATCTTTGCCCAAAAATATCAACAAAAGAACCCGTATAAAACACCATTTTGTCTCTCAAATTTACAAAAAAAGCATCGTTTTGGAATATTATTTACGCAAAAAGAAATATTTTTCAGACCTTAATGCTTTTAAATTCAGTAAATTAAAACAAAACTCCTCATTAAAAAAATGAACGTACAAAAAGACAACAAAAGCAGACGAAAAAACACCAATTGGGCAGGATTATTTTTGGGGAATTTTTTTGGCGTTTTAAATGATAACTTTCTCAAACACAGCATTATATTTATTGCAACAGCGTGGACAACATCCACTTTTTTGAACCAATCTCAAATCATCACTTTGGTTTCGGCAGCGTTAATATTACCCTACTTAATTTTTTCTCCTTTGGCGGGAAAAATGGCTGTTTTGTACTCCAAACAAAGAATATTCAGAATTTGTAAAATAGCAGAATTTCCAATTGTTGGTCTCGCATGTTGGGGATTTTATATGCAATCGATTGGGCTGCTGATATTTACAGTACTTTTGATGGGCATACAAAGCTGTATTTATTCGCCTTGCAAATATGGCTTAATTCGCGACATCGGCGGTCAAAAAGGCATTGCATTCGGCAGTGGAATGTTTGAAATGATGTCATTTTTGGCTATTTTGAGCGGTGCAGTTGTGGCTTCCAAAATTGCAGATGAATATAGTTATATTGTATTGATACTGTTGCTATTATCATTTGCTGCAGCAGGATATACGGCGGTCAAAAGCATAAAAGTTAATGAAACAGAATCAGAAAACGCACATTCACTTACTGCCAATCCGTTTTTATTTTTTCAACGCTCAATGCAATTTGCTGCTCAATATAAGTACATCAATTGCAGTGTATTAGGTGTTTCTGCATTTTGGCTTATCGGCAGTTTGGTACAAATGAATCTTATCAATCATTGCACGCTCACATTGCACACAACAAACACACAAGCAGGTGTTATTCTGGCACTTACAGCCACCGGAATTGCAGTAGGCTGCTTTTTGGCAGGCAAAATTTCAGGCAAAACCATTCGCCCTCGATTGATATTTGCAGGTATTTCTGGCATGATAGTACTGCTTTTGGTGTTGCTTTTTTTCAATCCCACTTTGGTCGGCTTGGGTATCATTTGCTTTTTTACGGCTTTGGCGGGCGGTTTTTTTGAAGTTCCTTGTTTGGCATTGCTGCAATACGAAAATACAGGACGGCAATTGGGCAATATGCTTGCTTATATGAATTTTTGCAATTTTATTTTTATTCTCATTGGCAGTGGTTTGTTTGCCCTTGTAACGCATTTTTCCAACCAAAGTAGCATCGCCGTATTTTGGCTGATTTTAGGGCTATGTGTGGCAATTTTGCTCTATTTTTTAATTAAATATCCCCATTTTTTGAAAAAGAATTGGCAAAAATAGTATAAAATTTTGACAAAAATCATATATCCGTTTTAGGCTGCAAACCTAATTCATTTTTTGCATAATTGAGCATAAATTGATAACAAACTTGATAATCATTGGCAACTTCGCCTTCCAAAATGGCTTCTCGGATAGCATTTTTTATCAATCCGACCTCCCTGCAAGGGACTAAATTAAACAAATTCATTATCAAATCGCCATCAATAGGAGGCTGAAAATTGCGAATGCGGTCTTTCTCCTCTATATCGGCTAACTTTTGTCTAACCATCTCAAAATTAGTCAAATATTGAAACACTTTTGCTTGATTTTTGGACGTAATATCCGCTTCACAAAGCAACATCAAATCGTCAATATCATCTCCCGCATCAAACAACAAACGTCTTATTGCCGAATCGGTTACAACATCTTCCACCAACGCTATCGGACGCAAATGCAGAAAAACCATCTTTTTAACATATTCCATCTTTTCATTGAGTGGCATTCTGAGACTACGAAATATTTTTGGCACCATTTTAGAGCCAATCACTTCGTGCTGATGAAATGTCCAACCTGTTTCGGGTAAATACTTTTTTGTGTCCGCTTTGCCGACATCATGCAACAATGCAGCCCATAACAACCACAAATTCTGACTGTTAAGAGATAAACTATCCACGACCTCCAACGTATGCAAAAAATTGTCCTTATGCGACTGCCGATTGATGGTCTCTACCCCTTTCAGTCTTACCAAAGCAGGCAAAATATAGTCCAAAATACCAACCTCGTCTAACAACAAAAAACCCTTTGAGGGCTTGTGAGAGAGCAAAATTTTATGCAATTCTTCGGCAATACGCTCTTTGGAAATGATAGACAAGCGTTCTGCTTTGGTTTTCATGCCAATAAGTGTTTCTTTTTCGACCGAAAAGCCCAACTGAGCCGCAAAACGGATGCCACGCATTATCCGCAAAGGGTCATCCGTGAAAGTATGTACGGGGTCTAATGGTGTTTTTATCAATTTATGATTGAGATCAGAGAGACCGTTAAAGGGGTCAAAAAAATCACCAAAATCACTGTCATTCAATGAAATAGCCATTGCATTGATAGTAAAATCTCTTCTATTTTGGTCATCCTCAAGCGTGCCTGACTCTACTTTCGGATTGCGGGAGTGGGAAGAATATGACTCTTTTCGGGCGCCTACAAATTCCACCTCAATCCCTTGATAGCGAAACATAGCCGTACCGTATGTTTTAAACAAAGTAACCGAATCAGCAGGAATATTTGCTTTTTGAGCAGTCGCTAATGCCAATTTTAAACCATTGCCGGATGTAACTATATCAATATCTTTACTTTCACGTTGCAGCAATAAATCCCGTACATAACCCCCTACAACGTAAGCGTCTGTGCCTAATTCCTGTGCCGCACAAGTTACATATTTAAAAATATCTTCTGAAAGTTTATTTGAAAAATTATCCATTTTTGGCGATGTTATTCTTTCTTTTGATTTCTTCCATTTTGCAAAGATACACCTTTTTTTCAATTAAAAGTTAAAAATTAAAAATTAAGAGCATATTTCTCATTTACTGAGATTTCAGTGCCTCTTTGGTTTCTTTTCCCAATTGGGTTAATCGGTATTTCTGCAAACGGCTGTTAGGTTTATCCGGAATAGTCATCTCTATAAGACCGAGTTTTAGCGCAGGTTGGATATATGCCAGTCTAATATTTTCTCTGTCATGTAATTGTAAACCTGCTTGAATTTCAGTCCTGTTCATATCTCTGTCAAGTAACATTAACAAAGAGACGACTTGCGGGGT
>JAISTU010000185.1 GCA_031272415.1 Bacteroidales bacterium | reverse complement strand
GCAGCAGGTGTTGGTCCCGTTGTTGACACATAACGCGTTACTTGCGCCTTCAAACTTACTGTGGTTAAAAATGCCACTGAAATTAACGCTAATCTCTTTGTTTTCATCACTTTATCTGTTTTATTTTTTATAACTTATATAACTTTTTTTTATTCAATTCAAAATTGCGTACAACTATATGATAGATTTTATCCCCATTTCGTTGCCTGCAAAATCATTTTTTTTAACTTTTTTTATCAATGCAAAAATACACTTTTTATTTTGTGGAGAGTTAAAAAGTATTTTTTTTGCATTTTGGGAGAAAAACGTTCTAAAATCAGGCAAAAAAATATTTTTTTTCACGTATTTAATTCATTATCAATATTTTACATTAAAATAACAAAAAAAATAAAACATTTTTTTTTGCAAAAAAACTTTTTGTATTGTTTTTTTGTGTATCTTTGTAAAACGGTTACATTATTTTACTGTACATAGAGTTAATAAAAAAAGGTTAAATGTCCCATTGTGTAATGGTAGCACCGCAGATTCTGGTTCTGTATGTCTGGGTTCGAGTCCTAGTGGGACAACATTCTCTGTTCATCTTGAGGATATAAAGTTAAACTTAAAAGTTTTATATGTTAACCGTGCTTTTTTAAGCGCGGTTATTTTTTTTGTGAATAAGATGTTTTATATAATATGCAGAAATACAGGAGTTTAGTATTACCGATAGCCATTCTTTTAGGCTTTTTATTTGATGATACTTTCAGCAAAATGAGTCCGATTGTGCCTTATTTGATTGCTGCAATGCTTTTTTTGACTTGTTGCAATGTAGATATTAAACATATCAAACTCTCTTCTTTTTATGCGTATTTACTTGGTTTTCAAGTAGTTATAAGTTTATTAGTTTATTTTCTACTCAATCAATGGGACAAGCCCTTGGCGGAGGGTGCATTAGTGCTAATATTGGCACCGACTGCTACTTCTGCGGTAGTGGTGGCAACAATGTTGGGAGCAAAACTCAATACTATGCTCACTTACACGCTTTTATGCAATTTGATGACGGCTTTGGTTGCTCCCATTTATTTTGCATTTATTTCGCCACAAGATATAGATTTTGCCGCAACAGGTTTATCTATTTTAAGAATTTTCAGGGAAATATTTCCGATGTTGTTTGTACCGCTTTTTTTAGCATTATTGGTCAAAAAACTGTTGCCAAAAGTGAATCAATTTTTGCTCAAATGCGGCATTGTTTCGTTTTATCTTTGGGCAATTGCATTGACTGTTGTGGTAGGCAGGACAATCAAATTTATCAAAGAGCATACTTCTGACAGCCGACAAATTGTTATTATGGCGATTACTGCGGGCATTTTGTGCATTATTCAATTTATGGTGGGCAGATATTTTGGCAAAAAATATGGCGACACTGTTGCAGGCGGTCAATCTTTGGGACAAAAAAACACCGTTTTAGCCATTTGGATGGCACAAACATATTTGCCAGGTTTGGCTTGTGTTTTGCCTGCCATGTATGTAATTTGTCAAAATCTATTCAACAGTTATCAATTAGCCCGCCAAAAATCAGAAAAAAAAGAGAAAAAAAACGTCCAATGCAAACAAAAATCTGTTTTTTGAGCAATATTTTTTACTAAATTTCGTTTTATATAAATTATTTTTACATATTATGGACAATGAATCGATTATACTAAAAGGAATTAGGGTCAATAATTTAAAAAATGTTGATGTAGAAATACCTGCAAATCAATTAGTTGTGGTAACAGGTTTATCGGGAAGCGGTAAATCTTCATTGGTTTTTGATACCATTTATGCTGAAGGGCAGCGGCGTTATGTTGAGAGCATCAATGCTTATGCACGTCAATTTTTTGGCAAAATCGGAAAACCAACTATTGAATTTGTGCAAGGTATTCCGCCTGCTATTGCGATTGAACAAAAGATTTCTACTCGCAATCCTCGCTCTACGGTGGGGACAATTACCGAAATTTATGAATATATAAAACTGTTGTATGCACGTTTGGGCAAAACATATTCTCCCGTTTCGGGCAGAGAGGTAAAGCGGGATAGTGTCAGCGACGTGGTTGATTTTATAATAAATGCACCTCAAAATTGCAAAATTATGATTTTAGCCCCGCTTTGGTATGATGAAAAAAGAACGGTTACACAAAAGTTGGAAATACTTAAAAATCAAGGATTTAGCCGTGCATATTGCAAAAAAGAAACCCTCTCAATCAATGATTGTTTAAAGAAAAAAATCACCTCCAAAGACAAAATTTCATTGGTAGTTGATAGATGTACGCCTTCAGATGATGCTGAAAATAAAACTCGCCTTTCGGACAGTGTAGAAACGGCTTATTTTGAAGGAAATGGTAATTGTATAATCGTGATAATCAATGAAAAAGGTGTAATTAAAGAGACTGATTTTTCAAATCATTTTCAAGCCGATGGCATGACATTTTGCAAGCCCAATGTGAACATGTTTACATTTACCAATTCTTACGGTGCATGCCCAAAATGCAATGGTACAGGGCTTTCGCTGGGCATTGACCCCGATTTGGTCATCCCTGATAAAACACTTTCGGCTTATGATGGTGCAGTTGCCTGTTGGAGAGGCGAAACGATGAGCATTTTTAAGGACGAACTGTTGCTTTCGGCTCATAAATTCAATTTTCCTATCCATAAACCCATTTGCGATTTATCACAGAAGCATTATGACCTTTTATGGGCAGGAAATAAGCATTTTACGGGAATTACAAAGTTTTTTGAGTGGTTGGAAACGCAGTCTTACAAAATTCAATTTCGTGTTTTGGCGAGCCGTTTTCAGGGACAAACGGCTTGTCCCAATTGCAAAGGCTCCCGATTGAGACCGGATGCGGAATATGTAAAAATTAACGGAAAATCCATTACCGAACTCTGTTCTTTGTCTGCGGAAGATGCGTTTGCTTTTTTCCAAAGTTTAACATTTTCAACAGATTCAGAGAAAAAAATAGCCGATTTTTTGCTCAAAGAAATCACCGTCAGATTGCAGTTTTTATTGGATTTAGGTTTGCCTTATTTGACCATACATCGCCTTGCATCTACACTTTCCGGCGGTGAGTATCAACGAATTAACTTGGCGACCTCCTTGGGCAGTGCTTTGGCAGGGGCTTTGTATATTTTAGATGAACCCAGCGTTGGATTGCATAGTATTGATACTCACAGACTTATAAAACTTTTACAGAGACTAAGAGACATCGGCAACACCGTCATTGTGGTCGAACATGATGAGGATATTATTCGCTCTGCCGATTATATAATTGATGTAGGTCCGTTGGCGGGCATAAATGGCGGTGAAATTATTTTTTCAGGGGCATTTAAAGATTTAAAAAATGCAACTAACAGTATTACAGCAGAATACATTAACGGTCAAAAAAGTATTCCTGTGCCTCAACAGCGTAGAAAATTTAAACATTCAATTCAAATGAATAACATTTATCGCCACAATCTCAAGCGAGTAAATGTAGAAATTCCATTGGGTGTTTTTACGGTTGTTACGGGCGTTTCAGGGAGCGGAAAATCAACACTTATCAATCAAGTTTTGTACGCTGAATTGAAACGATATTTTGACAGTAGCGAAAAATTAAGAGACAAAAATACGCTCATTTGTGGCGATTTACACCTTTTGCAAGGGGTAGAAATGGTTGACCAAAAGCCCATCGGACGCTCATCTCGCTCAAATCCGGTTACTTATACAGGTGCTTTTAACGATATTAGGGATATTTTTGCCGCTCAACCGCTTTCCAAAGCAAGACTGTATAAACCCGGATTTTTCTCGCTTAATGTGGAGGGAGGGCGTTGTGAAACCTGCCAAGGCGAAGGATATATCAAAATTGGCATGCAATTTATGTCTGATGTGGAAGTTCTATGCGACGAATGCAACGGAAAACGATTTAAAGAAGAAGTTTTTGATGTCAAAATCAATGGAAAATCAATTGCAGATGTTTTGGAAATGTCCATTGATGAGGGTGTAGATTTTTTCAAAAAATGTTCCCAAGATAAATATACAGAAAATATTGTTAAAATATTGAAAGCCATGCAAAGTGTAGGGCTGGGATATTTGCAAATGGGGCAGTCGTCATCTTCGTTGTCGGGCGGTGAGGCTCAACGCATCAAATTGTCATCATTCCTTTCCAAATCTACTTTTGGACAGCCAATGCTTTTTATCTTTGACGAGCCGACCACAGGACTGCATGTGCACGATATTTCCAAATTGTACGACACTTTTGAACTGCTTTTGCGGGAAGGACATACTATTTTGGTGATAGAGCATAATTTAGAACTTATCAAATGTGCTGACTGGCTCATTGACCTTGGACCCGAAAGTGGAGACAAAGGAGGTCAAATTATCTTTACAGGTACCCCAGAAGACATGCTCAAATGCAAAAAATCACACACCGCAAAATTTTTAAAAGAAAAAATACAAAAATAAAAAGGGGAGGGGAGAAGCAATTGACAATTAAAAACCTTTTTTTTCAGAGTGTAGAGTGTAGAGATTTTTTTTGCATTTTGGGATAAAAATGTTCTAAAATTTGTGTGAAACTTAATTTTTATGAGATTTTTATGATTAACAGGATTATAAAAATTACATAAACAACAAAAATCATTCTCAATTCTCAATTTTCAATTAAAAAAAATGAAAATTTGTCGATGATAACAAAAAAAATTGTATATTTGCAAAACTGTTAACAAAATAATAAGAAAATATATGCTGAAAATTTTAATTGTAGTAGTAGTAAGTTTTACTTTGGTGTTCCAAAGTTGTAAAAAAGAATGTACAATGAATTATTTATACATATCAAATAATTCAGGATACGAAGTTGTTGTAGATAATTTAAAAACGAATGAAAAAGATATAATATCATTTGACAATAATAAGACAAAATGTAACATTAAGAATGGTAATTATATATTCGTTATGTTAGGTTACAATAATGGTAAAAAAAGATTTGTAGATTTTGAATGGTATGCAATTGACGGTTATAAAGGAGGACATGAACTTTATGATTTGCCATCACATTACGATTCAAAATATGGATCACTGGATGAAAATTGTGGTATTGATGTAATTTTAAAATAAAAAGTCATGAGAATTTTTAAAATATTAGGAATTTTGGCGGCAGGATTGGTCGCTGTGAGTAGTTGCGTTCAAGATTGTTATAGTAAAATTGATATACTTAACGCTGAAAAATTAGATGTAGAAGGTAATATTGAAATATTTGATGACACACCAAATCATCCATATTATCCGCATGAAAGTTTTTATGTAAAAGCATTAAACACAAAACAAATATCAATGGCATACCAATTGAAAAAGGATAAAACAGCAAAAGTATTTTACTTCTACAATTCAGTAGAAAATTATCCAAAATACATTATCAACACAGGAGAACAAGAAATTAGATGTGGAGATGATGTAGTAATTTTAATAAAAGAATAATTAGAAATGGAAAAGGGAAAAAGTAATAAACAGGTATCCGATAATACATTTTTTTGGGATTTTAGTTTACATAATGCAAATTATATAACTTTTATTTGTTTTTACCAAATCCTGCATTTTGGCTTGTTTTGCTGGCGAAATCATTAATTAGCATGTTTGATTAAAAAGTGCTTTTTTTTAGCAAATTTAAGTGTTGTTCGTACATTGTTTTTTTTCAGTGAAATATTTTTTCTGCATAGATAAATATGTTAGATAATATAAAAATATTACTAATATATTTATTTTCAATCTAAAAATATAATAAAATTAAAGCATTACTTAAAATATTTAATAATTTTGTTATAAATATCTATTATTTTGCTAAAATATTGTATTAAAGGTAAATATGTATATTGTTTTCAACTTTTAGTTTAAATATTTGTAAAAAAAAATGTAAAATCCGCCTACATTATGTAAACTAAAATGCAAAAAAAGGCAAGAAATACAACAAAAATTGAAAATTATTTTACTTTACTACTCTATCGGGTTGTTTGGCAATAAAAGCACTCCAGCCTGAATAAGTTGTAGAAGTTACCATACGTGTGCTTTGGATGTGGTGGCACAACGCAATTGCCACCGCATCGCTGGCGTCCAAATATGCTATTGTTTCATTGATTTGAATAAGATGTTTCAACATGCCCGCCACTTGCTCTTTGGAGGCGCCGCCTTTGCCTGTAATGGCTTGTTTGACTTTACGTGGCGAATATTCAAAAACAGGAATACCTCTTTGGGCGGCGGCAGCAATGGCAACTCCTTGTGCCCGTCCAAGTTTAAGCATTGATTGAACATTCTTACCGTAAAACTGTGATTCTATGGCAACTACGTCCGGATTATATTCCTCAATAATTTGTGTCGTTCCGATAAAAATATCTCTTAATCTCAAAATAGCATCCGTTTTAGGGTCAAATTTCAACACATCCATTTTGAGCAAACTTAACGCCTTCCCTACTGCTTCTATAATTCCATAACCCATAATATTGGTGCCGGGGTCAATGCCTAAAATAATTTTATTTCCTTTTTCCATCAATATATTTCAATATGATATGTTTTTACAAAAATACACAATTTATTGAATTAAAAACTAAATAGCGACTTTGGGAGCAACGGTCTCCCCTGCCCTGCCCTATCCCATGAATAGCAAGGGCAACAGGAAAAAACTATCTTTTAATTTTCAATTCTCAATTAGAAGAAATGTTTTCTAAAATTGCTTTTACCAAATTTTCAGCCCCTTCTGCAATTTGCGCAATATCAACATTTAACATATAGCAAGGCGTTGAAAAGATTTTATTTTTTCTGTCAATAACCACGTCATTATAATCTGCATTGATATTTTTGCTACCCATTGTTTGAATATCTGACGCTGTTGCTGCATCTTTTCCTATTGTAATGGTAACATTATCAATCACTTTCGCTATCAATACAGGTGATATACACAACGCACCTATGGGCTTTTGGGCTGCATGGGTTGATTTTATAATGCTTGCTATTTCAGTATCAACTTGACAATCAACACCTTTGAGTGCATAATCAAAGAAATTTTTGGCAACCCCGAATCCGCCGGGAAAAATAACGGCATCAAAATTTTCTACATTGAATTTTTCCAACGGCAAAATGTTGCCTCTGGCTATTCGTGCTGCCTCGATGAGCAAATTTCGTTTTTCGTTCATCACCTCTCCTGTGAGATGATTAAGAACGTGATATTGCTCTCTATCGGGTGCAAATAATTGATAATCAGCACCTTGCTTTGCCACCGCCAACATAGTCATTGTAGTTTCATGTATTTCCGAACCATCTTTGTGTCCGCATCCGCCAACAATAATTGCTATCTTTTTCCTCATAAAATAATCAAAATTTAAATAATTAATTTACAAAAATACACTTTTTTTTGAATGGAAAATTGAAAGTGGAGAATGGAGAATTATTTTTTTTTTCCATTTTTTAGAACATTTTTCTCACAAAATGCAAAAAAATCACTTCGGAGGAATATAGTATAATCCTTTTAAATTTGGCGTCTCAAATATATTTAAATACAAAAAGGGGAAACTAACAACCCAAATATTTTCAAATAAAAAACACTGTTGAAATGCTAAAGAAGGAACTATATTTATTATCTCACTGTCTTTTTTTATCATAGAAATATCTTCTGAAAAAAAAGAATAAATAGTCATTTTTAATTGCTCCCCCACTCTAATTTGTGAATAATTTTTATCACATTCTTCTTTTATTGAAATAATTCGGTACAATTTGTTGTCATTTTGCCTGCCGATGTCAATACAATAAATAGTTTTCTTTGTTAAATGTTTGCTCTTTAAGACATAATTATCATTTTTTTCAGTTATAGCAAAAATGGTAAAAATGTCACAAATGCTATCGGGGAGTATAAATGCGTTTTTATTTAGAGATAATGTATCCATTCCAATAAATCGAATTTTATTTCGTCTGTCACAAGTAGGAATGTTAGTATAATTTTTTAACAAATATATGAGTTGCCGTTTCGGACTATATATCAATCCTTTTTTTCTTTTGTATTGCATAAAACAATATCGTGTTTTCTTTTGATATTGTTGTGCGGCTATTGATAGCAGACAAAATATCAGTAATAATATCAAAACTGTTTTGAAACACGTAGCACCTCTACTCACCTCTTTTATAACCTTTAAAAACTCGCTTTGTTGTTTGCCCATTACCAAAAAGATTGGGGACAGTTGTAGCCTCATAAACTCTAATAAAATCGCCAACAGATACGGCATTTGCTTTTTGATGTAATTGTTTATATCTGTTGCCTCCAACAGCATCACCTACGCCTGTCCAACATGCCATTTTTCCACTTTCATAACCCTCCGCCAATTCATGTAACATATAACCTCCTGTTTTGGAATCGCCTACGGACTTGTCGCAATGTGCTAATTGTTGAGGATTTACATATTGATACGCATTTATTTTATTCTCTTCTGAAACAGTACTACCACCATAGGCACCACCAACTACATCGCCTGACATGTTTTGAGCATATGAATACGTTTGCCCATCATGTGCCGTAAAATTATCAGAATTGTTTGCCACAATATTAACTTTAATATTCTGATTGTCAATAACTTCTTTGATTAATTTATCATTACGGCTCCTCGCTCTTCCTTCATATCTTATAGAACCATTCTCATTACGTATAAGATTAAATCTTTTCGATGTTTTGTTTTCTAATTGTTGAGTTGCTTCTCCTGCTGCTTCTCCTGTTATTTCTAAATCTTCCCCAGTCGGGTCAATATATCGCAACGGATTATTCGCACAATAACTATACGGCGACAAAGTAGGATACTTCTCAAATAACGGGTCCCTACTTATAAACACCGGCGGACTCTGATACCTCGCCTCAAAATAATACATACCATTTTCTTCATCCAATTCCTTCCCATTAAACTTAAAATCAGGCACTTGTCCGCTGCTCCAATCGATGTTATATTCATTCACCAC
>JAISTU010000184.1 GCA_031272415.1 Bacteroidales bacterium | reverse complement strand
GAATCAACGCATTGAGAAAACTGATCAACAAATCAGGATGTTTTCCAAATATCTTCTTAAAAACCAAATCCACACGCGGGTCTAAATATCTGCTCATAATGTTACATTATTTTGTTTTTCAGTGCTAAATTACAAAAATACACTTTTTTTTGAATGGAGAATTGAAAACTTTTTTCAGAGTGTAGAGTGAAGAGTGTAGAGTGTAGAGATTTTTTTTTGTATTTTTGAATAAAATTGTTCTAAAATATTTTTTTCCCTTTTTTTGTATCTCATTGATAATCAGATAAAATGATAAATTATTGATAATCAGATAAATATAAAAATATTTAGTTGTTTTTGCTTAAAATTCCACCATTGTCATAGGAAAAATGAATACACCTCAACTTTTTGTGTTTATCAAAATTTAATTCCATATTTTCATATTTCCCAATTGGCAACCAAACATCATATCCCCATTCTTCGTATCCATATAATCTTGGATATTTCCGTTTGCGTATTTCTTCTTTGGGATAATCATTGTATACATGCAACAAGTCATTCAATATAAGTTGTTTATCATAACATATTTTTGAATTACAAATTTTAACCTTATCATTTTTATAAAAATCTATCATTGAGAGTTGCACTTTTCCTTCAAATTCAATATATTGTAACCCTTTGGAAAAATATCCTAATATTTTGATGGTAATGGTATCAAGATGGTAATAAATTGTCCCTCCTCTTATTGAATCTACTACATTCATCTTTAAAGTATTTTCATTTTCAGGCATTCCTAATGTATTTATTAAAGAATCCCTTGTCGTTGACAACATTATATCATGAGAATATAAATCAGTAAATATCAATGATTGCGATTTAAGAGAAAAAAACAAAATAAATAGGATAAATAATATTTGAATTTTACCTATACGATTTTTCATATATTTCTAAATCTTCAGATTGTATTATAATAAATAATCGAGGAATATTGCCTCCCGCTTGTTCAAAACGATGTCTTTCTCTTGATGTTCCGTCCGAATAATCAAATTGGAATATGCCTCTATCCCAAATTTTAGAATATTTACCATTGATTGTAGAATTCATATATAGTGCTTTCAGTTTTCCCCCATCTAATAAGGGAATTCTAAAGTTCTCTACTGCAAGTTCTGTGTGTATGGACGGAAAGTTTTTAATATATTTATTCATGTCTATTTCACCTCTTTTAGTAATCTTAGTGTGCAATATGGCAAATGCCATTTGGTATGCTTTGCGTCTATTTGTTGCTTGTTTTGAAGACCAATCTAATCTTAATATATCTGTTCCCATTGCTTTTTTAACATCAGTACTACTGATTTTATCTCCTTCTTTAATAGATTTATTACCCACTATATCATTGGCTTGTTTATCAGTTAAACCATATTGAGACTTGAATGTCTCTTTATTATCGCCTTTTTCCGCACGATAAGAGACCTCCCCATTACTAGAAACTTCTGGCTCCCAATCAAACATCCCACTCGGATCCACTCTATTCACTGGCGAGTTTGAACAATACGCATACGGCGACATATAAGGTCGTGCCTCAAACATCACATCTCTACTTATAAACACCGGCGGACTCTGATACCTCGCCTCAAAATAATACATACCACTTTCTTCATCCAATTCCTTTCCATTGAATTTAAAATCAGGCACTTGTCCGTTGCTCCAATCGATGTTATACTCATTCACAACTTCTCCAAAAGGTGCATACTCAACTTGCTGCACAACAACACCTGTCCCATCTGTTACTAACTGCGTACTACTCAGGTGATTGCCGGTATAATAATGCTTTGTGTATTTTTCTATTCCATCTTTCATTTTATCAAAGTTTTGTCTTACATTGTTTTTTAACGTCAAATCACCGATATTATTGTAAATTTTTCATTTTTTAGAACATTTTGACGCGAAAATGCAAAAAAAAAATCTACAATTTTACAATATCTTTATCTATTGTAATCTTTTGATTATCAAGCAATTTCCTAATAACAAATAATATTTTTTGTTCAGGGAGTGCAAATAATTTGATTATTTCGGATAATGTTCTTTGGCGAATGGATAGCAATTCAATAATTTTTTGACTAATTTGTTCTTCCTCTTGCGGAGTAACTGTTTCTCTTTTTTCTTTGCGACAAACATCACATTTTTGACAATCAAGGCTGTCTTCTTCCCCAAAATACTGCAACAAAAGCCGACTTCTGCATTTATTTTGTGAACTTACATACTCCAACACCGCCTCCAATTGCTCTTTGGCAATATCTTTGCGAGTTTGATACACCGCTTGCGAAAACATCATGTGCTTGCTGCTGATTCTGTCATGCAAAAATGTTACTGTCGGGTTGCCCGTATATGGCTGATATATAAGCACTTCCATTTTATTCAATTGTTTTAATGCTCCAATAATTGTCTCTATATTTGTTCCATCTCTTTGGGCTAATGTTTTTTCATCAATATTTGTAAAAACAGTTAAAAGTCCTGAATATGAGCGTAATAATAATTTAATAAATCCGTCAAATTTTTCATTTTTCAATTGAAATCTGTACAATTCCTCCCGCGAAATGGGAATAAATACTTTTGAACAATTGGCAATGGTTTCACTAAATTCAATAAATCCTGCTTTTGACAAGAATTTGAGACTGTTATAAATCACCAAAGGTTTCAAATTGTAATTCATAGCAAATTTTCGCATATCAAAATCAAAGCAATATCCTTCTCCGCTGCCCTCTGCAATGCCAAAAAAATTGCACATCGATTGATAGATATTTTTTATTGTATCCAAAGGAGGATAAGCGTTTTCAAAATTTCTCACAAGTGCCGTTTGGTCTTCGGATTGGTACAACAAAATGGCTTGCGAAGATTTGCCATCTCTGCCTGCCCTGCCTGCCTCCTGAAAGTAGGCTTCCAATGTGTCAGGTATATCAATATGTATCACTGTCCTTACATCGGGTTTATCTATTCCCATTCCGAAGGCATTAGTGGCGACAATTACTCTGCATTTGCCTGATTTCCAGCGATTTTGTTTATCTGCACGTGTTTTCATGTCCAAGCCTGCATGATAAAAATCTGCCCAAATACCATTTTTTTGTAAAAATTCTGCTATCTCTTTGGTAGTGCGGCGATTACGTACATAAATAATCGCACTGCCTTCTAATCGATTCAGTATGAGTAACAAACGCTTTTTTTTATCTTCCGTTTTAAAAACATAGTAGGTCAAATTAGGGCGATAAAAAGTACGCTGAATTACATTTTTTTCCTTGAAATTCAATTGTTTTTGAATGTCTTCTACCACTTTTGGTGTGGCAGTGGCAGTCAGTGCTAAAACAGGCACTGATGGAGGTAAAAGTTCCCTAAATTGTGCAATTTCAAGATAAGGCGGTCTGAAATCATACCCCCATTGAGAAACACAATGTGCCTCATCTACTGCCAACAAAGACACATCAATACGCGAAATGCTATTGCGTAAAAGTGCCGTTTTTAACCGTTCAGGCGACAGATACAAAAACTTAATTTTACCAAAAATACAATCATTAAGCACCAATTCTATTTCCCGCTGATGCAAGCCCGAATAAATTGCTGCTGCAGGAATTTTGCGCACTTGCAGATTTTCTACTTGATCTTTCATTAAGGCTATCAATGGCGTAATGACCACACAAACTCCTTTTATCGCCAATGCAGGCACTTGAAAACAAAGCGATTTTCCACCGCCGGTGGGCAACAATGCCAATGTGTCTTTGCCCGCTAAAACAGAGCCAATAATATCTTCTTGCGCCGGTCGGAAAGCGTCAAAACCCCAATATTGCTTTAAAATAGCATGGATGTCTTGCACATTTTCCCTACCATTCATCTGTAATCACTTTTTCAGGCTGCATTCCTTGCTCTATGCTTGCCATTAAAGCAGTTACGGCTTCATGAATTTGATTGAGATGGTCATAACGCACCACAGTCCAACCCTTGCTTGTGCTGTCTAACCAAGGCTCAATGGGAATATTGGTCGTTTCTCGCTGCTGAAGTTCGGTAATAGTGTAACGATAACGATTATCCCGCGCCTCAATGGTGAGCGTATAATATACATAGCCTGCAAGCACAGGTGTAACGCCGTCTTTTGCCAAAGTCGTAATTTTGATATTGGAAACACATTTAATTTTATGGGCTGCTTTGTCTTCTTTGACTACCGTTAATGGATTGTAATAGTATGTATTAGCCCACTTTAAAGCCCGCTGATACAACTCCTCCGGTTTGCCGTCCATTGGCACAACTTTTTTATAAGTAACCAATTTTGTGTTCTCATCTATCGGCATGGCAGGAAAAGAAGAATATTTTGTCTTTTGTCCAAAAAGCGTTGTCCCTGCCGCCAAAATAATAACTGCTACTATTGCGATTTGCTTTATCCCTTTCATATTTTTTATAATTTTAAGTATATAATAAACGATTTTTCATTTATAAAATACAATTTTCATGCCTGCATTAAGTGTTAAATTACCTCACTGCTGTCTATCAAGTTGTTCAGCAATGCGTAAATGGTTAAACCTGAAACCGATTTAATGCCTGTTTTGCGGGTAATATTTTTGCGATGCGAAATAACAGTATGAACAGAAATATTTAAATTTTTTGCTATCTCTCTGTTTAACAGACCTTTAGCAACAGCAATCAAAACATCAATTTCTCTGTCAGATAATTCACAACTGTTTTCTTTGCTCTCCGATGTCGGCTGTGTATTTTGAATAATATCTCTTAATTTGGACTCTGCACGCTGCCGATTGTCCGCAATTTCAATTACTCCATGATATTGACGCAAAACACTTTGCTCAACATAAGTGGTCAGCAATGCTACAAAAATTACGTCCGGATATTCCTGAAAAATACTCTTTAACATCAACCTTTTATTGTATTCAAAAAAGTTGGGATTGATAATCAAAAGGCAAGATTTATGCTTTAAAAGTCGCTCTTGCACCCGCTCCATGCAGTCCGCAATCGCCACAACATCAAACTCATAACTTGCGTCCAAAAACGTTTTCAATCCTTCGGCAATCATAGGACTGTGTTCGGCAATGATAATTTTTGTTCTTTTGCTCATTTGGCTTGCAATTCTAATGATTTAACGTAAGGAACTAAAATTTTGTCTTCAATGAGCGTATGCTTGTGCAAATCGTTTGAAAACTCAAAAATTTCAAATAAGATGCGTATCCTTTCTTTTTGTAATATATTGGAAGACAAGTATTTAGTGATAATATTGGTCAAATCACTCAATGTATCTTCAATATTTGTATGCGTTTGTTGATAATTCGTAATGCAGAATTTTTTATCGGATTTTCCCTCTATAAGTCGCTGAATATAAGGAAAAACTGTCTTTTCTTCGTATGAAAAATGGTCTAAAACACCCTGCTTATACTCCTCAAAAAAACGTTTCAAAAGCGTGCCATATTGTGGCTGACAAGCCTTAATAATTTTGTTAAGACTTGTTTCTATATGTGGCAAACGCTCATCCGTATAAAAACGGTGGGAAGAGAGCAAATAATCCGTCAATTTAGACATATCTGTTGCCAGAATGGTCTCATTATCAGGTAAATACTCATTAAAAGTATACACATTGCACACTAATAGGAAAAACGATACCGGCACTTTGTATTGCTGACAAACTTGCTCCACCGTTTTGTCTCCAAAGCCCAATTCTACTCCCAGTCGTGGCAACATCAAAAATAAATGATAATTTGCTGCCAAAATGTCCGACATTTTCATGCTTTTGCTAAACACATTCTCTTTCATATAATTTTCTCTATTCAATTTCGTTTATAAAAATGCAAAGATAATCTTTTTTTCAATACAAATTATTATTTTGACAAAAAAAACACTTCGCTCTTTTAGTTTCTATCCAAAAGAGCGAAATGTTAACAACAAATTAAAACATGGTATCAAACTGTATCAAATCAGTAATCTATTTGCAAAGATACAACAATTTTTGAAATAAATCTATCCCCATTTTTTGGGAAAATTATACCCCATATAGCAAAAAATAATGATTTTTTTTGAAAAATCTACATTTTTTTGCATTTTTGAATAAAAACGTTCTAAAAAATGAACAATACACAATAATATCTAAGATTTGACGTTATTAAAGTAATGTAAGACAAAACTTTAATAAAATGAAAAATAGAATAGAAGAATACACAAAGCATTATTACACCGGCAATCACTTGAGTAGCGCGCAGTTAGTAACAGATGCCGACGGAGTTGCTATACAACAGGTGGAATATACACCTTTTGGGGAAGTTGTGAA
>JAISTU010000132.1 GCA_031272415.1 Bacteroidales bacterium | reverse complement strand
ATTTGGAGTTTATTTTGGTGGAATTGGAAAAGGATATTAAACTGAAAGGTTTGACAAAATTGCAACATAAACAGTTGGCTGTCTTGTGGTTACGCTTTTTGAAAGAGACAAAAGGGGACAGGACTATTGAGGCTTCTGAATTGTCTCAACATGCCGAACTTCAAAAAGCGGTAAGCATCTGTGAGGTAGGGGGTTACACGGATGCGGAATTGTTTCTATACGAGCGTAATTCAGACGCCATTTCAACCGAAAAAACCCTCCAAAACGAAACCCGAAGAGAGGCTTTAGAAGAAGGAGAGGCAAAAGGATTGGCAAAAGGATTAGAAAAAGGATTAGAAAAAGGCAGGGAAGAAAAAGAAACCTCCATTGTCCTAAAAATGTGGCAAAAGTTGCAATCGTTGGAAGAAATTCATGCTTTGACAGATATTCCGATGGCTACAATCGAAGAAATTCTAAAACAAAATGGAATAAATATATAAGATGAAAAATGCAAATTCTCACTGTGCCTATCATATTCCCGACTTCGACGGTTTCGATTTGTAAACAGAAGAGTATCAATACGTTACGATTTATCTGGGGGGCACTACATTTCAAAAATCCGCTCCTAAAAAAATATAAAATACTGATAATTAAGTAGTTAAATTTTTCTCAAAATGACAAGACCGTCGAAGTCGAGATACGCTATAAAAAGTATTCTTTTTGGGTTTGTTTTTCTTTGATATTGGAGGCGCAATAGATTTTTTTGTGAGTATAGGGGTCAAAGCCGGTGTAAAAAATGACCGAAGAGAGTGTCATTGGGGTTGGCGTAAAGTCCTGTACCTGTTCTAATTTATGGGGTAAAATGCGAATTTTACGGGATAAATTTTGCATATCTTTGAGACTGCAACCCGGATGAGAAGATATAAAATAAGGAATTAGTTGCTGTTTTAAGTGAAATTTTGCATTTATTTGGTCAAATTTATCCTTAAATTGCAAAAAAACAGCAAAATTTGGCTTTCTCATCCATTGTAAAACATGCTCTTCGGTGTGTTCCGGTGCCACTTTCAAACGACCTGAAACATGATTTTTTATCAATTCATTTGTATATTCCGACAAAGCATATTCTTTTATAACACCCTGATTTTCAGGCAATAACATATCATATCGAATGCCACTGCCGATGGTTATTTTTTTAATTTTAGGGATATTATTGGCTTTCTTATACAATTGGAGTAGCGGTAAATGATTGTAATTAAGATTATTACATATTTTTGGGAAAAGACAAGAGGGCTTTTGGCATTGCCGACAAAGTTTTTTATTTTTGCCTCCCATTTGATACATATTTGCCGAAGGACCGCCCAAATCGGAAATATATCCTTTAAAATAAGGCAATTCTGTAATTTTTTGCACTTCTTTCAAAATAGATTTTTCCGAGCGGGAGGCAATAAATTTGCCTTGATGTGCCGAAATGGTGCAAAAACTGCAACCGCCAAAGCAACCCCGATGAATATTGACCGAATTTTGTATCATAATAAACGCCGGAATTTCCCCTCTTTTTTCATATTTTGGGTGAGGCAGCCGCGTAAATGGCAATTCATAAACCGCATCCAATTCAGATTCAGATAATGGAGGATAAGGCGGATTGACTATAACTGTTTTATTATCAACATTTTGTGAAATAATTGAAGGGGAATATTTGTTGGATTCTGTTTCAATATTTTTAAAATTTTCTGCAAATTTTTCTTTGGATTGCAGACATTTTTCATGCGAGTGTAAAATAAGGGAGTTTTTATTTATACTTTGTTGATTATCAATAATATATGCTATTTGTGGGAGAGAATAAAAATGGGAAACTTTGGGCTGTGAATGAACACGAAAAACGTTCAAAATATCTTTGATAGATTTTTCTCCCATGCCATAGACCAATAAATCGGCTCCACTTTCCGCTAAAATGCTTGGCATGAGTTGATTAGACCAATAATCATAATGTGTCAATCGCCTTAAAGATGCCTCAATGCCTCCCAAAATAATCAATGAGTCGGGATATAAATGCCTGATTATGCGTGAATAAACAGTTGTTGCATAGTCGGGGCGAAATCCTGCCTTATCGCCCGCCGTGTAAGCATCGGTAGACCGCAAGCGTTTGGCGGCAGTGTAATGATTGACCATAGAATCCATTGCCCCTGAGGTAATGCCAAAAAAAAGTCTCGGTTTGCCAAATTTTTTAAAATCTCTTTGATCATCTTGCCAATTGGGTTGTGGCAAAATGGCGACCTTAAATCCCTCATTTTCAATTATTCTGCCTAAAATTGCACACCCAAATGCAGGATGGTCAACATAAGCGTCTCCCGTTACCAAAACCACATCTACCTCCTCCCAGCCACGCAATGTAAGTTCCTTTTTGGTGATGGGCAACCACGCCTTTAAATCACGCATCAAAGTATTTCTTTTTGGCAATAAAGGCTGCACAAATAACCTAATTTGTACAAATTAAACAAAAATAAATTCGGATGCTCGCTATTAAAGTTCCTCAACATCAATACTTTAAATAATGAGTAAAGTTTATAAAATAAATAAACTGTATGTGTTTTTTTTAATATTTGGTAATACCGCAAAAGCCGAATTTCTTTTGTAAGTATCTCTTTTTGAGGGAATTGTGAGAGTAATATTTTTAAATTTTCCACTCCTTCACGCGTTTTTTTCAAATAAATTTCATTTTTATCTATTCCTGTGTGATAGAGCGGATTATCGATATAGGTTACTTTATAGCCTCTTTCTTTGAGTTCTAATCCAAAAACGGTGTCCTCATGTCCGTAATTTTTGAGCATTTCATTGAACAAAATTGAGCGAAATAAGTCCTTGCTAATCAAGAAGTTAAATGTAGAAAATCGGGCATTTGGATTTTTATTTCTTACTGCTGCCGATTTTTCTTCTACTCTAATGCCATATTTCCATCTCAAATAGGAGTCCCGTTCAGGTTTTTGTGATTTGTAGGCTGTCCCGCCACAAACAATCACATTTTGACCCTTGCAACATTCTAAATATCTGTTAATAAATTGATTATCAACAACTTGCGAATCGCAATCTAAAAACAATAAATAATCATATTTTGCTTGTCCTGCCAAAAAATTTCTTGCCACTGCTCTGCCGGCTTTGGTGGGCAATTCAAACAGGGTAACATGCTTTAAAGTCCGCAGTTCCAAGTTGTTCCACCTACATTCTGTATTTTCAGATAAATCGTCCAACAACAATATTTCAAACTCAATTTTTGCGTCCACTGCTTGTTGGTGCAAATTTTCCACCAATTGAACCGCATTGTAATTATAGATAGGTATTAAAACAGAAAGCATTGTTAATCAATTAGTTTACCGTCTTTAATTTGTAATAATCTTGCAGGTATCTGATTGATTATCAGATAGTCATGCGTAGCCACTAAAACAGTTGTTCCTTGTAAAGAGATGTGCCTAAAAATATCAAAAATTTCGTAAGAAGTTTCGGGGTCTAAATTGCCGGTTGGCTCATCTGCTAAAATAATTAAAGGATTGTTAATCAATGCTCTGGCTATGCAAATTCTTTGTTGTTCACCACCGGAAAGTTGATGTGGCATTTTGCTTTCTTTTTCTGTAAGTCCAACAGTATCAAGCACTTCTGTAATTCGTTTTTTACGCTCCTCTTTTGCCCACCCGCTGACTTTGGCAACAAAATACAAATTTTCATAAACTGTCCTGTCAGGCAACAATTGATAATCTTGAAAAACAATGCCCAAATGTCGCCTTAAATTTTGAATATTTTTTGATTTGATTTTGTACATATTAAACCCGGCTACGCGTAATTGCCCGCTAATGAGAGCAATATCTCCGTACATCATTTTCAATAAATTGCTCTTCCCTGATGCCGTTTTGCCGATAATATAAACCAACTCGCCTTTTCGCACTTCAAAATTAACATCAGAAAGTACAACATTTTTATTCTGATATACATCTACATGCTCAAAAACAATAACTGTTTCATTTTGAGACTCTTGCGGTTCAACATTCGGTACATTTTGTTGATTGGCGGTCTCTGTGTTTGCTGTATGTTCTGTTGCTGAAATACCCATATTTTATGCTTTTTTTCTAAACAATATAATAATGTAAAATGCTCATTAGCAAAAAAATGTGGAGCATACGAGACTCGAACTCGTCACCTTTAGACTGCCAGTCTAACGCTCTAGCCAGATGAGCTAATGCCCCAAGGTTTTTACAAAGATACACTTTTTCTTCAATTAAAAATTAAAAATTAAAAAAAAGCCCAATTTCTACATTATTTAATTGGCAAAAAAACTATTTTTCTTTTTTCAGAATGTATGTATAATAATCGTGTACTGCTTTGATTTCTGTGTAGTTATACTCTTCGCCCAAAGTTTCTTTTATAGTGCCGGAGGAGTAAGTTTCATTTTCAATAGCATTTTGAACCAATGGTAAAATTTTATCTATTTTTGTTGGTGTAACAAGGTCAGTAACAGCGATTTGACCTGTTTTTATAAACTCTAAAAGATGTGTTTCTATGGTGGACGTTTTTAAATTTCTCAATTGTGCAATTTGTGCAGGCGTATTGCCAGCCAAAAACATCTCCAAACTTATTCTTTTGGTTTCTCCTTTGGGTAGTTTTTCTGCTTTTTCTGTTTTTTTCGTAAAATCCTGATCAATAGTTAATTGCGGTAAGATTACATTTTCTTTCAACAGCGACAAATTATCATATTTCACCTTTGCCAACTGCACACAAAAAGCAATAATGTCATCGTTGGTTTCCAATAAATGTTTTCGATAGGCTTTGGCTTTTTTTGAAGAAAATGTAGTTATATGTGCTTGTAAAGGATTGAGTATCTTGCTTTTAATCTCATTATAAAAATATTCTACTGCTTTGGAACAACGCTCTTTCAGCCAATTCATAAGTTGTTCATTAACAGTATATTGTAATTTTTTTTGCAATTGATTTTGAAAAGAAGTTGCTGTTTTTTCCAATAGATAGGCTTCTCGGAAAAGGTGCATGGCTAAATCGTGCGCTGCTTGCAATTCATCCGAAATTCGCTCTTCGGTCAATCGCTGATATTCTTGCAAAATATTCACCAAAGGTTTAAAATTAAAATGATTGATAAGTTGTTGAGAACGAAAGCGTTGCTTTGCCGCCTCCAGTTCAGGCAAAAGTGCCTCGTAAGGACGTTCATTGAGCGAAAAAGCCATCGCATAATTGCTTGTCTGTATGCACTCTGCCTCCACAGGCGACTGTAAAACAATGCCTTCCAACGAAGTACAGCGGCTTAACGCCACATAAGCCTGCCCCGCTGCAAAGGCTCTGGCAATGTCAATAATTACACGCTCAAAGGTCAAACCCTGACTTTTGTGTATCGTTATCGCCCACGCCAAGCGAACAGGATATTGACGAAAACTACCCACAATCTCTTCCACAATCTCATTCTTCTCTTTATCAATGTCATAACGCATATTTTCCCAAATTTCTTTTTCAATTTTGATTTCGGTAGGACTATCGTCTGCGACGGCAAAAATTCCATCCTCATCAATGCGGGTAATTTTGGCAATTTTTCCATTATAAAATCGCTTTTGTTCCTGAATATCATTGCGAATAAACATAATTTTAGCATCCACTTTGAGTTGCAGATTCATTTCTGTGGGCAAAGCGTAGTCGGGAAAATCACCCTCAATTTCACCTGTAAAAACATGCAATGGAGTTGTAAGTTTCTGTAATTCAGCGTTATTGATGCGGTCTGCTTGTGCATTGTGCGTACATAAGACAATAGGTTTATCTGCTTGATTTTCAGCATTATATGAAATATATTTTTCATTTAACAAATTTAAATCATTGATTGTTACTGCATTATTGCGAACACGGTTCAATAATTCAATAAAATTTTGTTGCTGTTGGCGATAGATTTTTTTGAGTTCCAAATACACCAAAGGCACTTTTTCTATCGCTTTTGCATGAAAAAAAAACGGACTTTTGTAATAATTTTTCAGTAGCCCCCATTCATCGTCTTTGACCACCGGCGGCAATTGAAACATATCGCCGATATACAACATCTGAATGCCCCCAAAAGGGCGATGATTTTTTCTCACAAACCGCAAAGTTGTATCAATGGCATCCAAAACGTCGGAACGCAACATGCTCACCTCATCAATAATTAACAGTTCTGCGGCACGTATTACCTTGATTTTCTTTTGATTAAAGCGATGATTTTCTTTAATTCTATTGCCGGGAATGTAAGGCTCTAACGGTAACTGAAAAAGCGAATGCAATGTAACTCCACCTGCATTGATAGCCGCCACGCCGGTCGGTGCTGCCACTAAAATTTGTTTTGGAGAAGTCTCCACAATGTGCCGTAAAAAAGTCGTTTTTCCCGTTCCTGCCCGTCCGGTGAGAAAAATATGCTCCGAAGTGCGATTGACATACTCCTCGGCTAACTGAAAAATAGGATCATTTGAAATTTCTTTTGCCACAATATCAATATTTTAATTGTTTGTAAATCAACATATTAACGATAAAATTTATTTTATTTCCTCGTCAAATTCAACCAAATAATAAATTTTATTATCTTTGTTAATATCGTTCCATTGACCTTTCATTCCGTAAGTTTCCGGTCCAATGAGCCATGACTCTAATCCGATTGCGGCTGCATTTTGTCCATTAGGTGAAAGTTCCTCATTGGTATAATTATCAGGCTCTTGTGTTCCCCAATTGTTGTACTCATTGCCCCATGGCGCTCCGTTTAGCCAAAATGGAAGAATATTTCCTTTGCCGTCGTCCCAAAGCCAAAAGCCTTCTTGGTCTTTGTCCGTTGCACCAATCCAAATGTAAGGCACATCACCGCCGTCTGCCACAACATAATCCACTATCAAATCTGCCTCCAAAATACCTTGATAAACAGCGTTTTGCTCTTCTTGTGAAGTGATTTGCACCAAATAACCACCTCTGCTACGGGCATCAAAAGAGGCATCATTCCATGTCTTTAATTGCTTAACTATCAAATAAGAATGACCCTCAAAATAAAAATATTTTTCTTCATTCTCTACTTTTTTTTCACAAGCAACGCAACAAATGCCTGCTCCTATCAAAATTATTGCTAAATGTTTCAACAACTGCATCTTTTTTAGAAAATTGTTTAAAAAATACAAAGATACACAAATTTATCAATTAAAAATTAAAAACGTTTTTTAATTGAGAATGGAGAATTATTTTTTTGCATTTTCGCACCTTCCCCTTGTCTGAACTATGATTTTGAATGATTTGAATGATTTTTTTGATTTCACGAATTATAAACCCCTTATTTATTAAAGCGCCCTTAGTAGCCAAAAAAATAACGCCCTCACCATTGCCCTTATTTTTGTATTTTCGCACCAAAACGTTCTAAAATTGGACAAAATTCTCTTGTCTGACCACAATTTTCATAGGATTTACAGGATTATTTTATGATAGTAAAGACGTTGCACGCAACGTCTCTACCTTCTCCTTGTCTGAACTATGATTTTGAATGATTTTTTTGATTTATATGATTATTTTAATCCTGCTAATCTTTTAAATCTTATGAAAATCGTGGTTCAGACAAGGGGGATTGCGAAAATGCAAAAAAAAAATCTACATTCTTCAGTCTAAAAAAAATCGGTTTTTAATTTTTAATTGATAAATTTGTGTATCTTTGCAAAATTATAAAAATACAATTAGAGATTATTTAATAAATATGCCAAAAATATCAGATAAAGGATTGAATATGCCTGCGTCTCCGATTAGGAAGTTAGTGCCTTTTTCGGATGCAGCCAAAAAAAGAGGTATCAAAGTTTATCATCTCAATATCGGACAGCCCGATATAGAAACGCCCAGAGGTGCATTGAAAGCCTTGCAAACTGCCGATATAAAAGTGTTGGAATATTCTCATTCGGCGGGGATGCTTTCTCTTCGGCAGAAACTGGTTGAATATTATAAAAGGTTCAACATTGAGGTCAAAGAGGATGAAATTATTGTTACTAACGGCGGTTCGGAGGCGATTTTGTTCGCTTTTAATACTTGTTTAAACAGTAGTGATGAGGTGATTATACCGGAGCCTTTTTACGCCAATTACAACGGTTTTGCAGTAACTTCCGGTGTGAAAATTAAACCAATTATTTCTCGCATTGATGACGGTTTTGCGTTGCCCCCAATAGAAGAGTTTGAAAAGGTAATAACGCCTGATACAAAGGCAATTATGATATGCAATCCAAGCAATCCGACAGGTTATTTGTATAGCAAAGAAGAGTTGGAAACACTAGCAAAAATTGTAAAAAAACATGATTTATTTCTCCTTTCGGATGAGGTATATCGTGAATTTGCGTACGATAATGCAGAAGTTTTTTCGGCAATGCAGTTGAAAGATATTGAACAAAATGTAATTTTATTAGATTCAGTATCAAAGAGATACAGTGCTTGTGGGGCAAGAATTGGCATGTTTATCACCAAAAATAAAGAGGTTTATAACACAGCCATGAAATTTGCACAAGCCCGACTGTCGCCGCCTTCGTTTGGACAAATATTTTCGCAAGCCGCAGTAGATACGCCTGCTGAATATTTTGAGGCGGTATTGAAAGAATACATTGCACGCAGAAATGTTGTTGTTGAGGCGATTAACAGTATTGAGGGTTGTTTTTGCCCGACTCCCAAGGGGGCTTTTTATGCTGTGGCACGTTTGCCGATTAAGGATTCTGACCATTTTTGTCAATGGTTGCTCGAAGAATTTTCTTATCAGGGACAGACGGTAATGTTGGCACCTGCTACCGGTTTTTATTCCAATAAAGGAAAAGGAAAAGACGAGGTGCGTATCAGTTATTGCCTCAATGTCAATGACATGCGAGCGGCTATGCTTTGCCTTACGGAGGCTTTGAAAGTTTATCCGGACAAAAAATAGGTCTTTTTTTATAAAAAATCTTTTTTGCACATAATTTGCACAAATTGCACCTTCATCGGGGAAATTGATAATGAAATAATTTATTGTAATTATGTGTAATAGAGATGTTTATGAAATTTTGGCACAAATATATGCCCAAGCATGGAATAGTTTAAATGCGAACATTTTAGAGGATTATTTGACCCCCAATTTTCGCTATGAAACGATATGGAAAGCAGAAATTTTGGTAGGGAAAGAGGCTTTTTTAGATTATATGCGTAACTACTTTCAAATGCTGCAACGGTTTAAACATCAAGCAATTGCGACTGTTGAAAACGACCCTCAATCCGATTTGCCTTTCATTTTAATAAATTACAATAACGGCAAAAATGTAAGAGAATATGCAATAGAGTTGCTCTTTTTCTACAATAAAATTTGCTCTGCTAAAATGACTTTTGCAGATGTAATGTGTTGAAAGTCAATGTTTTAACGTCCATATCCGTTTTCAAATTGGGCATTTCGCGAGCGATTTTCGCTTGGAGTGAGAATGCCGTCTTCTTCTAAAATGGCTTTCCAAATATAGTCGGCTCTTTCTCCGTTGGCGTTAGAATGCACCATTTTAAAATCTTTTGTAACCATATCTACATCTGCAAAAATGAAGTAAATATTGGTTTGATTGGTTGCAGGAAACTCATTATACCACCAAATTTCGTAAGGATTATCATAAATTTTTTCATGCGGATTGCGATAATCGTGTCCGTAAGGATTGTCATAAGCATTGCCACGCCCTTGACCTTGTTGATACTCAATATCATTGGGCGGACCGTATTTGAGGTAATAACGTCCTCTATCTGTTCTAAATCCCGGAAATGTCAAAGTGGTATATGTGGCATTTACTTGCTGCACCATTGTATAATATTTGCCCCATTCTTGCCATGGATTTTGGGGATTTCGCCGTCGCCAAAATATTTCAAAAAAGTCCAAAATAGCCTGATAATCTTTGCTTGTAAAATTCGATATTTGCATTTGTTCTTCCGAATTGGCAATCACAGCGATATAATCCAAATAGCGTTTGAGGGTGTCATAAGGCAGCGAATCTATCTGTAAAACAGGCACTTGCGGTTCAACAGAGGGATTGCTACGCTGAAAGAACCGCTCTTTTGAGGCATACAAAGAATCGCGTAAGTCTTTGATTTGTATGTTTAAACGATAATTTCCGGAAGGCAAACTGTCAATGGCAAACGATTGATAGATAGGATAAAAATCATCATTTGCCACAATTTTTTCCTTCAAAAAACGCTTATCAATGGCTTGGTCTCCATTGACGGTGGACAAAAAAGTTACTATTTTGAACACACTGTCGGCAATACACTGCTTGGAGCGATAAATTTCAACCATAAACAACATGATATTGATGTTTTGGGGATAAAAATCAGAAAAATAAGGTGTATAATCGTAGCCATTTTTCACAAAACGACTTTTTTCTTGCGAACGAGAAAGCATTGCAACAGGCTGTATATCAGATAGATAGATTTTGTCTTGGGCGAATTGAGCAACAATTTCTTTTTCAAATGAAAGTGGCTCTGCATGGACATTGTTTATATCTTTGATTTGCACTTTCATGGTATATTTTCCGTAAGGCAACAAAATTCTTCTTAAATCGTAAAAACTTCTCCCTGAGTGAGTTAAGGTATCTTCATATTCCGCACTCGAAAAGGAAAATTGTTTTTCAATGGCTGTTTTTTCATTGGATAAAAAAGTTACATCCACATGAGTTGTCGCTTGATATTTTTCTTCATTATTGAGGGCAAAAATTAAACCTTCACTGCCAAAGAGAAATTGGAGTTCAATATATGCCGTATCATTTTGATAATCAAAGAGTAAATAATTCACATTCACACGTAAATTTTGTGCTGTAAGTGAGCATAAAACAGTCAAAATCAACAAAATAACCAACAAATTCTTTTTCAATGGTTTCATTTTTTTAGATTATTAACATAAATTTACGAAAAAATGCAAACAGGAAGCAACAACTTCTGCCTTCCTGTTTGCGTTAACTAATCTTAATTTATTTAAATATGAAAAAACTCTCGATTTATCTTGCAATTTTAATTTTTTCAGTGCGTACCGATTTGCCTGAAATAACTTTGACCAAATAAATCCCCTCCGGATAAGTACTCATATCCACAGTCAAAGCACCCGAACAATCATTGAAATTGCCCATTGTTTGACCGATAACATTGTAAATAAACACATCCGAATTTTTCAAATTGTCAATTGTCAGATTGTCTTTTACCGGATTAGGATACATCTTAATAGAAGATGTAGAATTTTCAGCAACGGCTGTTGGTGTTTCTTTTTTCCTAATCAAAATTACTTTTTGATCAGCAATGTCGTAAGCATCAAGGCTACCTTGCTTTTTAGCGTAAACATGAATATCTCCTACATTGAAGTCATCATTTTGGGTGGCTATACCTACTTGCGTAATACGTGCAGATATAGAGATTGTTGCTGTCGTACTGTCTGTAAATTGTGTAGCAGAACTCGTTTGAGTAGTTGCCATATCTCTTAACAGTGTCGTTCCATTGGGGGCTAAATCTTCTTCCAATTTATACCAATTATCCCATTTTTCATTGTCAATAACAAAAGATAGATATACAGAATCTCCTGCATGAAATGTAAAAGTATCAAGATTGGTCAATCTATAGCCATAAGCGATAGGAACGTTATCTGTACGAGACTCGTTCACTACTATAGTATCACCTGATTTGAAATCTAACCAACCCGAAGTCCTATACTTTACTTGAAACCCTGTTACATGCACTGAAATCGGCACTAAGGTGTTTACACTCTGGGCTTGCGAACAAATAATCGCGCCCGCCATTGTTAATATTAAAAATAACTTTTTCATAAAAACTTTAAATTTTAAAATATGTTAATAACTAATTTATTTAATTGATAATTGAATTTGATATCTCAAATACAAAGATACACATTTTTTTGGATTATTTGATTTTTTTAAAAATTATTTTTCAACAAAGTTATTAACAATTTCGGCTTTAAAATTTTTGTTAAAAAGCAGAGAATCAATAAGATAAGTAAAAAAATTAGCAAATTTATCTCCCAATGTTGAGTAAGATGTGAAATTAAAATTCCTGAAATTGTCGCTAAAATGAGAAAAATTAGATGAAAAAACAGATATTTTTTGTCCGGTTTGAGACCAAAAATTTGGACTGCCGAAACGACCTCAGCAATGATAATAAAAAATTGTGTTACTATACATGCAATTGCCGAACCTTTTGCCTGTAAAAACGGAATAAGTAATAAGTTTGTTAATATATTGATAATCAATGCAATAATAGCAATATAGTTCAATCTTTTGAGATTTCCGTTGGCAGTGAGCAAAGTGCCGAAAATGTAAGTTGCCGCCAAAGGTGCAATGGCAGGCATTAAAACAACAAAAATTTGCGCCGAATCCGCAATATGGTCTTTATATAAGAGGCTCATCAAATTACCGCCGTAAAATAAAGCCGTCAGCGACAGTCCCACTCCATAAATGAAAATCAATGTAAAAGCCGTTTTTAGCAGCGGAACAATATTTTGCTTTTCGCCCAACAATTTACTGAAATAAGGCAATAATAAAACCGAAAAAACGTATGCCACAATAATCGCCGCATCCAACAATCTGTAAGCAGAGGCATAAATTCCGGCTTGTTGAGACCCTATTCCGGCAGGCAACATCCTTTCCAACAAAACTCCGTCCACACGGTTATGAATGGCTGTAATAATAGTCAGCAACGCAAACGGGAACACCTGTATAAGAATTTTTCTAAAATAAGTAAAATCCCAATACGGAGGCTTAAAAGTCGTCTTTCGCAACACCAACGGCAAACATATCGCAATGGTGAACAAATATGCAAAAGTTTGACAATATGCAAACCATTGAATTTCAAACGGTTTGTGCGTTACATTGCCCCATATCAATATTGAACAACAAATAATCATTATCAATCTATCCAATACCGACAAAATGCTGTCTGTTTTAAACATCAATAACCCCGAAATGTTAGAGCGTAAATACAAAATCAATCCTGCAAGAAATTGATTGATAATCAACACAATAAGTAATTGAAATGCCATGCCTTTGTACCCGACCAATAACCCTGCCACCGCCACAACAAGCATATAAAAAACACCCAACAAAAGCCGCAATGTAAATAGTCGCGAGAAATTATCATGTAAAAAATCATTGGAAAAAGCCACATTCCGAGAGTTGTAACTGACAATTCCAAAATCCAATAAAGCATTGAAAATCAGCGTCAAATTAAATAAAGCAAAATAAAGACCGTAAATTTCCGCCCCTACTATATTTTGCACCGTCCTATCAATCCCAAAAATCCAAAACGGCTTTATAAGCAGATTGAGAAACAAAAATAAAATAATATTGATAATGAATTTCTTTTGCATAATGGATTTTTTTAGGTTCTTTTTGCGGCATTTTGAATGGCTCGTTTCAAGTTTTTGCCTTTAAATTTATATTTGTCAAGCGTTTTTATATTGTTGGGTTTAATATGAAACTGCCCCACGCCTTTGCTTTTGGCATGTTGCTTATCGGAATATCCCTTTAAATTTTTGACTTCTTTTGAGCTGAGTATCCATATATCCATATCATCTCTATACACAACTACCCAGACGAAAACATCGCAAAAATCAGGTTTTATTTGTTCTATAATGATGTCAAAATTTTTAGTTGTATTACGTGCAAGTGCTTTTTGCACTAATGGTTCGTTTTGGGGTCGGTTATTTTCAACGGCACGACCAGCTTTTATTTCAATCTTAATGTCATTGAGTTTGAAATCATATTTATTGTCATCAGATATTTGCAGTTCGGGGCATTTTCCATGAATATATGATTCCATAATTCCTCCAAAACCTTTCCCGACTAATTCAAAATAATATAAATTAGGATTTTTCCGCAAATATTCCTCTCGAATTTTTAAATAAGTTTGAAAGGTTAACCCCTTCTTTTCTATCAAATTACATATCAAAAACTCGTATTCATTGAAGGGAAAAACTGCGTTATCGTTTTCAACCAATGCCAAAATCTCCAACAGTTCTTTTTTATTCCCTATGAACGAGGAAATTATTTTATCCTTTAATTCTGTAAGTTCCATTTTCTTTTTTTATTTTTAAATAATCAAGATATTTATTTTCGTCAAAATTCTTATTCTCTGCGAAATATTCGGCGTGAATTGGCAAACATTCCA
>JAISTU010000094.1 GCA_031272415.1 Bacteroidales bacterium | reverse complement strand
TAATAGTCGATTCCGAGCAGTTTGCAGGCGGCTGCCACGCTCACTGCCCGCGCCGAAGTGGAACAGTCAACGGTCGGATAATTCTCGAAAGCGATGTCTTCGATGCCAACGGTTTCTGTGGTGCAGATTTCCGGCTCGTTCCCGTTGTTTTTGTCGCAGCCCGTAAACATCGCAGCTGCTAAAAAGATGGTTAACAATAAATTAGATTTTTTCATTTAAGAAATCCCTGATTCGTGTCGGGCGCAACTTTTAATAGATTATAGATTGAATTAAATGCAAAGTTACACCTTTTTGTCGATTAAAATTAAAAATGAAGAATTAAAAGTGATTTAGTTGGTTTTTTTGTTGATTATAAAGTGGAAAAAAAACAAGTTTTTTAGCATTTTGTTTGAATTGTGATTTAGAAAAAGGATATTGTGCCAAAGCAATACAATTACAAAACAGAGATAGTTATTTATCTTCATAATGCCCATCTATTGCAGTTATCATAACTAACTCATCAGATATTATTTGATATAATAATCTGTCTTTTTGGTTTATTCTCCTTGACCAATGTTCTTCCGGGTATCTGTATTTTAATCGTTCAGGTTTTCCTAATCCGTTTCTTGGATTTTTCTTAATGGATTCAATAAGTGCTGTTACCTTTTCTTTGTCGCGTCTTTTCCCATTGAATTTATAATCCTCTATGCTATCTAATGCATCGGGTGAATATTTAATTTTCACTTTTCCATAGGTCTTCGATAGCAATTTCTTTACACTTTCCCTCTTTATAATCCTGTACTGAACGGTCTATACGATACAGATAGAGTTCATTGTACATATCTATAGCCACTTCTTTTAACCTTTTTAATGATGGATTTTTCTTTTCAGCCCTTTTTAAATACCGTATTACTTTGTCTATTGCCCTAAGTCGTTGCGGTATAGTTTCTCCTTCAAAGTCAGGGGTAAATACAAAAGGCTGTTTATTTTCTGTTTGAGAGTTAATTGGTGTTGCTACTCTCTTTTCTACTTGATTGTACGTCGCTGTTCTCATTTGATTCTTACTTTTAGTTTGTTTTTTAATTTATTGTTTTGCAAAGATACACAAAACTTTCAATTAAAAATTAAAAAACATTTTTTACTTGAAAATTGAAGATTGAGAATGTTTTTTATCTATTTTTAGAACGTTTTTGTCCCAAAATGCAAAAAAACACTGTCAATTGTCAATTAAAATTCTCTACTCTAAAAAAAGGAATTATAAAACATTGATTATCAATTATATATAAATTATTCAAAAAAATATGACATTTTAATTTTGAAAAAAATCAAAAAATAATACAATAAAAAAAAAGTTTATTCGTTTTTATGTTTTCTTTTTTGTTTAAAAAAGGAGAAGTAAAATAAATTTATGATAGCATATATTGAAGGAATATTAACAGAGAAGAATCCTACATCTGTCGTGATTGACAATAAGGGGATAGGTTATGCGGTGTTTGTTTCGTTGAACACGTATACCAAATTGCCGGCGCAAGGAGCGGTGTGTAAGTTATTTACACACTTGCAGATAAAGGAAGATGCGCACACTTTGTATGGCTTTGCGGGCAAGGAGGAGCGGGAATTGTTTCGCTTGTTAATCAGCGTTTCAGGCATAGGAGCAAATACGGCACAGATGTTGCTCTCTTCGGCAAATCCGTCTGAATTACAGTCATGGATTTCGTCGGGGAATGTGTCAGCATTACAAGCAGTAAAAGGAATAGGTGCAAAAACGGCTCAAAGATTGATTATTGAACTCAAAGATAAGTTAATTAAGAGCGGTTTGGATGTAACAGTATCAGCGGTTAGTGGCAGCAATGTTCGCAATGAGGCATTAAGTGCGTTGGTTTCATTAGGTTTTGCTAAACCGACAGCCGAAAAAGCAGTGGATAAAATTTTGAAAACTTTTGATGGTGAGCCTTCGATAGAAGTACTCATCAAAGAAGCATTAAAAATGTTGTAATAATTTGAATATTAAAGAGAAAAGATTTTGGGGTAATCATTTTGTAGCGGGCAGTTTGGCGTTGCTCATTGGTGTTTCATTGTTTGCGACACCTCATTATGTGCAAAAATCGTTTAATAAATTGCATTCGACTGAAAATGAGAAAGATCAACAGGAAGATGTGGCTGTAAAATCTCAGCAAAAGAGCGTTCATACGAGCAAAAAAGCGACCGTTGAACCTTCTATTGATTTGGCGGCTCAATCTTTTATTGCTACTGACCCGCCACCGGATAGTACCCAAAGCAAAGACCCGCAAAGTGATAATCCTTACAATGACAATTCGGGTGGAAATTTTAACCTTAAAACACCCAAAAACATTACAAAAGAGATAGTTTATGACCCCAAAACCAATTCTTATACGTTCCAAAACAAAGTAGGCTCGCTAAATAACGGACCTGCGGGCACAATGGATTTGCGGGAATATATGAAATTTGACATGAAAAAAGCCATGAAAGATTATTGGCGAGAACGGGCAGGAGCACCATCAGAAGAAGGCTCTTCCGGCTTTTTGAAAAATATTCGTGTCCCTTCGGAAGTATTTGAACACATTTTTGGAAGCAATAAAATTGATATACGTCCCTCCGGCTCTTTGGAATTGACTATCAAATATATACATACTAATACCAACAATCCGAGTTTAACACTTGATAAGCGAAAAAGTAATGACTTTGACTTTGATGAAAATATTCAATTAAATATGAAAGCCAAAATTGGCGATAAAATTGCTTATGACCTCAATTACAATACATTAGCCAATTTTGATTTTGAAAATAAATTTAAATTGCGTTATGAAGGCAAAGAGGATGAAATTATCAAAGTATTGGAATTTGGGAATGTAAATATGCCCTTGAGTAGTACGCTGATACAAGGGTCTCAAACTTTGTTTGGCGGTAAGGCTCAATTACAATTTGGCAAACTTACTCTTACGGCAGTCGTATCGCGACAAGATGGTGATAAAAAGACAATTACGGTTGCGGGCGGTTCGGAATTGAATAAATTTGATTTTCGGGCGGATGATTATGAAGAAGACAGGCACTTTTTTATTGCACAATATTTTTATGACCATTATAATGAGGCATTGGCAACTTTGCCGTTGGTCAATTCAAAAGTTAATATTACTCGCATTGAGGTATGGCGTACCAATATAGGCTCTGCGGTTACCGAAAACAGGAATATTATTGCGTTGGCGGATTTGGGAGAAATTGAGCCACATAACAAAAACATTCAGCGCAGTTCGGCAAGGATTTATCCTGATTCCAATGCCAATAATCTTTTGCAGGGCATCAATTATGCACAAATGAAAAATATCAATACTGCCTTTAATTATTTAAAATCTTACAGAGGCGGTATGATTTCGGGGATAGATTTTGAAAAAGTAGAGTCGGCGCGGCTTTTGAGTACAACAGAATACGACTTTAACCCCAAATTGGGCTTTATTTCTTTGCATAATAAACTTAACGCAGACCAAGTGTTGGCGGTAGCGTTTCAGTATACTATTTTAGGGGATTCTACAGTGTATCAGGTGGGACAATTTTCCAATGAAGTAGAAACACCGAGTTGCCTGATAGTCAAATTATTAAAGAGTACATCTGTCAATCCGGGTATTCCATTGTGGAAATTGATGATGAAAAATGTGTATTCATTAAATACGTATCAACTTTCGTCCGAAGATTTTCGCTTAAATGTAATTTACAGGGGAGAAGAGTCGGGTGTAGCGATGGGTTATTTTGCGGAGGTTAATGACCAGAGTCTCAAAGGAATACCGTTGATAAGGCTTTTGGGAGCAGACCGTTTAGACCAGCAACAAGCAGCCGTCAGCGATGGTTTCTTTGATTATATAGATAATGCTGCTACCGAAGGAGGTACAATACAATCTTCACGTGGGCGGGTGTATTTTCCAAAGGTAGAGCCATTTGGAAAGGATTTGAGGGCTGCGTTGGCGTCTGACCCTGAATCGGCAGACCGTTATGCGTTTGATTCTCTGTATTCTACAACAAAAGTATTGGCACAACAATTTCCGGATAAAAATAAATTTTATTTGGAAGGCAGTTTTAAGTCGTCCTTAGGCTCAATGATTTCGCTGGGGATGGGCAATTTGGCACAAGGCTCTGTACAAGTAACGGCAGGAGGTATTACTTTGCAAGAAAATGTGGATTATACGGTAGATTATAATATGGGCATGTTACGAATTACCAACGAAGCCTATATGCAGTCGGGTATGCCGTTAAATATTTCTGTTGAAAGTCAAACGTTAATGGGGCAAAAAAAGACCATGTTCGGTTTGAATGCAGAATATAAATTCAGTGAAAAATTTGTACTCGGAGCGACCATTCTCAATCTTAGGGAGCGGGTTTCGGAAGCAATTACAAAAATTAATTTTGGGGACGAGCCTATCAACAACACCATTTGGGGCATGAGCCTTGCTTATCAAACCAATTCAAGGTGGCTGACAAAGGCATTGAATTATTTACCTTTTTATAAATCCACTACCGATTCACGCATTACGCTCAATGGTGAATTTGCTCATTTTATACCGGGTCATTCTCGTGTTTTGGGGAAAGGGAAAGAGGCAGAGTTGTATATTGATGATTTTGAGGCGGCAATTACGACTTATGACCTTAAAAATATGTCTCAATGGGAATTAGCCTCAACACCACAATATCAATATGGCAATGGAATGTTCCCCGAAGCAGCGCCGGGAACAGGTTTAAGATACGGTTTTAATCGTGCTTTGCTTTCATGGTACAATATAGACAACACGTTGCAGGAAAAAAGATATGAAAATTATTGGGATGGCAGTATAGATGTGGACGCTCGCTCGCAGATGTACGGACGGCGTGTGCAAGTGGTTGAAGTTTTTCCCAATAGACCTGTATTGGTGAACGCTGCCGAAGACCCTTATATACACATGTTTGATATGGCATATTATCCTGCCGAAAGGGGACCTTACAATTATGATGCTATAGGAGTTGCGGGGATTTCAGCAGGTTTAAATTATGATGGAACGCTCAAAAATCCTGCCTCTCGCTGGGGAGGTATTATGCGTAAATTGGATGTTACTGACTTTGAAAACAGCAACATAGAATATATACGTTTTTGGGTTTTAGACCCGTTTTTGGACAACACATCTCACAAAGGAGGTAAATTATATATCAATTTAGGTGATATTTCTGAGGATATTTTAAGGGATGGTCGAAAATCATTTGAACACGGTTTGCCCGTAGATGGCTCTGATGACGGAGTAGATTATACAATTTGGGGCAGAGTACCTGTAAATCAATCTATTGTGGTTGCTTTTGATGCAAATGCGGCAACAAGGAAATATATTGATGTAGGTTTTGACGGTTTGTATGATTCTTTGGAAAGGGTGCATTTTCAAAGTTATCTCAATACTGTTGAAGGGATTCTCGACCCGCAGGTATATGAAAAGTTTTACAATGACCCTTCGGCAGATAATTATCACTATTTTAGGGGAGATGATTACAACAGTGCCGGTTTGGGCATTGTTGAGAGATATAAATATTTTAATAATACAGACGGCAATTCGCCCACCGATGATGACCGTCCGGCAGAGGCAAAGCGGGATAATTATCCGACTATTGCAACTTCTCGCCCCAATGAAGAAGACATCAATAATGACAATACCATGTCCGAAGATGAGAGATATTTCCAATATGAAATGGATTTGAGACCCAATGCGATGGTGATTGGACATAGTTATATCACTGATATTCAAGAAAGTGAGGTAAAAATGGAAAACGGAGCAGTGCGAAAGGTAAAATGGTATCAATTTAAAATCCCTGTTCGCAAGCCGGATAAAACGGTAGGCTCTATGTCGGGTTACAATTCCATTCGTTTTATGCGGATGTTTTTGAAAGGTTTTGATGAGCCTGTGGTATTGCGTTTTGCGGAATTGTCGCTTGTGCGTGGGTCGTGGAGACAATATTCGGGCGATTTGCGTGAAAATGGAGGTGCCCCAAACAGCAACAACAGTGAAACTATGTTCACAGTATCCACGCTCTCTTTGGAAGAAAATGCCAAACGTTCTCCCATCCCTTACGTTATGCCGGCGGATGTGGAAAGAGAAGAAACAACTGTCAGTATGAACGTTGTTAAGCAATTAAATGAGCAAAGTTTGACAATGAAAGCGGTCAATTTGAGTGACGGTGATGCGCGGGCGGTGTATAAAAATACTTCTTATGATTTTCGGCGTTTTGGAACATTAAAACTGTATTTACATGCCGAAAAAGTAGCCGATGAGGACTTTTTACAACGCGGTGATTTAGAGTTCTTTATAAGAATCGGTTCGGATTTTTCGGAAAATTATTATGAATATTCTACACCGTTTGATTTAACGGCTTGGGGGACAAAGGATACGGCATTGATTTGGCCTGTTTCCAATTATGTAACCATTGATTTGCAAAGTTTGATAGACACAAAGCAAGAGCGTAATATTGCCAATCGACATGGAGGTAATTTTTTGATTACGGAAAAATATTCTACTTTTGACGGCGACAAAGAACTTTCCGTATTGGGCAATCCCAATATGGGAGATGTGAGAATTATTATGATGGGGATTCGCAATCCGAAGAAAAAGCGACTCAATGATAACGATGATATGGAGTCTAAATCTGTTGAATTGTGGGTCAATGAGTTAAGGTTGGGCAATTTTGAGGAGAAATCGGGGTGGGCTGCATTGGGTAGTGTTCGCTTTGATTTGGCGGATTTAGGAGATGTATCGGCTTCGGCACGCATTAGTACAGCCGGTTTCGGGGCATTGGAAGCCAGCACTTACGACCGTCAAACGGAAACTATGACCTCTATTGATGTGGCGGCTAATATACAGTTAGGTAAATTATTACCGTCTTCGTGGGGGATAAATTTGCCCGTGCATTATGATTTTTCAAGAAATGTAAATACACCTGAATACAATCCGCTCAATCCGGACGTAAAACTAAAAGATGACCTCAAAACTTATGACACCAAAGCAGAAAGAGATTCTATTAAAAGACAATCTTTGGATGTTATTCAGCGTCAGAATTTTAACATTGTTAATGCACGGAAAGAAAAAACAAGCGGTGCCGGCAGCGACCGTGCCTCCAGAGACCCGATAGCAAAAGGGAGCATTGAGTCAAGCAAACCCGGAGGCGTCAAAGAGACCAAACGCTCGCCCAATAGTTCAAAAAACCATATTTGGGATATAGAAAATTTTGATTTCTCTTATATTTACACCGAAGAAAAGGCGTATAATATTGATATTGAATATAGTAACTTATTTACGCATACAGGAGAATTGGGGTATTCTTACAGCAATATGCCCAAAAAGATACAGCCATTTGAGAAGGCAAAAAAGATGCAGAAAATCAAATGGTTACAATTGATATATGATTTCCATTTTTATCCATTGCCCAGAGCCTTGTCGTTTCGCACGCAATTGTATCGCTCCTATCAGGAGACAAAATTAAGAAATACAAGTTCGGCACTCATTATCATGGAGCCTACATTTGCCAAAACTTACGAATGGTCAAGGGATTATAATTTAGCATGGGATTTATCTGCCAATATAAAAATGGATTTTAATGCCGCTGCCAAGTCGTGGATTGACGAGCCGCAGGGAAGAATAGATACCAAAGAAAAAAAGGCTCAAATACGCAAAAGTTTTTCCGAATTTGGCAAAATGAACGACTATTCTCACACTTTTAACGCAAGTTGGCACATCCCGATTGATAAAATACCTATTTTTAGTTTTGTCAGTGCCAATGCAAAATATGAGGCTACTTATTCGTGGATAGCGGCGGCAAGAGCAATAGATTATTTGGGCAATTCCATTCAAAATACAAACGCAAAACATTTTGATGCTACTTTGAATTTTACGACTTTATACAATAAATCCAAATATTTAAGGAAGGTCAATCAGGGTACATTTGGCAGCAGTTTGAAAGATAAACCGATTTTAAAGAAAAAGCAACAACCAACCATTTCGGCAGCAGAATTAGCCAAATTGCCTAAACAACAACAAGATTCCATTCGCGCCAGAGAAAAAGCAAAGCAAGAAAAGCAAAAAAATATCGGTAAAGAAGTGTTAGACAACTTTTTACGCATGTTAATGTTGGTCAAAAATGCGTCTTTCAATTACACGGAAGGCAATGCGATAGCAATGACAGGCTTTATGTTGGAGCCGGATTTATTAGGGCTGAATATTAAACAGAACGGCTCCCCAGGATTTTTGTTTGTTTTTGGCGACCAAGATGAGGATTTGCGATATAGGGCTTCGCAAAATGGCTGGCTTTCCACGTCCGATTTGTTGAATACACCTTATCAACAGCGAAAAAATACTAATTTGGCAGCAAAAATAACACTCGAACCTATCAAAGACCTTAAAATTGACCTAACTGCCACAAGAACATACAGTTATGTCCAACAAAGTTATTATATAGCAGATTCTAACGGTATTTTTGCCGACTATTCCCGCCAACAAACAGGAAGTTTCAGTATTACAACGTTTTGTGCAGGAACGCTTTTTGTGAAAGATAAAGTGGTTACAGATGCCTCAACTACAGATAATTACAAAAATCAAAACTTTGAAAATTTCAAAAAATACAGGATAGAAATTGCCAATCGATTGGCACAGCAGCGGGCATCTGCACGTCCGGGTTATACCCCAACGCCTGACGTGGACGGCTTTCCGGACGGCTATGGAAAATTAGACCAAGAAGTATTATTATACGCATTTTGGGCTGCCTATTCGGGCACTTCCCCCGACAAAGTGAATACAAAAACACCATTTTTTGCCATTCCTTTGCCCAATTGGACTATTTCTTACAACGGGTTGACGCGTATTCCGGGCTTAAATAAGATATTCCAATCCTTTGTTTTGCGACATGCTTATACATGCGTTTATCAATTGGGCGGTTTTACTACCAATTTGGCATTCAATCCGGAAGAAGGTAATTATCAACAAATTAGAGATGCGTTGAATAATTTTATACCCTATATTGAAGTCGGACAAGTGGCGATTACGGAGGCAATGAATCCGTTAATCGGCTTTGATATGTCGCTCAAAAACAGTTTGCAATTTAAAGCAGAATGGAGACGGTCGAGGTCGGTTACTTTGAGTATGGCTAATTTCCAAGTTACAGAAAACTCTAATAATGAGATAGTTATAGGGGCAGGTTATCGAATAAAAGGGCTTGATATAACATTTAATTTTGCAGGTATCAAACGCAAAACAGAAGGAGAATTGGTATTAAGAGCCGATTTTTCACTGCGGGATAATAAGACACTTTTGAGAAAAATAGAAGAAGACATCAATCAAGCGTCTGCCGGTCAGCGAATTTTCCAAATAGCCGTCAATGCAGAATATTTATTTACCAAAAATTTCTCTATCAAACTCTTTTATGACCACAATTTGACCAAACCGGCACTGCTTAACCAATACAAAACCTTAACTATCAACTTAGGGTTGAGTGTAAAAATCATGCTTACAGATTTGTAATATCAAAATGTAATAAAAAACAGTCCATTTTTCTGCAAATGGAGGCATTGATATTTCTTTTTTTTATCTTTCGTCTATGTTTTCTTCACCCTTTTTCTTTTTTTTGGGTTTTCGGACAAAAATATCTTTAAATTTATCAAAATCTTTGGAATAGGACAAGCCGATACCTTGTGTATATTTTGAGGAACTGAAAGCGGATTGAAAATAATCTTGTTGATTAGTGGTGTTAAATCCTTTGGCTTTGAGAGAACCGTCTTTGTTGAGTTTGTATTCCGCCACAAAGTCAATCAAAAATTGGTATCCTGTTGCAATGTCTTGTCTATCAATCATTCCCACGCTGGAAGAAATGGTCAATTTATCATTCAAAAAACTACTGCCGACGTCCAAACTGTATTCACCTTCTGCAAAAGTTTCCCCCGGTAAATAAGCAACTCTGACATCTAAATTGTTGGAAATGCCGGACGCTAATTTATTGATTTGGTAGGACAAAATTTCACTCAAAGAATAGCCAATACCACTGTTGAGCGAACTATTGAGATTGCTGCCGGACGCCGAAGTATTGTTTTGTGTGGTCAATGTCCCCAAAAACAGAATAGAGACCATTTGCTCGACCATTGATTGTCTGTCTGATGTATCTATCATGCTGTAAATGAGTGATTTATTATCTTCAGAAGTATTGGGTAATTCAAAACTGAATTTAAAATCGGGTTTGAGCAATTGTCCTGTCAAAGTGATAATATTATTGATGGCAATTCGTTGTTTTGCGACGGAAGTTGTTGAATTTGAGGCAGTTGCATTAGGGTCGTTGGGGTCAGTGGAAGTAGTTGCCGTTTGAGTATTTGCTAACGGGTCTAATACTTTTGCACTCTGCATGGCACGCAAATTGATAGTCCCTTGCATGGGGTCGCCATTCCATGAAATATAAGAGCCATTTTCCAACTTAAAACTGCGTGTCAGCAGGTCATAAAATGCCAAATCGAACTCTCCTCCCACAATATTGTATCGTCCGTACAAGTTAAAGTCGTAATTTTCATCTACTTGCAACTCCACCACTCCACTGCCTTTTGGCAAAATTGTACCTCCGATAGAAGGGTCAAGCAACACCCGCACAACAGCATCTTGAGTGGCAGTAATGATAAGATTTACAGCCATACTTGTGCCTGTTTGTTGCTCATTATCAATGTTTTGGAATAAATTTTCATCTTCTTTGGCGACAAATGTAATAAAATTGCTTTCCGAAGATGTTTCTGCCCAATCCAAAGAGAGCGTTATATCGGTTTGCGGTTGGGTTGTAACCTCAGCATTGATGCGAATTTGTTCGCTTGCTTTGCCTGTAATGCTTACATTTCCATTGGCAAACGCTTTTCCATAAAATCGGTTATTGTCTTTGGCAGTGGTTTTTAATGCGAGCAAATTATCGGCTTTAATTTTCAAATTTAATCCAAAGTCTTTTAATTTTTTATGGGTAATAACGCCGTTGACGGTTCCTGTTCCATTAAGGTGGTCGCTCAATTGTATATCGCTGAAAATGAAACCGGTATCTACAAAATTGATGTTCCCTTTTTCAATAAAATATTCTGTTTTTAGGTAATCAATGCCCAAAATTGCATGGGAGAGTGCAATTTCTCCATTGAGTTTTGGGTCGGAAAATGCCCCTGAAAAAGTTACTTTTCCTTTTCCATAACCTTCTGTTTTTGAGGCAAATGAGGCTAAATAACGATGCAAAAGATGTATGTTTAGACTGTCAATATCACCCTTAAAATCCAAATATTTATTAACGGGGTCAATATAACCTGAAATATTTAATAATTGATTGATTTTCAATGGAGTTTGATAAATAGTGGCGTTGATATTAAGTTTTTTATTGGCATCTCGCCAGCCTGTTCTTCCTTCCAAATATCCGACTGCTACATCATTGAAATACAGGTCTTTAATCTGAAAAGAAGACCCTATCCCAAAAGCGGCAGTATTGAGTGAAAGACCGCCTCTGCCGGTCGCTTTCCCTTGTAATTCAATCTGATACCGCTCCAAAAACACGTTGAACAAGCCCAATTCGATTTCATTAAATTCAAATCCGACCCCTTTGGGATTGCTCCTATTGGCTTGACTGCTGATTCTCAATGACTTACCTGAGGCGGCAGAAAGTCCGATATTTTGAACAAAAATACTATCCGGACTATAATAAACATAATTGCTCGAATCAAAGAAAAAAGTTTCATTGTCCCAAACCACAGAACCATTGTTCAGATTGAGTGTAATTGCTTTATTTTTAAGGAATTGCAATTTTCCCTCTGTCAAAATATTGTTAATTCTGTTTTGCGAATTTCCATTTGCCAACATCAAAAAATTAATGCTGTTATTTTGCAAAGATGTTTGGATGTCAATGTTGGAAATTGTTGGAAATGAGTCTTTTACGGACACATACAAACCATCACAAAGTGCATGAATTTTAAACTGATTTTGGATTTCATTGCCGCTAATTGACAGATTGTCAAACAATATCTTCGCAATTTCAATCCGCTTTGCCGTTGCCGAAACAGTTGCCGAATGCTCTCGCTCGTCTATCGCCAATTCTGCTGTTAAACTACTGTTTATCTGTATTTTAGGTAAAAAAAGTGCCAAAATCGGCAACGGACGTTTCAATTCTACCGACAGTTTAAAATGCTCCTTTTGAAGACTGTCATTGACAGAGGCAACAGCAGGAGAAATGGGTATCAAATCGGGTAAATATTGCTGTAATCTCTTCTGTATCAATGAGATAGCGTCTTTGTAAGTGAAAAAACCATCCAAATTGGCATTCAATGCATCCGACTGCAATTGCAAATTTTTATATCCAATCGTGTCAGCAGTAATATTCATTTTGAAATTGGGGAAAAAATAAGGTTGGTTATTCTCTTGATACACAATCTCTTCCATCGACAACGTGCCGTTTAAATTTTCTAAACTGTTGCCCTCCAAACGGCTACTGATACAGCCCGAAAAAATAACATTGGAATCAGGTCTGAAAAAATGGAAATTACTGATATTCAATGCTCTAACATCTGCTTCAAAATCATATTGAGGCTGTTGCTGATTGAAATCAATTGTGCCGTTGAAATCCAAATCCAAATCTTTGTCATCGCAAACGATTTTGCCGGAAAACATTTTTTGTAAAAATTTTCCTTCTAAATGCAAATCTGCCAATTCATTTTGTCTATATTCAATCTGATTGACTACCCCGTTGAGAGCAAAATCCATATCTTCCACCGTCAAACCTTTGCCTTTTATTTGAGCGTTGCAAGTAATATTTCCAACATCTTGAATATCAAACAATTGACCTGCTTTGAATTGATAAAGCGACATTTTGCCATCGTAAGTAATAGGCTTTTGCCGACTGTTAAACATCAACTCGCAAGCCCCGCTCCCCACTCCGCTGGCAAGGTGTGCGTCCGCAAAAAAATTGTCATACAAACCCAAAAAGTCCCCTTTCAATTGCACCCATTGCAACTGCCGCATTTTGTTGTTGATAGGTATCTGTTTATTATTGGGCAACTGTATGTTAATGAGGTCATTAACGGTAATATTGGACTCGTCAATGTTAATATCAAAAAATGTTTCCTTAATATTGGGCAAACCCATCATGGCTATGTCGCCTTTGAGATATGTTTTATCCCCCAATTCAATGCTTAACTCTTTGGTTTTCAGGTCTTCTACTGTACCAGACACTTTACTCGAAGATATTTTTACCCAATTGTTCAGCCCCGCTAATTTAGGGGCAAAATAACGCAAATCATGCGTATTGAGTTCGGAAGGATACAAAATTGTATTAAATTTGACTATTTTTATAAAATCGCTAAAATCTTTAAAACTGCTGTAATCCATTCCAAAATCGGTTAAAATATGACTTTTGGATGCCGTTGTAAAATCTGTATTAAAGCAGTAAATACCTGATTTTGAGAGCCTTAAATATCCTTTAAAATACGTTATTTCAAAACCTGACCGCTCGCGGGCAAGGAGATTATCAATTTCAAAATTAAGGCTATCGCTGATAATAAGCAACTGTCGCAAGCGAATATTGATTTTGTCCAAAACCATATTGGCATAATTCCAAACGCTGTCCTCATCCGGCAAGGCTTTGTTGTCGTTCCGAAAGCAAAAACGACTGTCTGTGAGCGTAATATTCTGTAAATCAATGCGTATCTTTTCTTTTCTGCTTTTTTTAGGCTTTACAAAATCAATAAAAAATTTCATGTTTATCGCCGTATCACCCTCATAAGTTCGTATGCAAACATCTGCTTGATTTGCCTTTATATAACTGATTCCGATATAGTTATGCGATAAATCCAAAGTCGGAAATGCCAACTCACCCTCATGAATGTAAATCAGATTGTTGCTGCGTTGGTCTTTAAGTTGCAAATTTTCAAAAACAATAGACATATCAAACCCAATCCGCAATTTATCTACCGAAACTTCACTCTGCATCTTTTGAGATAAAAATGCCGTAACTTTCATAGCAGTATATGTTTGCACAGACGGGATACACATTATTGCACACAATAACAAAAGTAAACCTACTACCGACCCTACAGTCCAAAGCAAAATTTTTGTTATTTTAGCAATGATTTTCTTTGTCAAATGTCTATCTTTTGCCACAATTAACGATAACTTTTTTATAGTTTAATACAAAAATTATACCACGAAAAATAATTGAAAGTAGAAAATGAAATATGTAAAGTGTAAATGTTTGAATATCAATCTATTATATATCTTTTTTTTGTTTAAATTTAGAACTAATTTATCCCAAAATGCAAAAAAATCTACACTCTGCACTCTAATCCGCAGATTTTTAAATTTTAATTTTTAATTGATAAATTTGTGTATCTTTGCAACACCCTTGCCCGAATGGCGGAATTGGTAGACGCGTTAGTTTCAGGGACTAGTGTGAGTAATCACGTGCAGGTTCGAGTCCTGTTTCGGGCACAAAATTTACCTTCCAAAATAATGTAATTGCAAGATAATGAACATTTTATACCCCTGATAGGTCTTCCATAATCGCCCTCAAAAAAACCAAAAAAACACTAATTGCACAATACAGATTGGAGTATACATTTCCAATATGATAAAAAAAATGATAGGTAATTGAGATATTGTACAATTAGTGTAAATATTGCTTTTACCAACAAAAGCGTTTATTTTGCTATTTTTACAAAACTATTTCGCACCAACCAAATTTATCCTCCAATTCGCCATATTGAATGCCTTGCAACTGTTGATAGAGTTGGGTACACCATTTTCCGGCTTTATCTCCTGACGGAAATTTGTATATTTTGCCTGTTTCTCTGTCTTGAATTTCAGAAATAGGTGAAATTACGGCAGCCGTTCCACATGCACCTGCTTCTTCAAAAGTATCCAATTCTTCGAGCGGAATTGACCTCTCTTCTACTTTCAATCCCAAATCATTTGCCAATGTTCTCAGACTCATGTTGGTAATTGAAGGCAAAATGGAATGTGATTTTGGCGTAATATAAGTGCCGTTTTTGATGGCAAAAAAGTTAGCAGGACCTGCCTCGTCTATTTTTGTATGCGTTTTTGAATCCAAAAATACACTTGCTGCATAACCTTCATGATGCGCCCGCTCACCTGCTTTGAGACTTGCTGCATAATTGCCGCCTACTTTCACGTGTCCGGTTCCTTTGGGGGCTGCACGGTCAAAATCATGCACAATTTGCATCCTAACGGGGTTAAATCCTTCTTTAAAATACGGTCCAACAGGCGTTGCGAATATCAAAAACAAATACTCGTCTGCCGGTTTGACGCCAACTCTTGCGCCCGTGCCAATCAACAAAGGACGCAAATAAAGCGAACCCCCTGTCCCATAAGGAGGTATATACTCTTCATTGAGCCTAACAACCTCAAAAACAGCCTCTTTGAACAAATCTTCCGGCACAACAGCCATACAAATAGCCTCCGCCGAATGTTGCAGTCGCGTGCAATTGTCTTGCCAACGGAAAACTCTTACTTTGCCGTCTTTGCCCCGAAAGGCTTTCAGACCCTCAAAAGATTCTTGCCCATAATGCAAACATGTAGCCGCAATGTGCATGCTCACCATTTGCGAATCGCTCTTTTCCAACGGACTCCATTTGCCGTCCTTATAATACGAGCGAACATTGTAATCGGTTTTTGTGTATCCGAATGTTAATTCTTTCCAATTTATATCTACCATAATAAAAAATCTTTTTATCACACTGATAATCAGCGTGTTATTGTTTACAAATTAATTCTTTTCTTCTTAATAAATACATTTTTTGACTTCATTTTGTCTAACTGTTTTGCAAAGTTACATTTATTTTTCAAATAACCAATAATTGCACACTTTTTGCTAAAATTTTTATGTCATAAATATTGGCTTTGGGTAGCATTTCTCCCTCTGTTTCACAACCTATTGCAGGCTCAGCATTGAGAATAAGTGATTGCGTTTGATAAACAGATACTTCTTTGATTTTCAAGTGTTTACCTCTAAAAAGACGCACCACATTTGCCATCGCTTTTGCAACTGAAATTTTACGAATAAGCACCACATCCAAAAAGCCATCGTAAGGATTTGCCATAGGTACTTGTTTCATTCCGTTACCATTATATCGACAAATGCCCACCGCAAGCGAAAATAATTCTGCTTCCACTTTTTGGTTGGGAAATTGCAGTAACACATTGGTAGAGTGATACTTAAATAGCACTTTCAACAAACTGACAATATAAGTGGCTGCCGAAAAAAAGGATGATTTTCCGTTGGCAGTTTGCTCAATAACCGCCGCATCAAAGCCAAATCCTGCAATATTGATGAAATAACGAATACCTGTAATAGTTTCATTTTCAATCAATTTCACACATCCTACATCATGTGCTGCAAAATAGCCATTGAGAAAAGCGTCCATCACAGAGACTGCATTTTTGGGATACGCATGGGTGCGACTCCAATCGTTGCCCGTTCCTATGGGAAAAGGCACAACAAATACTTTGTCCGTTTGCACTCCGCTTTTCAAAATGCCGTTAATGACTTCGTTTAAAGTTCCGTCTCCTCCAAAAACAATAAAATGATATTTATTTGATTTACAGAGATTTAGTACAGTTTTTTCACCGATTCCGCTACCGTCGGCAATATGTTTTTCAAAACTGATTTGATTTTCTGCCAAAAGAGTGAAAATTTTCTCACAAATTTGTTTCCCTTTGCCCGACATTGCATTTGGATTGACAATAATTTGCCAACAAAAATCATGTACATTCAAAGATGTTGTTGAGTCGTAAAGCGGGTCTAAATATTTCATTATCAGATATTTTTAATTATTTAATAATTCTTTAAATTCTGTTTCATTTCCAAAGTACAATTGATAAACCAAGTCGTCAATTTCGCATTTCAATCTTTGCTGTTGCTCAAAATCAATTGTTTCAAGGGTTTTCAACTCTTGCAAAGTTACACTTTCAGCATTGAAAACCAAACCGTTATCATAATATTTTTCGGAAATTACTCGTTTTACCAATTCCGAATTTTCTTTTATCGGCAGTTTGTAATCTTTTCCGTTGAATGTGAGAACAAGATTTTTGCCCGCAACTTCCACATTTTCAAACCTTTGTATTGTAAAATCCTTAAAATCGACCAAGTCGCTCAAAACAACTTTTTCCAAGTCCAGCATTTTTTCGGTTAAGGCAATGATTTTATCTTTAATTGATTGATTTTCAGATGTTATTTT